>NZ_JBHSBQ010000142.1:0-150174 GCF_042650665.1 Microvirga sp. GCM10011540 | reverse complement strand
TACAACTTCGCTCGAAGGCTCAAGACCCTCAAAGGGCTCACACCCTACGAGTTCATCTGCAAAACCTGGCTCAAGGAACCCAAACGCTTCAAACTTGATCCGGTCCATCAAATGCCGGGACTGAACACCTAGGGAGGAGCGGATGTCGGAACAGGAAACGCGCCCGGTCATGACCGGCGGCTGCCAGTGCGGCGCGGTGCGCTATGCGCTGATGTCCAAGCCGACCCATGCCAGCATCTGCCATTGCCGGATGTGCCAGAAGGCCTTCGGCAACTACTTCGCCCCCCTGACCGGCGTGCCGAACCGGGACATCGTCTGGACGAAGGGCACGCTCGGCACCTTCCGGAGTTCGGAAGCGGTCGAGCGGGGTTTCTGCCGCGACTGCGGAACGCCGCTGACCTTCCGTTACGTGGAGCAGGACCGCATCTGCGTGTCGATCGGCAGCCTGGACGAGCCGGGTCGGGTGCAACCCGAGATCCAATACGGCATCGAGAGCCGCCTCCCCGCCTTCGACACCCTGCATCTGCTCGAAGGCGAGAGAACGGAAGATTCCGCGACGCCCGCCGACCTGGCGAAGATGAAATCCCGCCAGCATCCGGATCACGATTAGCTTTTACTCCACCTTCAGCGGCTTGCGGGCGACCACGAGGATTCCGGCCTCTCCCGGCGCTGTCATGACGTAGCGCACCTCGTAGGAGCCGGGCTCCTCGGGCGCCGGCAGCGTGACGGAGGATTCGTCCGGGGTTATGGTCCGGAAGTCCGTATAGGCGTCGGGCGCGGCGCCCGTGGGCACGATGGTGATGTAGTCGCCGTCGCCCTTCGGGCCGGTGAAGGCGACGGTCACCTCGCTGCCCGCCGCCACGCTCTCCGGCGCGGAAACGGACCCGACGGCAGGCTCCACCTCGACGGGCGTCGAGGCGAGAACCTTGTAGGTGCCGTTGGCCTCCATCACGAAGCGCATCTCGTAGGCGCCGGGCTCGCTCGGCAGGCGCACCATCACCTGTTCTCCCTCCGGACGCTCGTAGGCTCCGGCGATCCATGTGCCCTCTTCGGCGCCCTTCTTCACCACGCCGATGAAGGTGTCGCCGCCTCCCGCCCCTGTGAAGCGGACCGGAATTCTCGTGCCCGCCATGCCGCGGGCAGGCGCCGTCACGGTGGCGCTGGCGGGCGTCACCTCCACCGGCTTCGTGGCCAGGATTCGCGGGTCGAGGCCGGAGATGTAGCGGGCCTCGTACAGGCCGGGCTCGGCAGGAAGGCGCAGACGCGCCGGGGAGCCGTTGCTGGCATAGACCCAGGCTCCGGTCTCGTAGGTGTCCACGGCGGCGCCCGCCTTCGCCAGGCCGACCCAATCCTCGTTCGCGTTCGGGCCCTCGAAATTGATCGTGATTTCGGAACCCGCCACACCCTTGGCGGGAGCGTCGATGGTGGCCGTAACCGGCGTGGCGGTCACCTTCGCCCGGGCGAGGATCGCGCCGCTGGCATCGGAGACGTAGCGCAGCTCGTATTCGCCCGGCTCCCCGGGCACCCGCAGCTTCAGGGGATTGCCGTCCTTCGTGTAGCTGTAATGGCGCGTCTCCAGGGTCGCGCCGTCCGGGCGCGCGAAGACGATGTAGTCGCCCTTGCCGTCCGGGCCGGTCCAGCTCACCTCGATCTCGCCCGTGGCCGGAGCGCTGGACTTTGCCGGCTTGAGGCTTGCCTTCGGCAGCTCGCCCGAGAGCGCGACGACGATCTTCGCCGGTGCCGCCTTGGTGACCTCGACCTCGGTCTGCCCCGTCTTCGCAGCCGTCGCGGCCGAGACGCGGTAGCGGCCCGGCGCCAGGTTCACGGAGCCCGATACGCCATCCGCCACGGCGCCGGCATCGCCGCCGCGCAGGACGGTGAACTTCGCCTCCGCGACGGGGCGTCCGCCGTCGGTGGCTTCGAGGGGAATCGCGCGGGTGGCGACGGCGGGCTTTGCCTTGGCCTGCGCCGTCGTCTTCAGGGCCTGACCGAGCTCGCCCGCGTTGGACGCCGCCAGGAAGGCGCCGCCCGTCCGCTCCGCGATGCAGGACAGCTTCGGACGCTCCACGGCCGAGACGTCGAAGCCGATCACGTGGGCAACGAAGCCCGCATTCCTGCGCTTCAGCTCCTCGGCCAGGGCGCAAGGATCGCCGCTGCAGGTCTCGATGCCGTCCGTGAGAATGATGACGCTGCCGGGCCTGCCGGGTTCGAGCAGCCCGGCCGCCTCCTTCAGCGATGCGGTGATCGGCGTCTTGCCGCGGGGCGTGAGGCGGCCCGCGACCGCCTGCACCCGATCCCTGTCGACGGCCCCGACCGGCAGGATGCGTTCGATGTCGCCGCAATCGCCCGCACGGCGGTGACCGTAGGCGACAATGCCGAGGCGCGCGCCTTTCGGCAGGCCGTCCAGCAGCGACGAGACCGCATCGCGCGCGATCTCCATCTTCGGCTTCCCGTCGATACGGCCCCACATGCTGTTCGAGGCATCGATGACGAGCACGGTGGGCGGTACGTTACGGTCCTGACCCATACTTGGCGTGCCGGCCAAGATGCTGCCGAGAAGAGCGAGGGGCGCGGCGAAGTACAGTCTCATTGTAACGTATCCCGAATGTCGTCCGAGCCTTCGGGGATGTTGTAGCTTCCGTCAAGTCAACCTCCGTCGAATATCACAGGTCTTGCGACGGAGATTTCTGCGAGACCGGCCTACAGGGTGTCGATCTTCCTTTGACGTGCGGTTGGTTCGATCCTTAACCCCTTTTGGCCTGTCGCCACCCACCTCCACCGGGCTTACCCTTCGGGCCCGATCAGCAGGAGGTGGATATGCGTGCTCTCTTGATCGTCGCGATTGCCGCCGTCGGTCTCCCGTCCCTGGAAGCGTCGGCGCAGGAACGCGGAAGGCAGCGCTCTCCCGAGAGGGAAGCACAGAGACAGATCTGCCGGCAGGAAGCGCGGCTTGCCTACAGGGTGAGGGATAACGGCGTGACACGCAGCGCCGCGGTTCAGGACAGCGTCAAGGCGGCCCGGAAGGACTATGTCCGCAACTGCATGCGGCAGTCGAAGGCGGCGCTCCGGTAACCGGCTTACGTCAGCAGCTGATCCGCGCCGTTGCGGCTGCGGAACGCGACGCCGGCAACGTTGCCCTTCTGCCACCGCAGATCGCACGGGATGGTGCGGAAATCGCTTCCGAGAATGACGAGGTCGAAGGTTTCGGGCAGGTGCTGCGACTTGGTCAGGGTGAGCTTCGCCCCGGCCTGGGACAGGTCCGTGACCATGCAATGGACCACGGTCCCGCGCTTGAGAAAGATCCGCCCTTCCTGCCGCGTCTGAGTGCGCTTGTTCTTGCGGAGGTCGACCCTCCCGCCATCACTGCTCATTCGATCAACGCCATCTCGTCGGGCAACAGGTCCAGAAGCGGCGGGATGCTACCACAGGGCACGGCACCGTCAATTTCGCGAAGGTCGCGTCAGACGGCCCTGTCGCCGCCGCGCGACTGGCTCACCTCGTCGATATGCGAGGCCATGGCAGGATTGGAATCGATCAGCCGGTGCAGATCCTCCGCATCGAGCACGAGAAGCTTGCAGGGCGTGGCCGCCCTCACGGTCACGCCGCGGCGGCGGCGGCGCAGGACCGAGGCCTCGCCGAAGAAGTCTCCGGGCCCCAGCCTGACGGTCTCGCCCGGCAGCAGCACCTCCACTTCGCCGGATGCGATCAGGTACATGGAATGGGCCTCGTCGCCCCTCCGGACGACGATCTCGCCGGCCTCGCAGGATTGGGAGCGCAGGGAGTGCATCACCGACGCGATCTCGCCCGCGTCGAGATCCGAGAAGATCGGAACGCGCGCCACCATGCTCCAGGTGATGACGAAGTCGCGCCGGTGGATCTCGCGCGAGAAGGCGCTGGCGATGATGCCCACCGGCAGGGCGAGCATGACGAGCCCCGCGACCGCCGTGATGCTGGCGATCACCCGCCCGAGCGGCGTCGCGGGAATGACGTCTCCGTAGCCCACGGTGGTGAGCGTGATGATCGCCCAATACATGGCGTCGGGAATCGTGCCGAACTTGTCCGGCTGCACGTCGCGCTCGACGAGATTCATGGCGGAGGCGGCGAGCAGCACCGTGCCGACGAGGATTACGCCGGAAGCCACGAGGGCGCGGCGCTCCGAATAGATCGCGTCGATGAGGCTCGTGAGGCCGGGCGAGTAGCGGGCCAGCTTGAAGAAGCGGAAAAGACGCAGGAGCAGGAAGGCGCGCAAGCCCCCGATGTCCCAGAAGATCAGGTAGAACGGCACGATGGCCAGGAAATCCACGATGGATTGCGGGTGCACCAGCCAGCGCAGGCGCGCCCGCCAGGCCGGGAGATGGCGCCAGGGCGTGTGCTCCGGCGCGCACCAGAGACGGGCCGCGTATTCCACCGTGAAGATGACGCCGCTGACGATCTCGATGACCATGAAGAGCGGACGATAGGCATCGCGCAGGGACGGCACGCTTTCCAGCACCACCGCCGTGACATTCACCACGATCAGCAGCATCAGGAAGACGTGGAGAGCGCGAACGAAGGGATCGTTCACGCTGCTCCGTTCCAGGATCTCGTAAAGCCTGCGCCGCGCCGGAAGCGGATGCCTTCTCGGCACGGCGGCCGTCCTCAGGCGGCGTTCGTGAGCGCCGCCTCGATGGCGGCCAGCGCGGCCTCGGCCTGGGCCCCGTCGGGGCCACCGGCCTGGGCCATGTCGCGGCGTCCGCCGCCGCCCTTGCCGCCGAGTTTTTCGGAGCCGACGCGAACCAGCGCGACCGCGTCGAGCTTGCTCGTCAGGTCCTCGGTCACGCCGACCACGATGCCGGCCTTGCCGTCATCGGCCACGCCGACGATGGCGACCACGCCGGAGCCGAGGCGCCGCTTGCCTTCGTCGGCCAGGCTCTTGAGGTCCTTCATCTCGACGCCCGACACCGCACGCGCCATCAGCTTGACGCCGCCGACCTCGCGGATCGGATCCTCGCCGCCGGTGCCGCCGCCCATGGCGAGCTTGCGCCGGGCCTCGGAGAGATCGCGTTCGAGCTTGCGCCGCTCCTCGAGCAGCGCCGCGAGACGGTCCGCCGCCTCGTCGACGGGGGTCTTCAGCAGGCCGGCCATCTGGCGCAGGCGACGGCTTTCCTCGGTCAGGTAGCGCCGGGCCGCGTCGCCCGTCATGGCCTCGATGCGGCGCACGCCCGCCGCCACCGCGCCTTCGTTGACGATGGCGATGAGACCGATATCGCCGGTGCGGTTCACATGGGTGCCGCCGCAGAGCTCCACCGAGAAGGCCCGGTTGCCGTCGCCCTTGCCCATGGAGACGACGCGAACCTCGTCGCCGTACTTCTCGCCGAAGAGCGCGCGGGCGCCGGACTCGATGGCCTCGTCGACGGCCATGAGCTTGGTGACCACCGGCTCGTTCTGGAGCAGCACGTCGTTGGCCCGGTCCTCGACGGTCTGGAGCTCGTCGTCCTCGATGGGCTTGGGATGGCTGAAGTCGAAGCGCAGGCGGTCGGGCGCCACGAGCGAACCCTTCTGGGCGATGTGATCGCCCAGCACCTGGCGCAGGGCCTCGTGCAGGAGATGGGTGGCCGAGTGGTTGGCGCGCACCGCGGCGCGGCGCGTGTGATCCACTTCGAGCTCGAGGGCCTGATTGAGCTTCAGGGTGCCGTGCTCGACGGTGACGTGATGCACGAAGAGGTCGCCGAGCTTCTTCTCGGTGCCGGTGACGCGAACCCGCGCCCCCTCGCCCTGCATGGTGCCCGTATCGCCCACCTGGCCGCCGGACTCGCCGTAGAACGGGGTCTGGTTGAGGACCGCGAGGCCGGTCTCGCCGGCCTTCAGCTCCTGGACCTCCTGCCCGTCCTTCAGCAACGCCAGCACGACGCCCTCGGCGGTCTCAGTGTCGTAGCCGAGGAACTCGGTCGCGCCGGTGCGCTCCTTGATGCCGAACCAGACGGTCTCGGTCGCCGCCTCGCCGGAGCCCGACCAGGCCGCGCGGGCCTTCTCGCGCTGGCGCTCCATGGCGGCCTTGAACGCATCCGTATCGACGCCGATGCCGCGGGGCTTGAGAGCGTCCTGGGTCAGGTCGAGCGGGAAGCCGTAGGTGTCGTAGAGGGTGAAGGCCGTCTCGCCGGACAGGTTCTGGCCCTTGGCGAGGTCGCGGGTCTCCTCGTCGAGGATCGACAGGCCGCGCTCCAGGGTCTTGCGGAAGCGGGTCTCCTCCAGGCGCAGGGTCTCGGTGATCAGCGCCTCGGCGCGGATCAGCTCAGGATAGGCCTGCCCCATCTCGCGCACCAGGGCGGGCACGAGGCGGTACATGAGCGGGTCGCGGGCGCCGAGGAGCTGCGCATGGCGCATGGCGCGGCGCATGATGCGGCGAAGCACGTAGCCGCGGCCCTCGTTCGACGGCAGCACGCCGTCCGCCACCAGGAAGGACGAGGCGCGAAGGTGGTCCGCGATCACTCGGTGCGAAGCCTTGCGGTCGCCTTCCGGCGCCACGCCGGTGGCATGGGCCACCGCCTCGATGAGGGTGCGGAACAGGTCCGTGTCGTAGTTCGAGTGCACGCCCTGCAGGATCGCCGACATGCGCTCCAGGCCCATGCCGGTGTCGATGGAGGGCTTGGGCAGGGTGATGCGGTTGCCGGGCTCGATCTGCTCGTACTGCATGAAGACGAGGTTCCAGAACTCCAGGAACCGGTCGCCGTCCTCGTCCGGGCTGCCGGGAGGCCCGCCCCACAGGGCCTCGCCCTGGTCGATGAAGATTTCGGAGCACGGACCGCAGGGGCCGGTATCGCCCATCTGCCAGAAATTGTCCGAGGTCGGGATGCGGATGATCTTGGAATCCGTGAATCCGGCGATCTTCTTCCACAGATCCGCCGCCTCGTCGTCGTCGTGGTAGACGGTGACCAGGAGCCGGTCCTTCGTGAGGCCGTATTCCTTCGTGATCAGGTTCCAGGCCAGCTCGATGGCGGTTTCCTTGAAGTAGTCGCCGAACGAGAAGTTGCCCATCATCTCGAAGAAGGTGTGGTGCCGGGCGGTGTAGCCGACATTGTCGAGGTCGTTGTGCTTGCCGCCGGCGCGCACGCATTTCTGCGCCGTGGTCGCCCGGGTGTAGGGCCGCTTCTCGGCGCCGGTGAACACGTTCTTGAACTGCACCATGCCCGCATTGGTGAACATCAGGGTCGGATCGTTGCGCGGCACGAGGGGGCTCGACGCCACGGCCTCGTGGCCGTTCTTGGCGAAGTAATCGAGGAAGGTCGACCGGATTTCGTTGACGCCGCTCATGGGTTCTGGTGCTCGGAGTTTGGGCCATTGAGGCCCGAAAAGGTGTTCATTCGTGGGCGGTTTTAGACGCCCGCGCCTCGGCTGTCGAGGCGGCGTTTCGCGCGGCAGGACGAACGTCGCCCTCCGACTGCCCGAGGGCCATCCCGGGGTGGCTTGAAGAGCCCGGCCCGGAATGACGGAGGTGGATGCGAAAAGACCGCCGCGATCTCTCGCGGCGGCCCGTTCTTTGCCCTTGAAGGAGAGCAAAACTCTTTACGCGGCGCCCTCGTCGAGGTCTTCCGCCGTCGGGGTCGCCTGCTCCAGGATGCGGTCGGCCAGCAGGCCGGCATTCTGGCGGATCAGGGCTTCGATTTTGTTGGCGATCTCGGGGTTGTCGCGCAGGAACTGCTTCGAGTTCTCGCGGCCCTGGCCGAGGCGCTGGCTGTCGTAGGAGAACCACGCACCCGACTTCTCGACGATGCCGGCCTTGACGCCGAGATCGATGAGCTCGCCCACCTTCGAGACGCCCTCGCCGAACATGATGTCGAACTCGACCTGCTTGAAGGGCGGAGCGACCTTGTTCTTGACGACCTTGACGCGCACCGAGTTGCCGATCGGATCGTCACGATCCTTCAGGGTCGAGACGCGGCGGATGTCGAGGCGGACCGAAGCGTAGAACTTGAGCGCGTTGCCGCCCGTCGTCGTCTCCGGCGAGCCGTACATGACGCCGATCTTCATGCGGATCTGGTTGATGAAGATCACCATCGTGTTCGACCGGGAGATCGAACCGGTGAGCTTGCGCAGCGCCTGGCTCATCAGGCGGGCCTGGAGGCCCGGCTGGACCTCGCCCATCTCGCCGTCGAGCTCGGCCTTCGGGGTGAGCGCCGCCACCGAGTCGATGACCAGCACGTCGACCGCGCCGGAGCGGACCAGCGTATCGGCGATTTCGAGGGCCTGCTCGCCCGTGTCGGGCTGGGAGATCAGGAGGTCGTCCAGGCTGACGCCGAGCTTGCGGGCATAGACCGGATCGAGGGCGTGCTCCGCGTCCACGAAGGCGCAGACGCCGCCCTTCTTCTGGGCTTCGGCGATGGTGTGCAGCGCCAGCGTCGTCTTACCCGACGATTCCGGCCCGTAGATCTCGATGATACGGCCGCGCGGCAGACCGCCGACGCCGAGCGCGATGTCGAGACCGAGCGAACCCGTCGAGACGGTTTCAATTTCCACGGGCTGCTGGCCCTTGCCGAGCCGCATGATCGAGCCCTTGCCGAAGGCACGCTCGATCTGAGAGAGCGCCGCGTCGAGAGCTTTCGACTTGTCTTTATCCATTGATGAGCTTTCCACCAGTCTCAGAGAGGACTGCGACATGACCAGATGTCCTTATGGCACGGAGGAGGAGTGAATCTCAACGCGGTGTTGAGGAGATATATGTACGTGTTTTGTTCTCTTCCGCAAGTTCTTTTTTTGTTCCCCATAGGAGCTGGATGTGGATAAGTCCGGCATCGGAAGTCCGGCATGGAAAGGGTCAGCTCGGAGCCGCCTCACTTCCGGTCGAGAGAAACCTTGAGCTTATAGAGAACGTCGTCGGCAGAGCTGTCGATCTGGATAAGAAGCTGCGGACTTTGCTTTTCCCTCGTGCGGTAGAGGCAGCCCAGGAAGACCACATCCTTGTCGCCGAAGCTCCAGAGCTGCATCGAGACCGGATGTCCCTCAACCTGGGCGTTCGGCAGGGTCCGCAGGTGGCGCATCTGCTTGCCCTGCAATGCCCGGCCCATAGCATCGACGAGCTGCTGAACGTCTTTCTGCGCCTCCCGACGGTCGGACGGAGAGGAGCTTAAAGCGTACACGACTGCATCGACATCGCCCCTTATGACGCCCTCCGAGATCCTCCGGCACGTCTCGGCGTTGACCGAACTCGCGGCTTGAGGAGCATCGCCGCTCCATCCCAAGGCCATGAGAACGATACCGGCAGGCATGAGGGTTCGCAGAGTCTTCAATCCCATAAGCGCGGGGAGCGGAATCCTCATAGCCTCATCTCCGTGAAAACCAGAAACTGTAACCTGCGTTTCAAACGACTGCTTTACGCCCGGCTCTCCTTGAGGATGCGCTTGAATTCCTGCTCTATCTCGTCCGCGGTGCCGCGAACCTGCAGGTTGATGCGCACGTTCTCTTTTTCCCCGCGGAGCATTCAGCCGACGAGGAACACGTTCCGACAGCTGGAACCTGGAACTCTCACGACGCCCTCTCTCGATTGCAACAACATAACATTGTTATGTGGCGGGCGCAGAACTTGTCCAGTGCTCCGGAAAAGTGCCCGGAGAGGGAGCGAGGGCGCTCCCTCGGAGGGAAGAGACCCGTTACCGCCCCATCACCTGCTTCACGATCTCGACCAGCTGACGCAGGCTGAACGGCTTGGGCAGGAAATTGAATTCCTCGCCCTCGGGGAGATTTTTCCTGAACGCATCCTCGGCATAGCCGGACACGAAAATCACCTTCAGGTCGGGATAGAGCTTGCGCAGCTCGCCGAGCAGGGTCGGGCCGTCCATTTCCGGCATCACCACGTCGGAGACCACGAGGTCGACCGGCTCTCCCCGCTCCTCGATCACCTGCAGGGCCTCCACGCCGGACGCCGCCTCCAGCACCGTATAGCCGCGGGCGGTGAGCGCCCTGGCATTGACGGCACGGACCGGGTCCTCGTCCTCCACCAGGAGGATGGTGCCCTGGCCGGTCATGTCCGCGGCGGGCTTCTTGGCCGCCTCGGCCTTGGCCTCCTCGGGCCTGGCCTCGACCTCGGCCGCCGCGTGCCGGGGCAGGTAGATGCGGAAGGTGGTGCCCTGCCCGACCTTCGAATCGACGTCGATGAAGCCGCCCGACTGCTTGACGATGCCGAAGACCGTGGACAGGCCGAGGCCCGTGCCCTTGCCCACCTCCTTGGTGGTGAAGAAGGGCTCGAAGATCTTCTCCACGATGTCGGGCGTCATGCCGGTGCCGGTGTCGGAGACCTCGATCTTCACATAGTCCCCGGCGGGCATGCCGCCCACGTTCAGGCGGGCCGCCTCGGCGGCGCCGATATTGGCCGTGCGGATCGCGAGCTTGCCGCCGTTGGGCATGGCGTCGCGGGCATTGACCGCGAGGTTCACGATCACCTGCTCGAACTGGTTCACGTCCGCCTGCACGAACCACAGGTCGCGGCCGTGGGTCAGGTCGAGCTCCACCCGCTCGCCCAGGAGGCGCTTCAGGAGCATGGACAGGTCGTAGAGGCGGTCGTTGAGGTTGAGCACCTCCGGCCGCAGGGTCTGCCGGCGCGAGAAGGCGAGCAGCTGGCGCACCAGACTCGCGGCCCGGTTGGCGTTCTGCTTGATCTGCATGATGTCCTGGAAGGACGGATCGGTCGGCCGGTGGTTCGCCAGGAGGAGATCGCTGTAGCCGATGATGGCCTGGAGCACGTTGTTGAAGTCGTGCGCCACGCCGCCGGCGAGCTGGCCGACCGCGTTCATCTTCTGCGACTGGGCGAGCTGCTCCTCCACCTTCCGGAAGTCGGTGGTGTCGAGGGCGTAGACGATGGCCGTCTCGTCCTCGGAGCCGGTCTCGCCCGCCGGGGTGATCCACACGCGCACGGAGCCGCCGTTCTCGCCCGCGGTGTGCAGCTCCAGGGGCTGGATGTCGCCCCGGTTTTCCGCCGCCGCCCTGAGAGCGGTCTCGACCGGTCCCCGCTCCCCGGACGCGAAGGCGTCGAGGATGAAGGGCCCTTCCCCGCCCTCGCCCGTGCGCGGCAGCGAGCCGAAGAGCTTGGTGAAGGGAGCGTTGGCCTGGACGATGCGGCCGGTCCGGTTGACCGTCGCGATGGCGATGGGGGTGTTGTTGAAGAACCGGGCGAAGCGCACCTCGGCCGCCCGCTGGCCCTCGTCCACCTCGACGCCGGGCGAGCGGTTGAGGACCAGGGTTCGCGAGGCGCCCATCCGGCCGTCCTGGCCGAAGGCGATGCGGTGATAGAGGCGCACGGGCAGGAACTGGCCGTTGCGACGGCGCAGGTCCAGATCGAAGGTCTCGGTGCGCACGCTCCCCGGCTCGCCGGAGAACGAGGTCATCATGGCGACCACGTTGCGCGGCACGATGTCGGACAGGCCGAGGCCGCCCGAACCCACCTGGGCCAGATCGTAGTCGAGCCAGGAGGCGAGGGTCGCGTTCAGGTAGACGATGGAGCCGTTGGGATCGATGGAGAGGAACCCGGCCGGGGCGTGATCGAGATAGTCGATCGCGTGCTGCAGCTCCTGGAAGACGTTCTCCTGCCGCTCGCGCTCATGGGTCACGTCGGCGATGATCCACAGGGTCGCCTGACGGCCGCTGGGACGCGGCAGGGGGCGGACGCGGACCCGGTACCAGCCGAATTCCTGCGAGCCGTCGAGGGAGGGCGAAAGCCGGATCTCCTCGGTGCCGGTCCGGTGCTCCCGGGCGGCCTGAGCCAGCCGGTAGATGGCCTCCGAGACCTCGGGAGCGCCGGTGAAGAGGCGCTCCACGGCCCGGACGTCGCCCCCGTTCGAACCGGCGAGAGAGAGATAGGTCTCGTTGGCGTAGACGATGCGCCCATCGTCCTCGATCACCACGAGCCCCTCGCCCGAGGTGTCGGCCATGATCTTCGTGATGTCGTTGCGGGCGGTCTGGCCGGCGAACTGCATCACGCCGATGGCGATGGCGAAGAGGAAGAACACGCCGGCCATGGCGAAGAAGGCGAGAAGGCCCAGGATGAGCGGCTGCGCCTGCTCGCTGCCCAGGAAGCGCAGGCTCAGGATCGCGCCGACGAGGATGCTGGCCAGGAGCAGGACGAGGCCGATATGCCCCGGCCGCTCGGAACGGTCGATCGTCGAACCCTTTGGCTTGTCGCCCACTTGAGCCATGGAACTTCGGTATCCCCAAGGAATGACGGTTGCGCACCACGGCTCAAGGCTGCGGATCTGCAGGCCAACCGCTTGATCTTGCGACCATACTACACGGAAATTATTGATTGACCTCTAAGGCGGCGTCCGGTGGGCGCACAAGAGGGGATTGCAGGATCGGGCTGTTGCGGGCTTGAGCTTTACGCAAGGTAATCCACATTCTGTCGGTTAGAAACCGATCGGGAGCCTGAAATCTTCGGGGCCCTTGAGGCCGTCGCAACCCTGTATCTCTTCAACATCGGGGCAGGAGCCGTTAACCATCTGTTAACCTTGCCCATCGCTTTCGTGGCCGATGTGATACAAGCAACCCTAGGAACATGGCCTGGAAAGGCCTCCACAACGCTTGAGAGTTTATCGTGCTAGCTCAATTTGGTATCGAAGCGTCAAGGGCGGCCCAATACGTCATCGCCTTCGCGATCATCCTCGCTCTGGTCGCGCTTTTCGGTGTGGTGTTGCGCAAACTGACCGGCTCGCGCCTCATGATGTCGGGCCAGGACCGGGGGAGAAGCCGTCAGCCGCGCCTCGGCGTGGTCGACATCTACGAACTCGACCGTCAGCGCCAGCTCATCCTGCTCCGCCGCGACAATGTCGAGCATCTCCTGCTGATCGGCGGCCTCAACGACGTGGTGATCGAGACCAACATCGTCCGGGTCCCCGGCGCCCGCCTTCCCACCCCGGCGAACGAGCCGGGCGTGGAACGTATCGAGCCGAACCTCGATCAGGCGGCTCGGCCTGCGGTCGAGGGATCGGGGCGTCCCTCCATCGAGAGCCAGCTCGCCGCCCAGCTCGGGGCCTTCATCAAGCGTCCGGGCAACGAGGATTCCGACATCGATCAGGAGCTGACGGCAGTATCCTCCGTCAGCGCCCCGGTCCCGGCCCAGCCCGAGCCCGTTCTCAAGCCCGACGTGGTGCACGTGCACTCGGCTCCGGCGCCGGCCCCGGCTCCCCATCGCCCGCCGACGCCCGCTCCTGCGCCGGGCGTACACGGCCTGCGCGCCGAAGCCCGGTCGCCAGCTCCCGGCGTCAACGAACCCGAATTCGGCCCGGCCGTCCGGCCGCCTCAGCCGGCCCCGGCCTTCAATCCGCCGCCCTTCGTCAGCCGACCCGCCTCGCCGCCCCCTCCCCCGGCGCCGCCGCCGCCCGCCCCGGAGGTCGTCCGCGCACCTCAGCCGACGCCCGCAGGCCGGCCCGATCCCGACGCCGCGATCCTGTCGGACATGGCCAAGCAGCTCGAAGAGGCCCTGAAGCGTCCGGCCAGCCCGGTGGCACCGCCCCAGGCCACCCCCGTCCCGCCGGTTCAGCCTGTCACGGACAACGATGACGTGGTCGACGAGGACGAGCTTCTGGAACCGGCCTCTGAGCCGCAGCGCAACGCGGCGGGTCCCGGACGACAGGACTTTCAGGACGACCGGGAGGACGACGATCTGACCGAGGCGCCCGAACCGGCCGCCGAGGCCGCGCCCCTCCGCCCGGCCATGGACCCGGTGCGGCCGGCTCCCCCGCCTCCTCCGCCTCCTCCGCCGCGGGCCCAGCCCTCGCCGCCTCCGGCCGCGAACAGCGCCCCGGCGGCTCCCAAGCCGTCCGAGAAGACCCCCGATCCCTTCTCGGTGGAGGAGATCGAGGCGGAATTCGCCCGCCTGCTCGGCCGCCCGCTCGATTCCGGCAAGCGCGAGTAAAGCCTTCCGGCTCCGGCCAACAAAAAAGGGCTCCGCAAGCGGAGCCCTTTCTCATTGGATGCGGTATCGCTTAGTCGTCGCGGTAGACCCGCTCGTTGCGCTCGTGGCGTTCCTGCGCCTCCAGCGAAAGGGTCGCGATGGGCCGGGCCTCGAGGCGCTTGAGCGAAATCGGGTCTCCGGTTTCCTCGCAATAGCCGTAGGTCCCGTCATCGATCCGCGCGAGAGCGGCATCGATCTTGGCAATGAGCTTGCGCTGGCGGTCGCGGGCGCGAAGCTCGATGGCCCGGTCGGTCTCGGAAGAGGCGCGGTCGGCGAGATCGGGATGATTCTCGTTCTCGCTCTGGAGAGTGGCCAGGGTCTCCTGGGCCTCCCTCAAGATGTCACCCTTCCAACGGATCAGTTTGCGCCTGAAATACTCCCTCTGCCGTTCGTTCATGAACGGTTCGTCGTCAGTTGGCCGATATCCCTCATCGATTACTGTGTTCGTCATGTTGGGCCGTTCTATCCCCAATGGAACTGGCGCCCCTATACAGACAAGCGCCGCCCGCGACAACGCACTTCGGTGTCATCGATTTGTCTAAGACGGGGGAGGCTTGCCCTTCGGGCACCTTGTACAGGTAAAAATGACCTGAATAGAACGATTTGCCGCACCCTCGGAATTCAGAGGAAACGGCGGAGCGCCTCCACCACGTCCTTCTCCACCGCCCGGGCGATGGGCTGGCGGTAGTGCATCATGTCGAAGAAGAGGTCGGGATTGCGGTTTTCGGGGCGGTCAACGCGCCAGTCGACCAGGGCCGTCTTGCCGCGCGCCTGGACCACGGTCGTCAGGGCCGCCTTGCAGGCCTCGGTGACGAAGGCCTTCTCGGTTCCGGGCGGCGGCTGGAGGTTCTTGTAGGCCGGGGGAATGACCAGGACCAGCGCGGTCTCCGGCGGGAGCGAGCCCGCCACCTCCTTCAGCCGCTCGATGGCCGGAAAGCGCCGCTGCCCCTCGAGGGGGTCGCGCTCGAACCGCTCGTCCTTGGCGTAGGGGTTCTGCTCGAGCCGCTTGCGGAGAGCCGGGTTCGTCGTATAGCCCAGCCCGATATATTCCGGTTCGTAGTCCCAGTATCCGTCCGGACGGGCCCGCTCCTGGTCGGCGCCGAAGAGGTAACCGACGCGCCAGGCCAGCTCCTCCAGGGTGTCGAACCGCACCAGCCCCTTCACGTATTCCAGCCGGTCGGCGCTGTAGAGCCAGAACGGAAACGGCTTCTCGTTGGGCAGCTCCGGGTCGGAGGTGCACCAGAGATCGTCGACGCTCACCACGAGCGCCTTCGGCGGCTCCCGGCGATGTCGTAGCCACCAGTCGATCAGGGTCAGATGCTCCTTCGGCCCGGAGCCGGGCACCGCCAGCTGGACGAAGTCGAGCCCCGTGGCCTTGCTCAGGTGCTCGGTCGAGATGATCTGGATGCGGGAATTGCCGACGATCATGGCGTCGAAAGCGGGATCCCGGCCGCGGCTCGCATTGGCGGTGCGCGGCCCCTGCGGCCTCACGCCCGGCTTGTCGACCAGGAACGAGCGGCCGGTGTCGTAGGGGTCTATCGCGACCGCCAGAGCCAGCGTGGCGGTCAGAACCGCCGCGCTGGCAGCCACAAGGGTGACCGCGAAGCGCCGCCAGAGCCGGCCGTCGTGCTGGGCCGCGGCGTCAGAACTGGAAGTAGATGAATTCATAGTTTGCATCATCGCCGATCTTGAACAGCACGACCACGAAGAGGATGGCAAAGAGCGTCGCGATCCAGGGACGCGGCGGCAGCTTGTGAATGAAGGTCCAGGCGGTGGGGCCGATCATGGAGATCGCGGCCCCGATGGCAAGGGCGCGCCACTTCATGGTGAAGCCCTCGGCGCCGAAGCCGAACAGGGCGGCATAGAAGTTGCCCGCGACCTCGAAGCTTCCGGACCGGAAGATCGTCAGGGTCAGCACGAAGAAGGTGAAGGTCAGGAACCAGCCGACGATGCTCGGCATCGTATAGCCCGCCTTGCGCCAGAGCACGGCCACGCTGAGGCCGATCCCGTGCAGGGCGCCCCAGACGAGGAAGGTCCAGCCGGCCCCGTGCCAGAGCCCGCCCAGTGCCATGGTGGCCGTGAGCGCCGCGAGCTGGAGGGCGAGGCCCTTTCGGCTGCCGCCGAGGGCGATGTAGAGATAGTCGCGCAGGAAGCGCGACAGGGTCATGTGCCAGCGCCGCCAGAAATCCTGCAGGGACGTCGCCCGGTACGGCACGTCGAAGTTCTGCGGCAGCACGATGCCGAACATGAGGCCGAGGCCCAGCGCCATGTCCGTATAGCCCGAGAAGTCGAAATAGACCTGGAACGTGAAACCCAGCGCCCCTTGGAGCGCCTGGCCCATGTCGAGCGCCTGCCCCGCCTCGGCGGCGGCATAGATCGGGTTGGTGTAGTCCGCGAGCTGGTCGCCGAGAAAGACCTTCTTGGCGAGGCCCGCCACCAGCAGCATGAGGCCGCGGGCGAAGCGCTCCTCCGCATCGGGCCGCTGATACGGCCGCTCGTCGAGCTGGTGCATGATCTCGCTCCAGCGCACGAGCGGACCGGCGAGAACCTGCGGGAAGAAGGCGATGTAGAGGCCGTAGCGGACCAGGTCGTAGCGGGGGGCTTTGCCCGCCTTCAGGTCCGTCAGATACATGATGTGGTGGAAGGTGAAGAACGAGATGCCCAGCGGGAGGGCGAAGTCGTAGCGCGGAATCGTGAGGCCGGGGACGAAGCCCGCCACGTCCGCGAAGAAGTTGTTGTACTTGAAGAGGGCCAGGACGAGGAGGTTCGCGACGATGGCGAGCGGGATCAGGATGTCCCGCCCCGTGCGGGTGAAGGATTCCGCCACCAGCCAGTTCACGACGACCGAGGCCATCAGCAGCGGCGCGAAGCGCCAGTCCCAATAGCCGTAGAAGAACAGCGAGAGGCCCAGGAGCACCGGCAGCCGCCATTCCGGCTTGAAGCGTTCCACGAGCCAATGGATCAGGAGCGCAGCCGGCAGGAAGGCGAACAGGAAGATGAACGAATTGAAGAGCATCGCCGCGGGACATCATCGGATGGCGCGGAACGAGGCGTTGCGCGCCTGAAGGCGCGCTTGTGCGGGAATGCGCGCCGCACGTCAACTTTTCAGGCCGGATGCCTCCCTGTGGCTGCGCGCCTCAGGTCGTCGCGGCCTGCTCCGCGCGGCTCACCAGTTCGCCCGCCACGTCGCCGATCTTCGGCGGCTCCTCGCGTACGAAGGGGAGCGGACGGCAGACCGACAGGGCCGCGAGGCCGAATCGGGCCGTCATCAGGCCATTGAGCACCCCCTCCCCCAGCTTGGCGGAGACGCGCGCCGCGAGTCCGAGCCCCAGCACCTGCTGCATCAGGCTGTCGCCCACGGCGACGCCGCCGGTGACCGCGAGGTGGTTGAACGCGGCCTTGGCCAGGCGCAGGAAGCCGAACGTGCCGGGCCGGCCGCCATAGATCCGCGCCAGCGTGCGCAGCAGGCGCACGGCGGCGAAGACCACGAAGGCCACATCGACGATGGCGCGGGGGCTCACCGCCGTCACGAGGGAGACCTGCTTGGCCGCGGCGGCGATGGCGCGCTTGGCTTGGGCGTCGAGCGGCGCGAGCAGTTCGCGCTCGGCGATGGCGAGACGGTCGTCCGCATCGATGATCTCGTCCATGGAGGCCATCAGCCGGGCGCTTCCCTTCACGGCGCTCGCGCGGGTGTTGTAGAGGCCGAGCAGGTCCGACACGATGGCCTTGGCGGCCTTGTGGTCCTTGACCGCCAGGGCATCCACGGCCGCCTCGCGCAGGTTCTCGATCTTCTGCTCCCGCCAGATGCCGCCGACCTCCCGCCCGACGATGGCCAGAAAGGCGAGGAGAGCCAGAGCGGACAGGACCAGCGCCACCCAGCCGAGCCACGGCGCGACGGCATAGAGATCGACGATGAGGTTCTCGACCGCGAGGCCGAGGCCCAGCAGCAGCAGGCCCGAAAGAGCCGAGAGAAGGATGCCGAACCACGGGGCGCGGCGGCGCTCGCCCATGGGAACGAGGGTGCCGTCGGCAGCCTCGATGGCGTCGAACGGGTCCTCGGTCACGACGACGGAGCCGCTCTTCACCTCCGGGTCGTCCAGACGGAAGGCGCGCGGTTGGCGGGTCATGCGAAACGGTCCCCCAGCAGGAATTCGAGAGCGCGGTCGAGGCGGATATGGGGCATCTTGGCCATCCGCCCGGCCGCGTCCACGGGCAGCCTCGGCGGCCGGAAGCGCGGAAAGCGCAGGGAGCCGGGCGTCACCGCCCCCTGGAACACGGCATCGGCCGTCTCCGGCAGCTCGCCCGGGAAGATCGCGGCCTCGGTCTCTCCGTCGAATATCTCGTCGCCGACCCGCTCGCCCGCCTCGGGAACGCCCGCGACGGCGCGCAGGGTTTCGCGCCCCTCGCGGATCGTGGTCTCGCGGGTGGCGCGGACGGAAGCGAGCGCCACGGTTCCGACCCGGGCGCCCGCGGCCTCCGTGCGGCGGGCGGCGCGGTTCACGAGCAGGCGCAGGATCGCGTCCAGGCGGTCGTGATCGGTATGATGGATGTGGTCGGCCTTCGTGGCCGCGAACAGCACCCGGTCGGCCCGGGGCGAGAACAGGCGCGAGAGCAGCGTGTTGCGCCCGGTCCGGAACGCCATGAGCACCTGGTCGAGCGCCTCCTCCAGCTCGGCCAGGGCGACGGGCCCGGCATCGATGGCCGCGAGTACGTCCACCAGCACGATCTGCCGGTCGATGCGCTGGAAATGGTCGCGGAAGAACGGCCGCACCACATGGGTCTTGTAGGCTTCGAACCGGCGCTCCATGAGGGCCGCGAAGCTGCCGGGCGCGATGGGTTGCCCATTGGGAAGATCGAGCGGCGCGAAGGTGAGCGCGGGCGAGCCCGCGAGGTCGCCCGGCATGAGGAAGCGTCCGGGCGGGGTCGTGGCCACGGCCTCCTCCCCGGCCCGAAGGGCGGTCAGATAGGACTTGAACGCCTCGCTCGCTTTGCCGGCCAGGACCTCGTCGGCCGGTCCGGCGGGATCGATGGTCTTGAGGAACTCATGCCACCGGCTCGCCACCATGACCCGGTCCCGACGGCGGCTGGTCTCCACCGTCTGCCGGGACCATTCCTGGAAGCCCACGTCGAGGAGCGCAAGATCGAGCAGCCACTCCCCGGGATAATCCATGATGTCGAGGGCGAGCGAGGTAGGCCCCGAGCGCCATCCGCTCCGGCGCTCGTATTCGATGTCCACCCGCAATTCGCTGATACGATTGGTGGATTGGGGCCAGCGGCGCTCCTCCGTGAGAGCCGCCATGTGCTCTTCGTAGGGGAAGCGCGGAATGGCGTCGTCCGGCTGATGGGCCAGGTGCGCGCGCCGGATCCGCCCCTCGGCCGAGGCCCGGAAGGCCGTGAGCTGCGTTCCGCGGACGAGATGGTGCACGAGGGCCGTGGTGAAGACCGTCTTGCCGGACCGGGCGAGACCGGTCACGCCGAGGCGCAGGGAAGGCTGAACGAGCTGGCCTGAGGCCTCCCAGAGCGACTGCGCCGCCGATCCGGCGCGGGAGGCGATATTGGCGATCACGGACACGAAACGATACCTGCTTCTCTCAAGCCAAGCTTCAAGGTGGGGTTCGGAGGCCTGCCTCGCAAGGCGGCATCAGCGGGTGGCGCTTGCGGCTCCGTCCCGGGCCAGATCCGCCTTGCCTGCCCGGATTTTCAACGTAGCGCGCCGGATGGCCCGGTCCACCAGCTCCGGGTCGGCCCGCAGCATTCCCAGCTCGAACCCGGACATGGCGAGCATCACGTGGGACAGGTTGGGCAGCGGGGTGCCGTCGGCTTCGAAGAGCCTGAGATCGTCGGTGGGGCCGAGATCGAGGCCCGCCACCATGCGGGCCGCATAGTTGCGCAGACGCCGCTCGTCGGGGGCGCAGGCGGTCGCCGCCGGGGGAGGAGCGGGCTTCGGCGTCGTGGAGGCGGTGGTCGTCGGACGGGCGGCGGGCTTCGGCGCGCGGACGGGCCGTGCCGGAGCGGAAGCGGCGCTCGACGAGGCGCTCCTGGACTTCTTCTCCCCCATGCCGGCGGCGATGTCGGGAACCCGGTATTGGGGCGTCCTGGCAGGAAGCACCATGGAGACGCGGCCCGGCTTGCCGCCGGGGCCGGCCTTGGCGGTGTACCTCACGGCCTTGCCCCTGCGCTTCGACGCGAGATAGCGGGCCCGCAGCGTGCCGCCGATTCCCTTGACCGCGATGACCGCCGCGCCGCCGATGCTCGTGGCGATGTTGCACTCGGCCGGGGCCCAGCGGCGCACGATGTCGAGGGCGGACTTGCGGTTGAAATCGAGATAGTAGCGCCGCAGCAGGGTCGCGGCCGCCTCGGCCCCATAGGCGGCGGAAGCGAAGCCCACATGGCCTTCGCTGTCGGTGGCGAGTTCGCCGTTCCAGCGGGCGCTCTTGATGCACCAGTAATTGTTGAGCCTGACGCAGCGGGTGACCACGGGCTTCCCGGCATTCACCAGGGCGGCCAGGGCGACCACCGGCTTGGGCTCCAGGGCGTCGAGAGCCTCGAGGCGCCAGTTGGAGACCTCGCGGGCCGCGGCCTCGTAGCGGGCCGCCGCGACCTGCCCGCTCTCCTCGGGCCGGGAAGGATCTTCGGCCGGAATGTCCGGACTGCCGGGAAGCATGGCACGCCCGGCAAGGACGAGCGCGACGAGCGTGTGAGGCACCATGTGCGGTTCCGCCCCCTTTGTGCGATGAGGATCGTTGAAGGGATTTCAGGCAGAACGATGGTGGGAGCGGAATGGTTCGCTAGTCGTCCTCGCCGTCGCCCAGCGATTTCGGCGTAGCGAAGCGTTCCAGGCGGCCCGACTTGCGTGCGACCTCGCGCCAGGTCTGCTGGGGGAAGTCGATCACCGCCAGTCCCGCGGTGGGGTATTTCTGGCTCATGCGGAGCATTCCGTCCCGGTCGCCGTCGGCGATGAGGAGCGCCGCGAGATCCTCGAAGCCCGGATTGTGGCCGATCATCAGGAGCGTGGACGCCTCGGGCCCGACCTCCTGCAGTACCGTGAGAAGCCGCGCCACCGGGGCCTCGTAGATGCGCCCGTCCTGGCGGGCCTCGACGTCGCCGAGGATCGGCTGGGCGAGGTCCCAGGTCTCCACCGTCCGCCGGGCGGGAGAGACGAGGACGAGATCGGGAACGAGGTCCTCGTCCTTCAGATAATGGGCCATGCGAACGGCGGCCTCGCGACCCCGCCTGGCGAGCGGGCGGTCCACGTCGAGAACGCCGGACGGCCAGGCGGCCTTGGCGTGGCGAAGAAGAAGAAGACGGAGCATCACCGTCCGTCCCGCCGGGCGATGAAGGCGAGCTTCTCGAAGAGGCTGACATCCTGCTCGTTCTTCAGGAGCGCCCCGTGAAGCGGAGGAATGAGCTTGCGGGTGTCGCGCTCGCGCAGGTTTTCGGGGCCGATATCCTCGGCCAGGAGCAGCTTGAGCCAGTCGAGCAGTTCGGAGGTGGAAGGCTTCTTCTTCAGGCCGGGCACGTCGCGCACCTCGAAAAAGATCTTCAGGGCCTCCTCGACCAGGCGGTGCTTGATCCCGGGATAATGGACCTCGACGATCCGGGCCATAGTGTCGGGGTCCGGGAACTTGATGTAGTGGAAGAAGCAGCGGCGCAGGAAGGCGTCCGGCAGTTCCTTCTCGTTGTTCGAGGTGATGATGACGATGGGGCGCCGGGCCGCCCGCACGGTCTCGCCGGTCTCGTAGACGTGGAATTCCATGCGGTCGAGTTCGAGCAGGAGGTCGTTGGGGAACTCGATGT
The DNA here is from genome assembly GCF_042650665.1 of Microvirga sp. GCM10011540. NCBI lineage: Bacteria > Pseudomonadati > Pseudomonadota > Alphaproteobacteria > Hyphomicrobiales > Methylobacteriaceae > Microvirga > Microvirga sp. GCM10011540. The sequence goes on along the minus strand of NZ_JBHSBQ010000142.1, from coordinate 128,462 downwards.
CGGCCTTGTCGATCTCGTCGATCAGGAGCACCGGCCGGGTTTCGGACTGAAAAGCCTCCCACAGCTTGCCGCGCCGGATGTAGTTGCGGATGTCCGACACGCGCGGATCGCCGAGCTGGCTGTCCCGCAGGCGCGAGACCGCGTCGTACTCGTAGAGCCCCTGCTGGGCCTTGGTGGTGGACTTGATGTGCCAGGTCAGAAGCGGCGCATTCAGGGATTTGGCGATCTCCTCGGCCAGGACGGACTTGCCGGTCCCCGGCTCACCCTTCACCAGGAGCGGACGCTCGAGGACGATCGCGGCGTTCACGGCCACTGTCAGATCTTCGGTCGCCACATACGATTCGGTGCCCGTGAAACGCGCCATACCCACCTTCCCTGTTGCCAAAACGACCCTAGGACCGGTCGCCGCCTTTCGACAACCGCCTTCATAGGGTAAGTCCACCACAAAGGAGAGGACTGACTTATGGCTTCCAACCGCTACCACAAGGACCGAATCGGCAATCACAAGCTCAAGCCTGAGACCCTCATGCTGGGCTACGGCTACGACCCGACCCTGTCGGAAGGCGCCGTGAAGCCTCCGGTCTTCCTCACGTCGACCTTCGTGTTCAACAGTGCCGAGCACGGCAAGGAATTCTTCGATTACGTGGCGGGCCGGCGCGAGCCGCCGCAGGGTGAGGCCGCGGGCCTCGTCTATTCCCGCTTCAACCACCCCAATTCCGAGATTGTCGAGGACCGCCTGGCCATCTTCGAGGAGGCGGAGGCGGGCCTTCTCTTCTCGTCGGGCATGTCGGCCATCGCAACCAGCATCCTGGCCTTCGCCAAGCCCGGAGACGTGATCCTGCACTCGCAGCCGCTCTATGGCGGCACCGAGACCCTGATCGCCAAGACCCTGGCCAATCTCAGCATCCAGGCGGTGGGCTTCGGCGACGGCGTGGACGAGGCAGGCATCCGCGCCGCCGCGAAGGAGGCGCAAGGCAAGGGCCGGGTGTCGATCATCAAGATCGAGACGCCCTCGAACCCGCTCAACACCCTTGTGGACATCGCCTTCATCCGCACCATCGCGGACGAGATCGGCGCCGCCCAGGGCCACCGTCCCATCATCATCTGCGACAACACCCTGCTCGGCCCGGTCTTCCAGAAGCCCCTGAAGGACGGCGCGGACATCTCGGTCTATTCGCTGACGAAATACGTGGGCGGCCACTCGGACCTGATCGCCGGCGCGGCGCTGGGCTCCAAGGAGCTGATGAAGCAGGTGCGCCTCCTGCGTTCGGCCATCGGCACCCAGCTCGACCCGCATTCCTGCTGGATGCTCGGCCGCTCGCTGGAAACCCTGGCCCTGCGCATGAACGCGGCGAACCGCAACGCCGAGATCGTCGCGGCCTTCCTCAACGATCACCCCAGCGTCGTGAAGCTGCACCACCTCGCCTACCTGCCGGAAGGCTCGCGGGCGAAGGAGGTCTACGAGACCCAGTGCAGCGCCCCCGGCTCCACCTTCTCGTTCGACGTGAAAGGCGGCGAGGCGGAGGCCTTCAAGGTGCTCAACGCCCTGCAGGTCTTCAAGCTGGCGGTGAGCCTCGGCGGCACCGAGTCCCTGATCTCGCACCCGGCCTCCACGACCCATTCGGGCGTGCCCAAGGCGACCCGCGACCGGCTCGGCGTCTCCGACGCCACGATCCGCGTCTCCATCGGCATCGAGCACCCGGACGATCTCGTGGCCGACCTCGCCCAGGCGCTGTCGACGCTGGATTGAGAACGGAAAGGCCGGGCGCAGCAAGGATGGGGGCTGCGCCGCTCCCAAGTCCGCCCGGCTGGCGCCTCCGTGGCTCTCCTCCCCACGGACCTCGGGCTTGCCGGAAGCGCCGACCGGCTCTCCTTCCCTACGAGCCTCGGCCGGTTCAAAGGCTCATGCGGATGGCGCCGCCCTGCTCTCCTCCCCCTTGTGGGGAGGAGGTGGAGGTGGGGGTGTGGGCGCCACACCTTCATAGGCTATCGCTCACACCCCCACCCTGGCCCTCCCCACAAGGCGGAGGGAAGTGGCGTCGCGCTGAATTGCCTCGGCTCGAACAAGATCCCGCGCAGCCTCCCCAAGCCGCTCGGAGGCGCATGGAGCAGGCAGCACGCCCGCACCTGCGGCATCGATGGCGGGACCTGCCTGGAATCCAGCCTTGCACGAGGGGTTTCGATGAACCCACAATGGGCCGAAATGGACAGATCAGATGGCCGCCTCGATTAACCTGCATGCGTACCAGGAACCGATTCTCTTTCTGGCGACGGCAGGAATCATCGTCCCTCTGTTCCACCGCCTCAGGATCAGCCCGGTTCTCGGCTTCCTGGGAGTCGGGGCCCTGCTGGGGCCCTACGGCCTCGGGCGGCTCGTTCCGGATTACCCCTGGGTCGACTGGCTGACCTTCACCAATCCGGAAGGAACGTCGCATCTCGCGGAGTTCGGCGTCGTCTTCCTTCTCTTCACCATCGGCATCGAGCTCTCCTGGCAGCGTCTGCGGACCCTGCGCAGGCTGGTCTTCGGCTTCGGCACCCTGCAGGTGGTCCTGTGCGCCCTGGCGCTGGGCGCCCTCGCCCTGGAGCCGGTCGGGAACCTCACGGGAGCGGTCCTGGTCGGCCTCGGGCTCGCCCTGTCCTCCACCGCCATCGTCATTCCGGTCATGGCCGAGCAGAAGCGGCTCAACACGACGGTCGGGCGCGCCAGCTTCTCGGCCCTGCTGTTCCAGGACCTCGCCGTTGCGCCGATCCTGTTCACCATCGCGGCCCTCGACACGACCCAGCCCGAGGTGACCGTGTCGTCCTTCCTGTGGGCGCTGCTGCAGGCCGCCCTGGCGCTCGCCGTCATCGTCGGCCTGGGCCGGGTGATCCTGCGCCCGTTCTTCCAGCTCGTCTCGGCCACCAAGAGCCCGGAACTGTTCATGGCCGCCTGCCTGCTGGTCGTGATGGTGACGAGCCTGGTGGCGGCCGTCAGCGGCCTGTCCATGGCTCTCGGCGCCTTCATCGCGGGCGTGCTGCTCTCGGAGACGGAATACCGGCGGGCGGTCGACGTCACGATCCAGCCCTTCAAGGGGCTGCTGCTCGGGGTCTTCTTCGTCTCGGTCGGCATGAGCCTCGACGCGTTCCGCTTTCTGGAGCAACCGCTGGAAATCCTGGCGGTCGCCACCCTCGTGATCGCCCTGAAGGCCGTCATCATCTTCGCCCTCGCGCGCCCGTTCGGCCTGAACCGCTCGGAGGCGGCGGAAACCGGACTCCTCCTGGGCCCCGGCGGCGAATTCGCCCTCGTGATCCTCGGCAGCGCCATGGTGGCGGGGCTCGTCCCGGTCGGGGTCGGCCAGACCCTGCTCCTCGTGACCACCTTCACGATGATCGCCATACCGCTTCTCGCCCGGGTCGGGCGGCAGCTGAGCCGCAGGCTGGAGAGGCGCCTGCCCGTGGATCCGGAAATCGCCGCCCCTCCCCCCGCCGACGAGGTGGGCCGCGTCATCGTCGCCGGCTACGGACGGGTCGGCCAGCTCGTGGGCGACATGCTGGCGCGCCACAAGGTGCCCCATCTGGCCATCGACATGGACCCGGCCCGGGTGGCGGCCGAGCGCAAGGCGGGCAAGCCGGTCTTCTTCGGCGACGGCTCCTACCCCGAATTCCTGCGCGCCTGCGGCATCGACCGCGCGCTCGCCCTCGTCATCACCCTCGACACCCTGAGCTCCGTCGAGGCGGTGGTGACCGCGGCGCGCCAGGAGAACCCCGACATCACCATCGTGGCCCGCGCCCGGGACGCCCGGCACGCGGTGCAGCTCTACGACCTCGGCGTCGACGATGCGGTGCCGGAAACCATCGAGGCCTCGCTCCAGCTGAGCGAGGCGGTTCTGAGCGACATCGGCGTCCCCATGGGCCTCGTCATCGCGTCGATCCACGAGCGCCGGGACGAGTACAGGCAGATCCTGCGCAACAACAACCGCAAGCGCGATGCCTCCCTGGGGGAGTTCCGCGCGAGGCGGACGGCGGGAAAATCGTCCTGAGCGCAGTCCGAGACGGCGCTTTCGGGCGACGGGCCGCCTTTCGCCCTTGACCTCCCGGCCCGTTGCCGGACACTGGCGCCATGTTCCTGACCCTCTTCACAGAACTGCGCGCCGCCAAGGTTCCCGTTTCCTTGCGGGAATACCTTGCCCTGCTGGAAGCGCTCGACCAGGATCTGGCGGACAAGAGCGTCGAGGAGTTCTACTACCTGTCGCGCGCCTGCCTGGTGAAGGACGAGCGCCATTTCGACAAGTTCGACCGGGTCTTCGGCCAGGTCTTCAAGGGCATCGAGCGCCTGGGACAGACCGGCACCGAGGCCGAGATTCCCGAGGAATGGCTGCGCAAGCTGGCCGAGCGCTACCTGAGCGAGGAGGAGAAGCGCCAGCTCGAGGCCATGGGCTGGGACAAGCTCTTCGAGACCCTGAAGGAGCGCCTCAAGGAGCAGAAGGGCCGCCACCAGGGCGGCAACAAGTGGATCGGCACCGCCGGAACCTCGCCTTTCGGCGCCTACGGCTACAACCCGGAAGGCATCCGCATCGGCCAGGACAAGAACCGCAACTTCCGCGCCGTGAAGGTGTGGGACAAGCGCGAGTTCAAGGACTTCGACGACAATGTGGAGCTGGGGGTGCGCAACATGCGCATCGCGCTGCGCCGCCTGCGCCGCTTCGCCCGCACCGGCGCGGCGGAGGAACTGGACCTCGACGAGACGATCCACGAGACGGCCCACAAGGGCTATCTCGACGTGCGCCTGAGGCCCGAGCGCCGCAACGCCGTGAAAGTGCTGCTGTTCCTGGACGTGGGCGGCTCCATGGACTGGCACATCCAGGTGGCGGAGGAGCTGTTCTCGGCGGCCCGGCTCGAGTTCAAGCATTTCGAGCACTTCTACTTCCACAACTGCGTCTACGAGAACCTGTGGAAGGAAAACCGCCGCCGGTACGACGAGAAGATCCCCACCCTCGACGTGATCCGCACCTACCCGTCCGACTATCGGGTGGTCTTCGTGGGCGACGCCTCCATGAGTCCCTACGAGATCGTGACGCCGGGCGGCTCGGTTGAGCACTGGAACGAGGAGCCGGGCCAGGTCTGGATGCAGCGCATTCTCAACCACTTCCCCAGGGCCGTGTGGCTGAACCCCGTGACGCAGTCGCATTGGGGCTATACTCAGTCGATCAGCCTCATGCGGCAGCTCTTCTCAGACCGCATGTACCCGCTCAATCTCGAAGGCATCGATCAGGCGATGCGCGAACTGGTGCGCTAGACCTCATGACCCAGACCTACCAACACAGCCCCCGCCCGGTCGGCGGGCCGATCAGCTTCAGCCTGGAAGGAGACCGGCTCACCGTCGATTCCGGCCGCAAGGTGCACGAGGTCCGCCTCGGGGCGGTGGAGTCCGTGCGCATGGTCTACGAGCCGGGTCGCTTCGGACACAAGGCCTTCCGCACCAAGATCAGGATGCAGGACGGGAAGACCTTCTCCTTCTCGTCCGTCAGCTGGAAGAGCATGATCGAGGCCGAGCAGCTCACCGCCCCCTACCGGGCCTTCACCCAATCCCTGTTCGCCGCCATCGCCCAGGCCAACCCGAATGCCCGCTTCGTGGCCGGCAAGCCCTATTGGGTGTGGCTGTCGACCACCGTCGTCGCCGTCCTGTCCCTTCTCGCCATGGCCGTCCTGATCTGGCGCGCGCTCCAGATGGGCTCCACGAGCGTCGCGCTCATGGGCGGGCTGTTCGCTCTCCTGGGCGTGTGGCAGATCGAGCCGATGGTGAGGCTCAACAAGCCCCGCCCCTTCAGGCCGGAGGCGCCGCCGGCCGACCTGCTCCCCGGCCGGGCCTGAACCTCCGACGTCGGCGGCGGAAGGCTGCAATCTGGGATGGAGCGACCCGTACGGCACCCTGTCGCCGCAGGCGAAGCCGTTGACGTTTCTACGGAAAACCGCTTGCAGAGGACGATATTCCGGTTGACGCCCCTTCCCGCCCCCTTAATGTAACAATGTTAGCTTTCCGGGAGCTCCGGCTGCCTGGAACATCGAAAGGGAACGGCAATGAAGATCAACATGCTCGTCAAGCTTGCGCTCGCCTTCGCTCTCATCGGTTCGGCCGTGGTCGGCACCGTCGCGATGCAGAAGGACGAGAGAATCGTCCTGGCGGGCGACCCGACCCAGTGGGAGCGTTGAGCCACCAGTGCAAGGTCTGAACCGACCTTCCAAGCCGCGGCACTCATCTGCCGCGGCTTTTTCTTTGAGGAAGCACTTCAGAGCAGCGAGCGCGAAGCTCAGGTCCGCACCACCAGCACCGAGCATCTCGCATGGCGCACGATGGTGGAGGCGTTGGAGCCCAGAAGGAAGGTCGCCATGGTCGGCCGGTGCGACCCGATGACGATCAGGTCGGCCCCGGTCTTCTCCGCCTCGTCCAGCACTTCGTTGTAGATGGAGCCGAGGCGCACCACCGCCGAGACGCGCTCCGCCGGCAGCTTCACGGCCGCGGCGAGTTCGGCCAGCTTCTTCTCGGCCTCGGCCTGCTGCTCCTCGTCGAAGGCGGGCGGCATGAACTCCATGTAGGTCACCGGAACGACCGGCCGCACATAGATCAGGCGCAAGGAGCCCTCTGCGCCTCGGGCCAGCTCCACCGCCTTCTCAATGGCAGGCTTGGCGGCCTCGATCTCGACGAGATCGACGGGAACCAGGATCGTCTTGAACATGGGGGCAGTCTCCGGATCAGCCTTGACGTGTGGGAGTGCGGACGACGAGGCCGTCCAGTTCGGGCCGGACGCGGATCTGGCACGACAGGCGGGAATTCGGGCGGACGTCGAAGGCGAAGTCAAGCATGTCCTCCTCCATCGGCTGCGGCTGGCCGGTGGCCGATTCCCACGCCTCGTCCACATAGACGTGGCATGTGGCGCAGGAGCAGGCTCCGCCGCACTCCGCCTCGATCCCGGGAATTCCGTTGCGCACGGCGGTTTCCATGACCGTGGCGCCCTCCTCCGCTTCGACGGTGCGGGCGGTGCCCTCGGGATCGATGAATGTAATATTGATCATTGCGGACCTCTGAGTATCGGCGCATATTTAAGACAAGGTGCGCCGGAAGACGAGTGAACGAGCGCGGCGACCTGCCGTCTTTTCGCCTCATTTTGCCTCGCACCACTGGTTACCGAGCCGTTAACGACGTTCTCAAGTGGCACCGGGCATCGGGTTTCCTTCGCTCAGACCCGCCGCTAGACTTGTTTGGTAAATGGCAGATTACCAAACGGAAGCACCGTCAGGGGCGTCCGGAGCGGGCTGAAGCTGCGCAAATCCCTTTTTCTTCAAAGGGATGAGCAAGGCTGCAACCACCATTCAGTTGCGTCACGAGGCAGATCATGGCGATCGAGAAAAAGAAGATGAAAGATCCGGCGGAGGCAGCCTTGTCGGCGGTCGAGCAGGCGCTCAATCTCGACGAGACTTTTGTGATTCAGCCCCCGGACAGGTCGGACGACGCTGCCTCCCGCGACGAGCCCCGGCTGCCCGATATCGACGATCACGACTTCACGAAGGGTCCCTTCGGCCTCGATTCCGACGGCCCGGGCGATCAGGCCGAGACCCGCGAGGGCCGGTCCGATGCGCGCCCGGAGGATACCTCCCGTGCCGGTTTCGTCGCGCCCGACCGCACCGCCGTCGCCAACGACGACCGGCAGAATGTCGGCGTGATGCTGCAGGCCCTGCAGGTCCGCCCCTCGGGCAGGGCCTACACCCTGGCGACCCTCGCCTCCCTGCTCTGGCTCGGCGCGGCCGGAGCCTACGTCTATTCCCTGGGCATCACCATGCCCGACCAGCTGCTGACGGTCTTCACGCCGACCCAGCTCGCCATCGGCACCGCCCTTCTGCTGGGGCCGATCCTCCTGTTCTACATCGCCGCGATGCTGACGGTCCGCTCGCAGGAGATGAAGCTGGTCGCCCGCGCCATGGGCGAAGTCGCCGTGCGCCTGGCCCAGCCCGAGAGCTTCTCCACGGATGCGGTCCTGTCCGTCTCGCAGGCCGTGCGCCGCGAGGTGGCGGCCGTCGGCGACGGCGTCGAGCGCGCCCTCGCCCGTGCCGGCGAGCTGGAGACCCTGGTCCGCAGCGAGATCGCGACCCTGGAGCGCGCCTATTCCGACAACGAGATCCGGATCCGCTCCCTCGTCGACGAGCTCACCACCCAGCGCGAGGCCATCGTCACCAATGCCGAGCGCGTGCGCGGCGCCATCACCGGCGCCCAGCAGAACCTGATCCAGGATCTGGACGAGGCCACCGAGCGCGTCGTGTCCAGCGTCACGGGCGCGGGCGACCGCGTGACCGGCTCCATCGAGCAGCGCGGCGAGCAGATCACCCAGGCCCTCGGCCGGGCCGGCGAGCGCGTCGTCGAGGAGATGGCGAGCCGCGGCGTCGAGCTCGTCGAACGCATCTCCGGCACCAGCGAAGAGATCAAGACCGGCATTGCCGAGGTCGGCACCACCATCACCAGCGCCCTGGAAAGCAAGGCGCAGGACATCACGGGCGCCTTCGAGCGCACCGGGGACGTCCTCACCCGCCACCTGCAGGAAGGCGCCAGCCAGGTCACCCGCACCCTGGCCGAGACCGGCCGCGGCGTCATCGATGCCCTCGCCCAGCAGGGCAACGACGTGCGCGAGGCCTTCGAGCAGACCGCCCGCACCCTGGAGGACAGCTTCACGCAGCGCGGCAGCGAGATCACCGAGAAGCTCGCGGCGACGGGCGGCGTGATCGCCGACGACATCTCGGCCCGCACCGCCGAAATGCGCGACCAGATCGCCGCCGCCGGCTCGACCGTGAGCGAGGAGATCGTCACCCGCGGCACCATGATCCGCGAGCAGCTCTCCGCCACCGGCGCCTCCATCGTGGAGGAACTGGGCACCAGCGGCAGCAACCTGCGCAACGAGTTCGCCTCCACGGCGAACGCGATCCTCGAGGACCTCTCGACCCGCGGCACCAGCCTGCGCGAGCAGCTCGCCTCAACGGGCACCGAGGTGGCGGACGAGATCGTCGCCCGCGGCAACACCCTGCGCCAGCAGCTCGCCTCGACCGGCACGAGCATCGTCGGCGAGATCGTCCTGCGCGGCACCGAGTTCCGCGAGCACCTCACGGCCACGGCCGGCAGCGTCACCGAAGAAATCACCCAGCGCGGCAACGAGGTGCGCGAACATCTGGAAGGCGCCGTGCGCATGGCCGACGAGGCCATCGGCACCCGGGTGGAGGACCTCGCCGTCCGCCTGGAGACCGCAAGCCAGCGCGTCAGCGAGTCCGTCACGGTCCAGGGCCAGGCCCTGGAGGCCAGCCTCAGCACGGCCGGCGACCGGGTCGCCACGCTCATGGCCGACCGGGTCGCGGAATTCCAGACGGCCTTCGAAACCCGCGGGCAGGAATTCTCCGAGACCCTGTCCCGCCATGCGGACGAGGCGCAGCTCCGCCTCGCCTCCACCGGTAAGGACATCGTTCTCGCCATCGCCACGCAGGGCTCGCGCGTCAACGAGGCCCTCAACCGCACGGCCGAGACGGTGGACACCCGCGGCCGCGAGATGGAAGAGACCCTCGGCACCCGCCTGTCGGCCTTCGAGGACGTGATGCGCCGCGGCGGCGAAGTGGCCGAGCGCATTTCCAACGACGTGGGCAACCTCACCGAGACGATCAGCGGCCGCTTCGAGGAGATGGACCGTCTCATCACGGTCCAGGGCCGCGCCATGTCCGAGTCCTTCGCCGAGCGTGCCCGCGAGGCCACCACGGCCATCGAGACCCAGCTCTCCGCCCTGGAGGAGCATGCCTCCCGCCGGGCAACCGAGATCACGGCCAATTTCGACACCATCGTCGAGCGCGTCGACCAGACCCTCGGCGCCCGCGCCTCCGCCCTCAACGAGGCCCTCGTCATCCGCACCGGCGAAATGGCGCGGGTCATGGCCGAAGGCGGCCGCGACGTGGCGAACTCCCTCCAGGCCCGCGTGGACGAGATCAGCCAGGCCATCACGGCCCGCACCGGCGCCATCGCCGAGACGATCTCGGCCAAGGCCGAGCAGATCGGCGAGGCCCTCGACGCCCGCGCCACGGCCATCAACCGGATCCTCGGCGACCGCGCCGGAGAGATCACGGAGACCCTGGGCGCCCGCGCCTTCGAGATCAACCAGACCCTCGGCAACCGGGCCGAGGAGATCGCCGCGACCCTCGACCAGCGCGTCACGAGCTTCGAGGACCGGGTGGTCAACCGCCTCGACGGCGTGGCCAACGCCATCGAGGAGCGCGGCCAGACGGTGCTCGGCTCCCTCGGCAGCCGGATCGACGAGATCCGCGGGATCTTCGACACGCAGGGAGCAACCCTCGTGGCGAGTCTCGACGAGCGCAGCGCCACCATCGGACGCGAAGTCGCCGCCGTCAGCGAGACGACCCTGCGCGCCCTGGAGGAGCGCAGCAATGCGGTGGTCGAGAGCCTGCAGCAGCGCAGCTCCGGCATGCTCTCCGCGCTCCAGGAGCGCACCATGGAGCTCACCGCGTCCTACGCCCAGTCGACCGAGGCCCTGCGCAGCTCCATCGACCAGACCACCTCGCAGGCCGTCGAGACCCTCGTCGGCACCAACCAGCGCCTGCGCGGCGAGCTCTCCGAGGTGCTCGACCGGCTGCAGGATGCCAACCGCCTGCTCCAGCAGGTGGCGGCGAGCGCCAGCGGCAATCTCGGCGCCATCGAGGACGGCCTCGGCGGACAGGTGCAGCAGATCCAGAGCCTTCTGGCGGAAGTCGCCGCCCAGACGGGCCGTGCCTCCGAGCAGGTGGCCGACCAGGTCGAGGCGCTCCGCTCCGTGTCGACCGGCGCGGTCCAGCAGGCCTCCGAACTGGCCCAGAGCCTCGAGCAGCGCGGCCGCTCGCTGACCGACGTCACCCGCGAGCAGATGCAGACCCTGACCGAGGCCGCAGCGGCCCTGGAGCGGGTCGAGGCCCGCATGGATGCCGCCCTGAGCGGCCGCCAGGAAGCCCTCACCGAGGTTCTCGCCCGCATCAATGACCGTTCGCAGGAACTGGAGACCGTCACGCGCACCTTCACGGCGCTGGTGGAAGGCTCGCTGCAGAACGTGGAAGGCAAGGCCCGCCAGATCGGATCCGTGCTGGCCGAGTCGGCGCAGGCCACCACCCGCGCCATCGGCGATCAGTTCGAGCTCATCCGCTCCTCGACCGGCCAGGAGGGCGAGCGCACCGCCGCCGCCCTGCGCACGGCCTACGAGCAGGCCGCCGCCGAGATGACGGAGGCGCTCAACAACGCCACCGCGAAGTTCCGCGACACCATGGGCGAACTGCGCGGCATGACCGGCCAGATCCAGCGCGAGCTCGAAACCACCCGGGCCGAACTCCGCCGCGGCGTCGTCGAGATCCCGCAGGAGACGCAGGAGACCACGGCCAACATGCGTCGTGTCGTCGCCGACCAGATCAAGGCTCTCAACGAGCTCTCGGCCCTGGTCTCGCGCTCGAACCGCGCCGTGGACGCCATCCCGGCCGCCCAGCCCCGCCGGGTCAACGAGGCTCCCATGGCCTCCGCGGCCGTGGTCCACGAGCCGCGCCCCGCCCCGGCTCCCACACCTGCTCCGGCGTCGGTTCAGGCGGCAGCCCGGCCGGTCGAGCAGCGCGCTGCTCCGGCTCCGGCTCCCGTCCCTCCGCCGGCTCCGGCGCCTGCGCCGGCTCCCATGGCGACCCGTCAGCCCACCCCCGCGCCTGAGCGCCCTGCCCCGCGGCGCGAGGAGGCTCAGGCCCGCGACGCCGCCGCGCGCGGCAGCGGCTGGCTGTCCGACCTCCTGAACCGGGCCTCGCGCGAGGACGGACCGCCGCGCGGTCCGGGTCGCCCCGACCGCTCCCGGGTCAACAGCCTCGAATCCCTGGACTCGATCTCGGTCGACATCGCCCGGATGATCGATCACGACGCGGCCGTCGAGCTGTGGGATCGCTACAAGCGCGGCGAGAGCAACGTGTTCACCCGCCGCCTCTACACGATCCAGGGTCAGCAGACCTTCGACGAGATCCGTCGCAAGTACCGGCAGGACGACGAGTTCAAGCAGACCGTCGACCGCTACGTGGAGGAGTTCGAGCGCCTGCTGGCGGAGGTCTCCCGCGACGACCGGGATTCGATGCTGACGAAGACCTACCTGACCTCGGAAACCGGCAAGGTCTACACCATGCTGGCCCATGCGAGCGGCCGCTTCGACTAAGCCGCCGACGCATCGCCACCGTCACCTGAAAATGGCCGGCCTCGCGCCGGCCATTTTCGTTTGCGGATCGAATCCCGCACGCTGCGCCGGGCCGCCTCGATGGAGGAGATGCGGCAGCAACGGCGTTTGAGCCCGCCCGGTCCCCGTGGGTGCATCCTCCCTGTCCCTAGGAGACGCGAACACCGTCCCGGCAAAGGCTTCAGTGCTGTCCGGAGATGCCTCGCTTTTCCGGGAGAGGCTGTTGGAGCGGCAGGATGGGTCCGTCGCCTGAGCCGACTGAGGCCTTCCACCCTCCCCAGGGGGAGGGAAAGCGGTGGCGCTGCATCGCGCAACGTCGGAGCCTCTCACCCCAACCTGACGGTTCCGGCTTCACCGGGAGAGGCGAAGGGCGATGGAAACTTGGGCGGTTTCGCTTGCCGTTCTTCCGGCGACGTCTGCGTCGTTATGCCGGCGGCGGGCTGGCCTCGTCGCGGCGCTCCTCGCGGGGCGGGAGAGTGCTGACCGTCTCGGCCGGTTCGTCCCTGCGGGGCAGCGAACTTCCGCTGACCCAGCGCACGATGTCGAGCATCGCCACGGAAAGGGCCTCGTCGAGGCCGCGGACGGCATTCGGAGCGTCGATGGCGACGACCGGGGCCCGGGCCCTGAAGATCCTGCCGTTGACGATGCGGCCGTTGGCGTCGTTCACGATCTTCACCGCGATCTCCACCACCGCCTCGTTGCTTGGGGTGGCGATCTCGAAGCTGCGCAGTTCGGAGACTAGCTGGACGTCGGCCACGGCGCCGCTGCTCGGCCTCGCGACGCCGCGGATATGCGAGGAGTTCTCGAAGGTGTTGATCAGCTTGGTCTGGACGAGCCTCGGCAGGTCGTCCGCCCATTGCCCGCCCCCCAGGAAGGAGATGGCCCCGGTGGTGGTGTCCTTCACGAGGATCTGCTGCTCCGAGAGCACCTGAAGCGCCGAGGGCTCCGCCACGAGCACCTGCACCCCCGATGCGCCCCGGATCCGCGACGTGGGCGCCGAGAGATCGTAGGTCGTGGGCGCCGGCGCCGAGGAGCAGGCTCCGGCCATCGCCGCGAGGACGAGCGCCGGGGCCAGGCGCCGAAGCGGGCAAGCCCTTTCGGTGGATGAGGAAAGCACGGAGGATCCAGACATACTGCTACTAGAACTAACGGCGGCCGTTGTATTCGGGGAGAGACGAACGGCCTCCGAACAGAAACTGCTGTGGATTACGTTCGATGCTCCGGACCGCGCGGCTGATGTCGTTGAGGGTTCTGCGCCCCTCCACGGCAAGAGCCTCGTATTCGCGCAGGCCTGACTCCGTGAAGCGTCCCACGCCTTTCAGGACGCCCTCGGTACGTTCGTTGAGATTGTCGGCCAGCTCGCGAACGGAGTTCGCCGCCTCGCGGATCTGATCGAACGCTCCCCTGCCCGCCTCTCCCGAGGCCGAGCCCAGGAAGCCTTCGGCGCCCTTCAGGACCGCGTCGATCCGGTCTGCGGACCGGTTGAGCTTCTCGGTGATCGAGCGCGCCTCCTGGATCGCCTTGTCCACGTCCGGGCTGCGCCGGCCCAGGGTCTGGGCGAAGGTGTCCACGTTGTCGACCACCCGGCCGACCTTGGTCGCATCGACGGCCTTGGCCAGGTTGGAAATCTCGGTCAGGGCCATGTCGAGCTTGGGCGCCGACTCGTTGAGACGACCCACGAGGCTCGCCGCATCGCGCAGGGCATTGTCGATGGCCTGGCGGTTCTCGGCCAGAGCCTTCGTGAACTCCTCCGTATTCTGGACGATGCGCGCGACCCGCTCGCCGTCGATGGAGCCCACCACCCGATCCACGTTGTCGACGGTGCGGCCGACCTTGGCCGGGTCGATGGTGCGGGTGATGGCGGTGAGATCGGTGAGCGCGGCGTCGAGCTTGGGCGCGGTCTCGTTCAGGCGGCTCGCCAGGCTTGCCGCGTCCCGGAAGGTGTTGTCGATCGCCTCCCGGTTCTGCCCCAGAGCCTCGGTGAAGCTCTCCACGTTCTCCACGATCTTCGCGACGCGCTGCGGCTCCACCGAGCGCACGACCTGGTCGAGGTTGGTCGCGAGGGTCTCCAGCTTCTCGGCCAGCGGCCCCACCTTCTCGGCCGCCTGGCCGACCTGGGCCAGGAAGCGGTCGATGCCCTCCGCATTCTCGCCGAGGGCCTGGGAGAAGCGCTCCACGTTCTGGACGGTGCGGTTGATGCCGCCCTCGTTGTCCGACACGACCCGCCCGACGCGCTCCAGCACGTCGTCGGCCCGGCGGGCGATGTTTCGTGCGGTCTCGATCAGATCCTGGAAGTCGGACCGGTCGGCGAAGATCGTCGGCAGGGGTTGGCCAGGACCGGCCGCTAGGGGCGGCGCGCTGGGCTCGCCACCCGACAGGGCGATGTTGGCGACGCCGGTCAGCCCCTGGTATTCCAGGCGGGCGCGGGTGTCGGTGCGGATGGGGGTGTTGGCGTCGACCTGCACGATCGCCATGACCCTGCGGGGATCCTCCGGCAGGAGGCTGATATCCGTCACCTCGCCGACCCGCAGGCCGTTGAAGGAGGCGGACGAGCCCTTCGAGAGGCCGGAAACCGACCCCGAGAACACCACGCGGATGGTCTGTCTTCCCTGGCCGCGGTCGCCGCCGGAGAACCAATAGACGAAGCCGAACGCCGCCGCGATCACCGCGAGGGTGAACAACCCGATCAAGGCGTAGTTTGCACGCGTTTCCATCACAAACCCTACGAGTCGCTGGCCATGGCCGCGCGAGCCCGTTTTCCATGAAAGTAGGAGCGGAGCCAAGGGTTGTCCGATGCGAGCAACGTCTCGATGGGCCCTTCCGCCAAAATCTTGCCCTCACCCAGAGCCGCGATCCGGTCGCAGACCGTGTAAAGGCTGTCGAGGTCATGGGTTACCATGAATACGGTAAGCCCCAAAGTCCGTTGTAACGTCGCAATCAGCTCGTCGAACTCCCCGGCGCCGATGGGGTCGAGGCCCGAAGTCGGCTCGTCCAGGAACACGATGTCCGGGTCGAGAGCGAGCGCCCGGGCCAGGGCCGCCCGCTTGATCATGCCGCCGGACAGTTCCGAGGGAAGCTTGTCGGCCGCGTCCGGCTTCAGGCCCACCATCTCGATCTTGAGCATCGCCAACTCGTCCAGGAGCCTGTCGGACAGGTTGAGATACTCCCGCATCGGCACTTGCACGTTCTGCTTCACGGTCAGAGCGGAAAATAGGGCGCCCTGCTGGAAAAGAACCCCCCAGCGCCGCTCCAGAAGCCGCCTTTCGGAGGGCGACAAATCGTCCAGGTTGCGGCCCAGCACCTCGATGGTGCCCGCCCGCTTGGGGACGAGCCCCAGGATCGTGCGGGTCAGCACCGACTTGCCCTGGCCGGACGCGCCGACGAAGCCCAGGATCTCGCCCCGGTACACGTCCAGGTCGAGGCCGTTGAGGATGGTCCTGTCCCCGAAGCCGACCTCGACCCCGCGGACGCGAATGACGACCTCGCGGTTCCTGTCGATGGGGAGATGGTGCCGGTCGAGCATCGCTTCAGTACCTGATGGCTGCGAAGAACATGGCGAAGAGGCCATCGAGGACGATGACCATGAAGATCGCCTTTACCACGGACGAGGTCACGTGGCGCCCCAGGGATTCGGCGGAGCCCTCCACCGCCAGCCCTTCGAGGGTGGCGATGATGCCGATGACCAGGGCCATGAAGGGCGCCTTCATGAGCCCGACCAGGAAGGTGTTCATGCTCACCGCCTCGCGCAGGCGGGAGAGGAAGACGTCCGGGCTGACGTCGCCGTAGAGCCATGCCGTCACGCCGCCGCCCGAGAGCGCGGCGATGGACGAGATGAAGGTGAGGAGCGGCAGGCCGATGACGAGGGCGAGGATCCGGGGAACGATCAGGACCTCGATGGGGTCGAGCCCCATGACCCGCAGGGCGTCGATCTCCTCCCGCATCTTCATGGAGCCGATCTCGGCCGTGAAGGCCGAGCCGGACCGGCCGGCCACCATGATGGAGGTGAGGAGCAGGGCGAGTTCGCGCAGGACCAGGATGCCGATCAGGTCCACGACGAAGGGCGTGGCGCCGAAGCGGACCAGCTGGAAGATGCCCTGCTGGGCGACGATGCAGCCCACGAGGAACGAGATCAGCACGATGATCGGCACGCTCCGGTAGGCGATCTGCTCGAGCTGGTTGACCAGCGCCGTGCCCCGGAAGCGCCGGGGATGGACGACGACCCGGATGAGGGCCGAGACGAGCTCCCCCAGGAACGCGACGCCGTCGACCAGATCCTTGCCGGCCCCGGCCATGCTCTTGCCGACGTCGACGAGAAAATCCATGGCCTTGGAATGCCGGGCCTTCGGCTGCTCCTGAAAGCCGCGATAGGCCACCTCGTCGAGCAGGATCTGCTGTTCCGGGCTGGCATTGGCGAAGTCGGCCGCCTGGCCGCGCTCCCCCAGTTCGTGCCGGGTCCGGTCGAGCACCCAGGCGCCGAGGGTGTCCAGACGCTGGACCTCGCCCAAATCGAAGATCACGTGGTGCTGGTCGGCCTCGGCGCCGATCTCGGCCGCGAAGGACTCCACGAGCTCGGCATGCTCCGCGGTCCAGTGGCCGACGATCCGTGCGGTCACCTTGTCCCCAGAACGCTCGATTTTCACTTGCGGCTCTTGAGCCAAGGTGCTCTGCGCCACGATCATCCTTCCGGTATCGATTCCGCTTGGTGATAGCGTGTTGCTACGCCACAAGTCGAGCCGAAGTTGTGGAGAGGCAGAGAGAATGCGCAAGCTCGACGTGACGATTGACCGCTTTCCCATCGCAGGAAAGTTTACGATCGCAAGGGGGTCCCGCACCGAGGCGGTCGTCGTGACGGCGACCATCGGCGAAGACGGGGCCGCCGGCCGTGGAGAATGCGTCCCCTACCCCCGCTACGGCGAGACCGTCGAAGGCGTCGCCGCGGCCATCGAGGCCCTGCGGCCGCAGATCGAGGCCGGGCTGACCCGCGAGGCGCTCCAGAGCGCCATGCCGGCGGGAGCGGCCAGAAACGCGGTCGACTGCGCCCTCTGGGACCTCGACGCCAAGCGCTCCGGCATCCGCGCCCATGTGACGGCCGGGGTCAACCGCTGGCCGCCCGTGACCACCGCCTACACGATCAGCCTCGACACGCCCGAGGCCATGGCGGAAGCGACCGCCCGGGCGGCGGAAAGGCCGATCCTGAAGGTGAAGTTCGGCGGCCCCGGCGGGGATCTCGAACGCATTGCCGCCGTCCGCAAGGCCGCCCCCGACGCCACCCTCATCGCCGACGCCAACGAGGGCTGGACCCGGGAAAACCTCGCCGCCCACCTCGCGGCCTGCGCCGATGCGGGCTACGCCCTGGTGGAGCAGCCCCTCCCCGCCAAGGAGGACGAGTTCCTGCGCGGCATCGACAGGCCGGTGCCGATCCTGGCCGACGAGAGCGTGCACGACCGGCCGAGCCTCGACCGGCTGGTAGGGCTCTACGACGTGATCAACATCAAGCTCGACAAGACCGGCGGCCTGACCGAGGCCCTGGCTTTGGCCGAGGCGGCGGAGGCCAGGGGCTTCTCCCTGATGATCGGCTGCATGGTCGGCACGTCGCTCGCCATGGCTCCGGCCATGGTCCTGGCGCCGCGCGCCCGCTTCGTCGATCTCGACGGCCCTCTCCTGCTGGCGAAGGACCGGGAGCCGGGCCTGACCTATGAGGGCAGCATCGTCTACCCGCCGCTGCCCGCCCTCTGGGGCTGAGCCGGCAGGAGACGGACCGCAAGCAGCGTCAGCACGAAGCCGATGGCGCCGAGAGGCGCCATCGCGGCGAAGACCAGGGCGCCCGCCTCCCGGTAGATCACGCCGCTCACGATGGTGGAGAGCGCCATCACCAGGGCCGCGAGGGTGCCGTAGATGCCCTGCGCCCGCCCGCGGGCATGTGGTGGGGAGAACGCCGTCAGGGCTGCCATGGTCCCGAGATGGGTGGCGCCGAAGGAGAGGCTGTGCATGGCCTGGAGCACGAAGGTCAGGCCGAGGCCCGGATGCAGGGACATGACCGTGAAGCGGATCGCCGCGGCGGCCGATCCGATGAGGATCAGCCCCACGCCCGACCCCTTGCCCACCGCCTGGCCGAGCACGAAGAAGACGACGATCTCGGCGACGACGCCCGCCGCCCAGAGATACCCGATCGTGGCATCGGCGAAGCCTTGGGACTGCCAGTAGATGCTGGCGAAGGCGTTCAGGGCCCCGTGGGTGCCCTGCGTGAGCGCGGCCGCGATCAGAACCAGCCAGAGCACCTTGGGCAGGCCCGGCGCCGCGGACCGCCCCTTGTCGTCGGCGCGAACCGGAGCCTCGGTCGTCTCGGGCCTGACGGCCACGAAGGTCGCCCAGATCCCGAGAAGGGGGATGAGCGAAAGCGCCACGACGACGGCGCCGGCCCCGAACCCTCCCACCAGGTACCCGGCCGCGATGTTGGCCAGGAAGAAGGCCACCGATCCGCAACCGCGGATCCAGCCGTAGTTGAGGCCCGGCCGCCGCTGCACCGCGCCCGTCACCACCAGGTCGTTTCCCGGGATGACCGCCGCCTGCGCAACGGCCACGAGCGCGACGATGGCGATGATCGCCAGGCTGCTCTCCGCCAGCATCAGCAGCGGGAAGCCGACGATCTGGCCCAGATGGCTGCAGAGGAGGAGGCGGCGTGCGCCGAAGGACCTGTCGGCCAGGATCAGGAGCGGGGCCGAAACGAGGATGCGGACGATGATCGGGATGGAGACCACGATCCCGATGATCGTCGGCGGAAGCGCCTTGCTCTGCAGCCAAAGCGGGAAAAAGGGCAGGAACACCCCGATGCTGACGAAGCTCGCAGCCTGCAGCGCGCCGAGGCGGATACCGAAAACGAGGGTGGGTGCGGTCACGGCAAGGTCACCGAAAGGATAGGCGCGACGAAGAACACGGTGAAAATACCGTTAAGGAAGGTGTTGAGGGGTTGAGCTGTCCCCTGCTTTCGACACAATGGGAATCGCGGACCCCGCGGAAAGGGAAGTGTGTAGCATGACGGATGACGAGACGCGCGTCACGTTCAGCAATGCTGATTACGACGCCATCGAAGCCGCCGTCATGGAGACGGCACGGGGCCGCTGGTTCCTGCGCGAATTCGCCCGGCGCAACCGCAATGCGGATACCGAGGCCGTTCTGGCCGCTCTGGGCCGCATCGAGAAGACCGCGCACGACGACGCGGCCGGGCGGACCCTCGACCAGGTCCGGTCCACCTTGCAGGACATGGCGCGGACCATCTCCCGGACGAAGGGCGAGCTCGGCCTCCTCCCCCGCGGCAAGGGCCAGGACGACCTGAGGAACCTCCTCGACCTGGAGGCGCAGGAGCCCCTGAGCGACGAGGAGTTCCAGGCCCTGGCCGAGCAGCGCATCCGGCGGATCATCCAGACCCTGCGCTACCTCGAAGGCCGCATTCACGAGGTGGCGGCCGTCTGCGCTCCCGATCAGCCTGCGCCCGACAAGGAGTCGTCCTTTCCCGAGGCCCCTGGCCTAGCGGACGAGCAGACCCTGCATCCGGGCCCCTATCCCTCGTTCCTGATGTGAGGCCCGCGGTCGGGCTCTTCGTGGGCCGAACCGATATTGGAGAAGAACTGTCGCGCGCTCTCGCGCCAGGTAAAGGTCTCGCCGTAGGCCCGGCATCTGTCCTTCGGGATCTCCAGGGCCGCCAGGGCCGCCTCGCGCAGATCCTCGTCGAGGACCCCGCAGGCCGAGGAGCCGATGACGTCGGCCGGTCCCGTGACCGGAAAGGCCGCGACCGGGAGGCCTGAGGCCAGGGCTTCCAGCAGGACGATGCCGAAGGTGTCCGTGAGGCTCGGAAACACGAAGACGTCCGAGGAGGCATAGACCCGTGCCAGATCCTCTCCGGCGAGGGTGCCCAGGAACCGGGCCTTCGGGTAGCGCCGCTCCAGATCCGCCCGTGCCGGGCCGTCGCCCACGACCACCTTGGTGCCGGGAAGATCGAGGGAAAGGAACGCTTCGATATTCTTCTCGACCGCCACCCGCCCGACGAAAAGGAAGATGGGCGCGCGGTCGTCCAGGATCCGTTCGTGGCGCGGACGGAAGAGCTGCGTGTCCACGCCCCGGGTCCAGCGCCGGATGCGGTGGAAGCCGCGCCCCTCCAGCTCCCGCTCCAGGGAGGGGGTGCTGACCATCATGGCCCGGGCCTCGCGGTGGAACCAGCGCAGCGCCCGATAGGACCAGGCCTTCGGAATGGGCGTCCGGGCGGAGACGTATTCCGGGAAGCGGGTGTGATAGCTCGTGGTGAAGGCGAGGTCCCGCCTGCGGCAGACCAGACGCGCCGCGAGGCCCACAGGGCCTTCCGTCGCGATATGGATGTGCGTGGGGGCGACCTCGTCGAGGACGCGCGCGACCCGTCCCGGCGTCGCCAGGGCCAGCCGGATCTCCGGGTAGGTCGGCATCGGAACGGATCGGAACCGCTCGGGCGTGAGGAAGACGATCTCGGCGCCGAAATGAGGCGCCTCCGCAGCCATGTATTCCAGCGAGCGGACGACCCCGTTCACCTGCGGATGCCAGGCGTCGGTCGCGACGAGGACGCGCATCAGGCGACCCGCGTCCCGGCCAGGGCCGGCACGGACTGAGACCGGCCTTCCGCCTGCGCCTCGGGCTGCTCGGCCCACCGGATCAGCTGCAGGGTGCCGTCGTAGTGCTCGACGACGGCGGTGCAGGATTCCACCCAGTCGCCGGTGTTCACGTAGGCGATGCCGAACCTTACGTGCATGACGGCATGGTGGATATGGCCGCAGATGACCCCGTCCGCCTCCTGCCGCCTCGCCTCCGAGGCGAGAAGGTCCTCGAACCGGCTGATGTAGTTGACGGCGTTCTTCACCCGCAGCTTGGCCCAGGACGAGAGCGACCAATAGGTCAGGCCGAGGCGGCGGCGCAGGATGTTGAGATGGGTGTTGACGAACAGCGCCGCCGTGTAGGCCCCGTCCCCGAGCAGGGCCAGCCAGCGGGCATGGCGCACCACGAGGTCGAACTGGTCCCCGTGGATCACGAGGTAGCGCTTTCCGTCGGCGGTCTCGTGCAGGGCATGGTCGGCCAGCTCGATGCCGCCGAGATTGACCCCGATATAGTCCCGCAGGAACTCGTCGTGGTTGCCGGGGATGTACACCAGCTTGGCGCCCTTCCGGACCTTGCGCAGGAGCTTCTGGACGACGTCGTTGTGGGCCTGGGGCCAGTACCATCCCGATTTGAGCTTCCAGCCGTCGACGATGTCGCCCACGAGATAGATGATGTCGGCGTCGTAGGCCTTCAGGAACGCCAGCAGCGGACCGGCCTGGCACCCCCTGGTGCCCAGATGGAGATCCGACAGGAACAGCGTCCGCACGCGGACGGCCTCGAATGCTTCGGCCATGGGGTCCTCACTCGGCGTGTCCCCCGACCAGACCGGATTCGCGTATCGTGTCTGTGACGTTAGCCTTGCGATTTTGTGACAGTCGCGAACTCTCGCATGTGCCTGACGCAGGGATTTTCCGCCCGAAAGGCCTTCACGGGAGAGCCGCATCGTGTTTGGTTGCGTCTCCAACCGAAGCGACTCACGCCTTGAAACCTCTCCTGGGGATCTCCCTCAAAGTCCTGTCCGCCCTCGTCTTCACGATGATGTCGGCTACGTTGAAGACCCTGATGGCCCGCTACCCCGTCGGAGAGGTGGTCTTCTTCCGTTCGGCCTTCGCCCTGCTTCCGCTCCTGGCCTGGCTGGCCTGGCAAGGGGACCTGATCAACGCCGTGCGGACCGACAACGTGCGCGGTCACTTCCTGCGCGGCCTCATCGGCACCTCGGGCATGTATCTCGGCTTTGCCGCCCTCTCCTACCTGCCGCTCCACGATTCCATCGCCATCGGCTACGCCTCGCCGCTGATCGTCGTGATCCTGGCGGCCCTGCTGCTCAAGGAGAAGGTGCGGGCCTATCGCTGGAGCGCCGTTGGCATCGGCTTCGTCGGCGTCCTGATCATGCTTTCGCCCTACCTGAAGGTCGAGACCTTCACCGGGAGCCTCAGCGGCGGGCCGACCCTCGGCGCGCTCTGCGCGCTGCTGGGCGCCTTCTGCTCCGCCGGGGCCATGATCCAGGTGCGCCGCCTGACGGCGACCGAGAAAACGGGCGCCATCGTCTTCTACTTCTTCATTCTCGCCTCGGCCCTGTCCCTCTGCACCATCGTGCTGGGCTGGCGCATGCCGGACGCCTACGACATGGCCCTGTTCGTCGTCGGCGGCATCCTCGGCGGGATCGGGCAGATCCTGCTGACCCAGAGCTACCGCTTCGCGGATACCTCGATCATCGCGCCGTTCGAATACACCACCATGATCTGGGCGCTCCTGTTCGGCTGGATGGTCTTCGGCGATCTTCCCACCGGCACCATGCTGACCGGCGCCACCATCGTGGCGGGCACGGGCCTCTTCATCGTCTGGCGCGAGCACCAGCTCGGGCTGATGCGAGCCCATGAACTGAAGGCGGCCTCGCCCAAACCGGGCGGCTGACGCCCTGCCGACAGGAAAAGGCGCGCCGCGACACCCCTGGTGCTTGACCCACCCCTGAGGTTGTCCCAAAACCGTTTTGAGGAACGAACGTTCGGTCTTTCAGAACAGGCAAGGCGGGCACGATGGGCGTTGAAGGCAAGGAGCGGAGCCGGGATCTCGAGACCGGCGCTCAGGTTCTATCCGGCCACATGGGCAAGACCATCCAGCGGCTGCGCAAGGCCTACAACCTGTCGCTCTCCGAACTCGCCGAGCAATCGGGCGTGGCGAAATCCATCATCAGCCAGATCGAGCGGAACGAGACGAACCCGACCCTCGCCACCATCTGGCGCCTCAGCCAGGCCCTCGACGTGTCCATCGAGCGGGTTCTCGCCACCAGCGACGAGGAGCCGTTCATCGAGAAATCGTCCAAGGCCGACACGCCGATCCTCGTGTCGGAGGACGGCAAGATGCGCCTTGCCATCATCGGCTGGCTCAAGACCATCGAATGGCTGCAATGGTACGACGTGCAGTCGGAGCCCGGCGGCGTGCTCGATTCCGACAGCCACCAGCGCGGCTCCATCGAGTGCCTCTCGGTGCTGGAGGGCGAGTTCGAGGTCGAGGTCGGCGGTTCCACCCAAAGGGCGAAGACGGGCGAGACCCTGCGCTACCGCTGCGACCGCCCGCACTCGGTCCGCTGCGTCGGCGATGGGCCCGGGCGGGCCACCATGGTCTGCATCCTCAAAGCGGCCGTGATGGACTGACAGCCCGTCCCCAGCTTGTCCACCGATCATTCAGGCCGCTTGTAGCCCTCTCGCTCCGGCAGGGAGAGCAGGTATTCCGCCATGGCCCGACGGTCCGCGTCGGAGAGCTGCGCGGTGTTTGCGACCACCGATCCCATCGGTCCGCCGACCGTGTCGAAGAGCGGGGTTTCCCCCGTTTTCAACAGGGTGGCGATCTCGTCCACAGTCCAGCCCCCGATACCGCTGGAGTGAGGCGTGATGTTGGGAACGGTCCCCCGGCCCTCCGGATCGGGCCCGCCGGCGAATCGGCGCTCCTCGATGATCGCCCCCGCCGCGTTGCGCTCGCTGTGGCACTCGGCGCAATGGCCGGCCCCGTTCACCAGATAGGCGCCCCGGTTCCAGCTCTCGGATTTCGTCGGATCGGGCGTGAAGACGTGCCCGTCGAGGAAGGCGAGCTTCCACAGGCCGACGCCCCGGCGGATATTGTAGGGGAACGGCAGGTCGTGAGCCTGAGCCCGGCCCTCGACAGGCTGAAGGGTCTGAATGAAGGCGAAGACATCGGCGAGATCGGCCGGCGTCATGCGCTGGTAGGACGTGTAGGGAAAGGCCGGATAGTAGTGCCGCCCATCGGGCGAAACGCCCTCCCGCATGGCGCGGATGAACTCTGCCGTGCTCCAGGAACCGATCCCGTCCTGCCTGTGGGGCGAGATGTTGGGAACATGGAAGGTGCCGAAAGGCGAGTTGAGGGCATAGCCGCCCCCCAGCCGCAACTTGTCGTCCTGGTTGGGAGTGGCATGGCAGGAGGTGCATCCGCCGGCGAAGAACAGGGCCCGCCCATTCTCCATGTCGGGTGCCCGGGCCGGATCGATCGCGCCCGCGTCTCCGGCCGCCGCCCCGCCCCGCAGGAGCCGGTACGCGGAGGGAGAGGTCAGGGCGAAGAAGCCGAGCACACCGAATACGACGAGGAGGAGCAGGCCTCCGAGCACCTTGCGCATCACCGAATCTCCAAACGAAACGGGCGGCCGAAAGGCCGCCCGCGTACGATTTACGACGACTTAGGAGCTCTTCTTCCGGAAGTCGTTGTGGCAGGCGCCGCAATTCTGCAGCACCTGGGGCATCTGCGCCTTGAAGGATGCCTCGTCCTTGATGGCGGACATCGCCGTCTGGGCGTCCTGGTGCAGTTCCGTCATGATCGACTCGAACTTCGCCTTGTTCTGCCAGATGGCCGGAAGCGCATCGGTCTTCGGCGCATCCTTGGAGCTTTCGGGCCAGAGGGACTGAGCCTTCTGCGAGTTCTCGGCGAAAACCTTCAGGCCGGCTTGAACCTTCGCGAGGTCGAAGGGCTCCTGACCGCGCAGCATGGCGCCGATGGGACGGGTCTGCGCACCCATCTCCTTCATCAGCTGCTGGCGTTGTTCGACGACGTTGCTCTGCGCGATGGCTGCGGTGACCCCGAGCGCAAGCAAGCTGGCGACGAAGATAGTGCGCTTCATGTAGTTCCCCTCTTATGAGCGCGATCGACGGCTTCCCATTCGAGCCGTCACCGGCGGGAGGATAGTAGTGCACATCTTGCCAAGCTTGAGCACTCTACTTTGGAACAAATCTATGTGAGGTACCCGCGACAATCCGTGGGTGCCCCTATTCCACCGGTTCGCCCGCCGCCGCCCAGTCCTTGAAGCCGCCCTTGTAGTGCTCGCGCACGTCGCGCCCGGCGGCCTGCGCGAACTCGATGGCCCGCAGCGACCTCACGCCCGCGGCGCAGGAAAAGACGATCCGCCTGTCGGTCGGCAGGCTGGAGGGATCGAAGGCCGACAGGGGATGCGAGATCGAGCCCGGGATGTGGCCGGCCGCGAATTCATGGGGCTCCCGGACATCGACCAGATGGATCGATCCCTCGGCCAGTCCCCGCTTGACGTCCTCGCGGTCCAGATCCACGTGTCCGGCTGATGCGCTCATGAAAACTTCTCCCTTGTGGTGGAGAGCATTTAAGGTTCCGGCGGCAGGACCGCAATCCGGCCGGGCGGGACCGCCTCAGGCCAGCGACGAGAACACGTCCGCCAGGGACGGAAGGCGATCCTTCAGCCGCAGGAGGGCGATGAGCTCGATCTGGACGACCGCCGTATCGAATTCCTGGTCCGGGTCGTGCTCCAGCCTTTCCTCGAAGGCGGCGAGGATCTCCTCCTTCGTGCGCCCCTTCACGGCCATGATGAACGGGAAGCCGAATTTGCGCTTGTAGGAATCGTTGAGGGCGAGGAAGCGGTCGCGCTCCTCCTCGGTGAGGCTGTCGAGGCCCGCCGAGGCCTGCTCTCCCCTCGAATCGGCGGTGAGGTCGGCAAGCTTCAGCCGACCCGCGAGGTCGGGATGGGCGCGGATGAGACCGAGCTTCTGTTCCCGGGTTGCGTCCGACAGCACATGGACCATCGACGCGTGCAGCCCCTCGGCCGTGTCCTGGGCCGTGGTGAGGCCGGCATCGTAGGCCCGCTCGGCAATCCAGGGGGAATGCTCGAACACGTCGCCGAACAGCTCCACGAACAGCGACCGGTTCATGGTGCTGGGCTTGAGATCGGCCGGACGGTGGCGCCTGATCCAGTGCCGGGCGATATCGACGCGCCGCGCCACCCAGACCCGGTCGTGGGATGCGACGTAGTCGAGGAAGCGCGCCAGGGCCGCCGCGCGCCCGGGACGGCCGACGAGGCGGCAATGCAGGCCGACCGACATCATCTTCGGGGCCGTCTCGCCCTCCGCGTAGAGCGTGTCGAACGTGTCCTTCAGATAGGCGTAGAACTGATCGCCCGAGTTGAAGCCCTGCGGCGTCGCGAAGCGCATGTCGTTGGCGTCGAGCGTGTAGGGCACGATCAGCTGGGAGTGCCTGCCATGGGTCTCCCAGTAGGGCAGCTCGTCCGCATAGGAGTCCGCGCTGTAGAGGAAGCCGCCCTCCTCCGCCACGAGGCGGTTGGTGTGCTCCGAGGTGCGGCCCGTATACCATCCGAGCGGCCGCTCGCCGGTCACCTCCGTGTGGATGCGGATCGCCTCCTTCAGGTGCGCCCTCTCCTCGTCGGAGGAGAAATCCCGGTAGTCGATCCATTTGAGCCCGTGGCTCGCGATCTCCCAGCCGGCCTCCTTCATGGCCGCGACCGCTTCCGGATTGCGCATGAGGGCCGTCGCGACCCCGTAGACCGTCACCGGCATCCCGCGCTCGGTGAACATGCGCCACAGGCGCCAGAACCCCGCGCGGGAGCCGTATTCGTAGATCGATTCCATGCTCATGTGGCGCTGCCCCGGCCAGGGCGCCGCGCCGACGATCTCGGACAGGAAGGCCTCGGAGGCCCTGTCGCCGTGGAGGATGTTGTTCTCGCCCCCCTCCTCGTAGTTGATCACGAACTGGACGCAGATGCGCGCGTCGTTCGGCCAATGGGGATGGGGCGGATTGCGGCCGTAGCCGACGAGATCGCGGGGATAAGTGGCCTCGGCCATGGTCGATCAGCTTCCTCGATAGGTGGAATAGCTCCAAGGCGAGACGAGGAGCGGCACGTGGTAGTGCTCGAGCGGCTCGGCGATGGAAAAGCGGATGGGCACGATGTCCAGGAACGGCGGATCGGCGGTGGCCGTGCCGATGGACCGGAAATAGGCGCCCACGTGAAAGACGAGTTCGTAGGTGCCCGTGTGGAAGGTCTCGCCGCTCATGAGCGGCCCGTCCGTGCGGCCGTCGTCATTGGTGCGCGTGCGCAGGATCGGACGCCGCCGCTCGCCGTCGATGGCAAAGAGCTCGATCTCCAGGCCCTTGGCGGGCTTGCCGTTGGCTGTATCCAGAACGTGGGTGGACAGGCGGCCCATGGGAACCTCGAAGCAGCGGGGGGAGAACGATCGGACCGGCAGAGCTTTTCGATGCGGCGTACCGCCGTCAAGACGCCGCCGCTCGGGCCGAGGACGAACCCGAGGATTCCCCGTGAGGGAACCTGTTGAAAAAGCCCGCGGCCGGGCCTTTCGCATTCGGCGGTGCCGCCCTAGGCTAGATGTTCCCTATCATTACAAGTGGCCGCATGATCGACCCGCAGATTTCCGAATGGATCAGCCAGATCCTCCGCTGGATCCATGTCATTACCGCGATTGCCTGGATCGGATCGTCCTTCTATTTCATCCACCTGGATCTCAGCCTGAAGAAGAGAGAAGGACTGCCCCAGGGCGTGGGGGGCGAGGCCTGGCAGGTCCATGGCGGCGGCTTCTACAACATGCGCAAGTATTTCGTGGCCCCGCCCGAGATGCCGAAGGAGCTGACCTGGTTCAAGTGGGAGAGCTATTCCACCTGGATCAGCGGCTTCTTCCTGATCGTCTGGATCTACTATCTCCACGCGGATCTCTACACCATCGACCCGGCCGTGCGGGCGCTGGAGCCCTGGCAGGCCGCGGCCATCGGCATCGGCGGCATTCTTCTCAGCTGGCTCGTCTATGAAGGCTTGTGCCGGTCGCCCCTCGGGAAGAACGGGGTCGCCCTCGGCGTGGTGCTCTTCGTCTACATCCTGGCGGCGGCCTTCGCGTTCACGCAGGTCTTCAACGGGCGCGCCGCCTTCCTCCATACGGGGGCCATGATCGCGACCTGGATGTCGGCCAGCGTCTTCTTCGTCATCATTCCCAACCAGAAGAAGGTGGTGGCGGACCTTCTGGCCGGCCGCTCCCCCGATTCGAGGCTCGGCAAGGAAGCCAAGCTGCGCTCGACGCACAACAACTACCTGACGCTGCCGGTCATCTTCCTGATGCTCTCGAATCATTATCCGCTGGCCTGGTCGTCCCGCTACGCGGTCGCCATCATCGGCCTCGTGGTGATCGCGGGAGCGGTGGTGCGGCACTTCTACAATTCCCGCCATGCGGACAAGGGCTCGCCCTGGTGGAGCTGGGGCGTGGCCGCCGCCTGCATCGCCCTGGCGGTCTGGCTCTCCATCATCGGCAAGCCGGGAGAGGCCAACATGGCGGAAGGTCCAGCCGAGGCCTCCCCCGCCGCGATGACGGCCTCCTTCGACGAGGCCGTCCTCACGATCCAGTCCCGCTGCTCCATGTGCCATGCGGCGGAGCCGGTCTGGGAGGGCATTCCGGTCGCCCCCAAGGGCGTGCGCCTCGATACTCCGGAGGAGATCGCCCGCCATGCGGAGCTCATCCGGGTCCAGAGCGTGCTGACCCACGCGATGCCGCCCAACAACATCACCGAAATGACCCTGGACGAGCGCAAGGTCGTGGCGGCGTGGCTCGCGCAGAAAGACGCCGCCTCTCGCTAGGCGGCCTGAAACGCTGCTCTATAACCCACTGAAACAAAAGGGGATCGGATTGTCCGAACTTGCTCTGGAAACCGCTCAAGCCATCGCCGACGCCACCCTCAGGGCCGGCCGGGAGAAGGGCTTCAAGCCCCTGTCGGTGGTCGTCTACGACGCCCGCGGCGCCGTGAAGGTCCTCCTGTCGGAGGACGGCACCAGCCTCAAGCGGGCCGAGATCGCCATGGGCAAGGCCTATGGCGCCCTGGCCGTCGGCCTGGGCTCGCGGGCCCTGCACAAGATGGCGGTGGACCGCCCCCATTTCATCGCCGGAGTAACCCACGCGACCGGCAACCTGCTCGTGCCGGTGCCCGGCGGTGTCCTGATCAAGGATTCACAGGGAAATACTCTCGGGGCGGTCGGCGTTTCGGGCGACACCTCGGACAACGACGAGATCGCCGCGACAGCCGGAATCGAGGCCGCGGGCCTGATCTTCGATACCGGAGCCTAGGGCCCCGAGCACCTCGCTCCCCCGTTCGTCCAGCCGATTGAATAGTACTGGACATGAACAGTTGTTTGAACAACAAATGGGATAAGGTTTCGCCTGATGGTTGAAGCCGAAACAATTCGAAACCTAGGAATAACAGTAAAGGGAACGCGTCAATGTCCTGGTTGAAACGCACGGCTCTGGCAGCCGTCGCAACGGCAGCCCTCATGGGCGCCGCTTCGGCTGAAGTCGTCTATAATCGCGGTAACACCGGCGAGCCCGAGACTCTCGACACCCACAAGACCTCGACCGTGCAGGAAGCCCACATCCTGCGCGACCTGCTCGAAGGTCTCGTGACCTACAACGCCAAGGGCGAGGCCGTGCCCGGCCAAGCCGCGAAGTGGGAAGTCAGCGACGACGGCACGACCTACCGCTTCACCCTGCGCGACGGCCTCAAGTGGTCCAACGGCGATCCGGTAAAGGCTTCGGACTTCGTCTATTCCTACCGCCGCATCATGAATCCGGAGACGGGCGCGAAATACGCGAACATCCTGTACCCGATCAAGAACGCCGAGAAGATCAACAAGGGTCAGGCCAAGGTCGAGGAACTCGGCGTCAAGGCCATCGACGACAAGACCGTCGAGATCACCCTGGAGCAGCCGACCCCCTACTTCATCGAGCTTCTCACCCACCAGACCAGCCTTCCCGTTCATCAGGCCTCCGTCGAGAAGTTCGGCAAGGACTTCGTGAAGCCGGGCAACATGGTGACGAACGGCGCCTACAAGCTCGCCGAGTTCGTGCCGAACTCGCACATCAAGCTCACGAAGAACGAGCACTATCACGGCGCGAAGGACGTGCAGATCGACACGGTCAACGTCATTCCGCATCCGGATCTCGCCGCGGCCGTGCGCCGGTACGAGGCGGGCGAGCTGGACTCGATGGACGAGCTTCCGGCCGACCAGATCAAGTCGCTCAAGGAGCGCTTCAAGGATCAGGTCAAGCTCGGCCCGTATCTCGGCACGTGGTATCTCGTGACGAATTCGTCGAAGGCTCCCTTCAACGACGTGCGCGTGCGCCAGGCCCTCTCCATGGCGATCGACCGCGAGTTCATCGCGAGCGAGATCTGGGGCGAGACGATGCAGCCGGGTTATTCGTTCATGCCGCCGGGCGTGGGCAATTACAGCCAGCCCGCCTACATGGACTACAAGGACGTGTCCCCCATCGACCGTGAGGACAAGGCCAAGGCCCTCCTCAAGGAAGCCGGGTTCGACGAGAGCAAGCCGCTGAAGGTCCAGATCCGCTACAACACCACGGACAACAACCGCAACAGCGTCATCGCCATCGCCGACCAGTGGAAGCAGATCGGCGTCGAGACGTCCTTCATCAACACGGACGGCAAGACCCACTTCGCCCATCTGCGCGACGGCGGCGACTTCGACATCGCCCGCTACGGCTGGATCGCCGATTATTCGGACCCGAACAACTTCCTGTTCCTGCTCAAGAGCGACAACAAGGGCTTCAACTACGGCAAGTACAACAATCCGGAGTTCGACAAGCTCCTGGAGCAGGCCGCCAAGGAGTTGGACCTGACCAAGCGCGCCGACATCATGAAGAAGGCCGAGGCGATCCTCATGAAGGACATGCCCTGGATCCCGATCATGTACTACGGCAAGAGCAACCTGATCTCGCCGAAGATCAAGGGCTTCGTGCAGAACACCCGCGGCGTCTATCCGACCCGCTTCCTCTCGAAGACGCAGTGAGTTTTCGCTGAGCAAGGGGCGGCCTGTGCTGCAGGCCGCCCTATTTTTTTAGCCGTTCACGCGTTCTCAAGTGGGAGGAGCCTGCCTTGCTCTCCTTCATCTTCCGCCGATTCCTCTCGGCGATCCCGACGCTGTTCATCATCGTCACCATCTCGTTCTTCCTGATCCGGCTCGCCCCCGGCGGCCCGTTCGATCTCGAGCGCCCGCTCGAGGCGAAGGTGATGGAGAACCTGAACCGGATCTACCAGCTCGACCGCCCGCTGATCGAGCAGTACTGGCTCTACCTGAGCGCCGTGATGCAGGGCGATTTCGGCCCGTCCTTCATCCTGCGCGACTTCAGCGTGGCGGAGCTTTTCGCCCGCGGCCTGCCGATTTCCATGACCCTCGGCGCCCTCGCCCTGACCGTTGCGGTCCTCGTCGGCGGAACCCTCGGCGCCATCGCGGCCCTTCGCCAGAACAGCGCCATCGACTATCTGGTGACGGGCACGGGCGCCCTCGGCCTGACCATTCCGAACTTCGTCGTGGCCCCCATCCTTCAGATCGTGTTCGGGCTTGCGCTGGCCTGGCTGCCGGTGGCGGGCTGGGCCGACGGGAGCCCCCGCAATCTCATCCTGCCGGTCATCGTGCTGGCCCTGCCGCAGATCGCCGTCGTCGCGCGCATGACCCGGGCGGCCATGATCGAGAACCTGCGCTCCAACCACATCCGCACCCTCCGGTCCCTCGGCCTGCCCCTGCGGGTGATCGTGGCGCATGCCCTTCGCGGCGCGGCCCTGCCGGTGGTGTCCTATCTCGGCCCGGCGGCCGCCGCGCTCCTGACCGGGTCCGTGGTGGTGGAGACCATCTTCGGCCTGCCCGGCATCGGCCGCTACTTCGTCGAAGGGGCCCTCAACCGTGACTACACGCTCGTCATGGGCACCGTGGTCGTCGTCGCCGTCTTCGTTCTCCTGTTCAACCTCGTGGTCGATATCCTCTACGCCCTTATCGATCCGCGCATCCGCTACGATTGAGACGTGCCATGGCCCAAGGCGCTGTACTTCCCGTCGAAACCATGAAGGGCACGGTGACCGGGCGCTCCCTCTGGGCCGAGGCCCGGGGCCGCCTCGTGCGCAACCGCGCCGCCCTCACCAGCATCATCGTGCTCGCGCTCATCGCCATCGCGTGCATCTTCGGCCCCTACGTGACCGGCCACCCCTTCGACAGGGTCTATACGGATTACGTGAAGGTCCCGGCCAGCCTTGAGGCCTATCCCAAGGCGGACCAGATCGAGCCCAACATCGCACGGATCGGCTCGCGCGTGAGGGCGAAGCCCGAGAGCATCGCCATCGACGGCGACGTCGCCCATGTCACCCTCGTGAGTTCGAGCAGCCGCCCCATCGACGAGAGGCTTCTGGCCTATTTCGAACGCTCGGACCTGTTCGGCCCCGCCCAGGTGGTCGAGCGCCAGGACGAGGGCCGGCGGCTCCTCGTCGACGTGCCGATCCGGCGGCAGTATTTCTTCTTCGGCACCGACACCAACGGGCGCGATCTCCTCACCCGCACCATGAAGGCCGGGCAGATCTCGCTTGCGATCGGACTGCTCGCCACCTTCGTGGCGATCCTCATCGGCGTGATCTACGGCGCGACCTCCGGCTATCTGGGCGGGCGGGTCGACCTGGTGATGATGCGAATCGTCGACATCCTCTACTCCCTGCCCTTCATCTTCTTCGTGATCATGCTGGTCGTGTTCTTCGGCCGGAACTTCGTCCTGATGTTCATTGCGGTCGGCGCCGTCGAATGGCTCGACATGGCCCGCATCGTCCGGGGGCAGACCCTTTCGATCAAGCGGCAGGAATACGTCCAGGCCGCCGAGGCGCTGGGGGTCGAGACGCGCGGCATCATCCGCCGTCACGTGATCCCCAACGCGCTCGGGCCGGTGGTCGTCTACATGACGCTTCTGGTGCCCAAGGTGATCCTGCTGGAGAGCTTCCTGTCCTTCCTGGGACTCGGCGTGCAGGAGCCGAACACCAGCCTCGGCGTCCTCATCTCGGAAGGCGCCAAGAACATCCAGGGCGCCACCTGGATGCTGATCTATCCCTCCATCACGCTCGTCGCGATCCTGTTCTGCCTCAACTTCATCGGCGATGGCCTGCGCGACGCGCTCGACCCGAAGGACCGCTGACATGGCCGAACCCGTTCTCTCGGTCCGCAATCTTCACGTCCGGTTCCGCACCGGAGACGGCATTCTCCATGCGGTGAAGGGCATCGACCTGGATGTGAACCCCGGGGAAACCGTGGCCATCGTGGGCGAATCCGGCTCGGGCAAGAGCCAGACCATGATGTCGGTCATGGGGCTCCTGGCCTCCAACGGCTGGGCGGAAGGCTCCGTGAAGTATCGCGGCGACGAGCTGGTGGGGCTTTCCCCCGACAAGCTCAACCGCTATCGCGGCTCCAAGCTCACCATGATCTTCCAGGAGCCGATGACGTCCCTCGATCCCCTCTACCGGATCGGCGACCAGCTGGCCCTGCCCCTGACCACCCATGGAGGCCTGAGCAAGTCGAAGGCCCGGGCCCGGGCCATCGAGCTCCTGGAGCTCGTCCGCATTCCGGACCCGGCCCGGCGCATCGACGCCTATCCCCATGAGCTGTCGGGGGGCCAGCGCCAGCGCGTGATGATCGCCATGGCGCTCGCCAATAACCCGGACGTGCTGATCGCCGACGAGCCGACCACGGCTCTCGACGTGACGGTGCAGGCGAAGATCCTCGAACTGCTCGGCGACCTGCAGAAGCGCCTCGGCATGTCCATCGTGTTCATCACCCACGATCTGGGCATCGTGCGCCGTTTCGCGGACCGCACCTACGTCATGAAGCGCGGCGAGGTCGTGGAGAGCGGCATCACGCAGGACATCTTCACGGCACCCAAGCATCCCTACACGCAGATGCTGATCGATGCCGAGCCGACCGGACGCAAGGAGCCGGTCTCGATGAACGCGCCCCTCGTGCTGGACGCCCGCAACATCGAGGTTCAATTCGTCCTCAAGTCCGGCCTGTTCGGCCGCGGGAGTCATGTGCTTCGCGCGGTCGACGGGGTCAGCCTGTCGGTGCGGACGGGCGAGACGGTCGGCGTGGTGGGCGAGTCCGGCTCGGGCAAGTCCACGCTCGGCCGGGCCGTCCTGAAGCTCCTGCCGGCCTCCGGCACGGTGCGGTTCGAGGACCGGAACCTCATGCCCCTCGACCGGAGCGGGATGCGGCCCTTGCGGCGCCACCTGCAGCTCGTGTTCCAGGACCCCTTCGGTTCGCTTTCCCCCCGCATGACCGCCGGCGAGATCGTGACCGAGGGCCTTCTCGTGCACGAGCCGAGCATCTCGCGGAAGGAGCGTGACCGGCGCGCCGCCCAGGCCTTCGAGGAGGTCCGTCTCGATCCGGCCTGGCGCAACCGCTTCCCGCACGAGTTCTCCGGCGGCCAGCGCCAGCGCATCGCCATCGCCCGTGCCATGATCCTGCATCCCAAGCTCGTGGTGCTCGACGAGCCGACCTCGGCCCTCGACCGGTCGGTCCAGAAGGAGATCGTCGAGCTGCTGCGCGACCTGCAGCAGGCGCACGGGCTGGCCTATATCTTCATCAGCCACGATCTCGCGGTGGTGCGCGCACTCTCCGACGAGATCATGGTGATGAAGAGCGGCAAGGTGGTGGAGCGCGGCACGGCCGAGGAGATCTTCGACCGGCCGAAGGAGGAATACACCCGCGATCTCATCGCGGCGGCCTTCCTGCACGAGCGCACCCCCGGCACGGCTCCGGTCGCGGGCGAGCCGCTCGCCTCCTGAGCCTGGAACCGAATGCCCGGCGCGGATTTGACTCCGCGCCATGGCAAAGCTCGCGCCCTATCGCGCCAAGCGCGATTTCACCAAGACCTCCGAACCGAAGGGAAAGGCCTCCCGCCGGACGGGGGCCGCCTTCGTCGTCCAGAAGCACGACGCTTCGCGTCTGCACTACGATTTCCGCCTGGAGCTCGGCGGCGTGCTGAAG
The DNA here is from genome assembly GCF_042650665.1 of Microvirga sp. GCM10011540. NCBI lineage: Bacteria > Pseudomonadati > Pseudomonadota > Alphaproteobacteria > Hyphomicrobiales > Methylobacteriaceae > Microvirga > Microvirga sp. GCM10011540. The sequence continues at coordinate 93,485 of NZ_JBHSBQ010000142.1, read as the reverse complement.
AGCTGGGCCGTCGCCAAGGGTCCGAGCCTGGTCAAGGGCGAGAAGCGCCTCGCTGTCCATGTCGAGGACCACCCGGTCGAGTACGGCGACTTCGAAGGCGCCATCCCCGAAGGTCAGTATGGCGGCGGCACCGTCCTCTTGTGGGACCAGGGAACCTGGGAGCCCGAGGGCGACGCGGAGGAGGCCTATGCCAAGGGCCGCCTCACCTTCCGCCTGAACGGCGAGAAGCTGCATGGCTCGTGGCACCTGGTCCGCATGGGAAAACGCCCGCGCGAGCGTCAGGAATCCTGGTTGCTGATCAAGGCGGAGGACGAGTTCGCCCGCGGCGAGGACGAGCCCGACATCCTGCAGGAGGCACCGCTCTCGGTCAAAACCGGCCGGTCCATCGAGGAGATCTCGGGCAAGCCGAAGTCGCCGTCGAAAGCAAAGGCGACGAGGAAAACCGCGAGCAAGGCGAAGCCGAAGGCCGCCGAACGATCATCCCCCGCCAGGAAGGCCAAGGACGATCACCGGGTGGAGGTGGCCGGCATCTCCCTGTCCCATCCGGACCGTGTGCTGTGGGAGGAGCAGGGCCTGACCAAGCAGCAACTGGCGGAGTTCTACGTGGACATCGCCGAGTGGCTCCTGCCGCATCTGGTCGAGCGTCCGCTGACGCTGATCCGCTGCCCATCGGGCGCGCAGAAGAAGTGTTTCGTCCAGCGCCATTCCTGGGCCGGCATGAGCGATGCCGTTCATCGGGCAATGGTTCCCGACGATGGGGGCGAGCAGGAGATCCTGCTGGTCAGGGACATCCAGAGCGTCGTGGCTCTCGTCCAGTCCGGCGTCCTGGAGATGCATGTCTGGGGCGCCACCCTCGGCGACCTCGAAAAGCCCGACCGCCTCATCTTCGATCTCGACCCCGGCGAGAGCGTGGATTGGCCGCTCGTGATCGAAGGGGCCGGCGCGGTGCGCGAGCGCCTGAAAGGCGTCGGTCTCGACAGCTTCGTCAAGACGACCGGCGGCAAGGGCCTTCATGTGGTGGCACCGCTGACGCCGCGTGCCCCGTGGAAGGACGCGCTGGCCTTCACGCGGGAGATGGCCGAGGCCATGGCCGCCGACGAGCCTGACCGCTACACGACCACGTCCGTGAAGAGCGAACGCGAAGGCCGGATCTTCATCGACTATCTGCGCAACAACCGCGAGGCCTCTGCGGTCGCGCCCTATTCGACGCGCTCCCGCCCGGGTGCGCCCATCGCCACGCCGGTGGCGTGGGAGGAGCTGTCGCCGAAGCTCAAGCCGAACGGCTTCACGGTTCAGAACCTGCGCAAGCGTCTTGCCTCGTTGAAGCGAGACCCTTGGGCGGACATGCGAGCGGTCGAGCAGACCCTGCCGGAGCGCAGGCGCACCCGGCGCGCATCGAAGGGTTGATGCGTCAGATCAAAGGCTCCTGAATGCCTTCGACCTTGAACGCCTCCTGCACTGCAGGGCGTGCCAGCACCCGATCGGCGAAAGCCTTGAGGTTCGGGATCGAACGCGGCGGGCGCGGCATTCCCCGCCCCCAGCGGATGAGCATCAGGAGGAAGAGATCGGCTGCGGAGAACCGGTCCCCCAACAGCCACTGCCTGTCCCCGATCTGATCGGAAATCACGTCGAACATGCGGTTGAGGCGTTGCTCCGCGGCCTGCTTCACGCTCGCCGCCGCCGCCTCGTCGCTCACGTGCTCATGCGGGTAGAACCATGCCCGGTATTCGGCCTGGGGCGTATTGGTGAGATGGACCATCCACTTGTAGAACTCCCCCCTCTCGGCCGTGCCGACAGCGGGAGCGAGACCGGCTTCCGGAAACTTGTCGACGAGGTGGAGCGCGACCGCCGCCGTTTCGAACAGGACGAGATCGCCGTCGACGAGAACGGGGATGCGACCGTTGGGATTGAGCTTGAGATAATCCGGGCTCTTCTGGGCGTTCTGCGCCCTGTCCACGAGACGAAGCTCGAAAGGCGCTCCGATTTCCCGCAGCATCATGTGCGGCAGCAGGCTGGCATTGCCGGGGAAATAATAGAGAGCGAGCATTCCTTTGCCTTCCGGTCTCGTGGCGATGTCTCTTGGTAAGGTTGGGCGGACGACGAGTAAAGATGGGTCCGGGCGCCATCCAGACCTTCCTTTCGCATCGCCCCGCTCTATCGTCTTGTCGCACGTCAGGAGGGCAGGAATGCTGGACCAACCGCAGGAACTGATCGAGAAGCTTCTGGTGAAGCCCGGCACGCCTGTCGATCTGAAACAGCGGGACCCTCGCGACAAGTGCGGGTTCGGAGACGACAAGGAGACGAAGGCCGCAACGGAGATGCTGGCGCGGGAGATCGACGCGCTCCAGGATCGTCTCTACGCGGAGGGGCAGCGTGCGCTCCTCGTCATTCTCCAGGGAACGGACACGTCGGGCAAGGACGGCACCATTCGCGGCGTCTTCAATGCGACGGGGCCTCTCGGCGTTTCCGTCACGGCCTTCAGGCCGCCGTCGGAGATCGAGCGGGCGCACGATTACCTCTGGCGCGTCCACGCGGCCGTTCCGAGGCGCGGCACCATCGGCATCTTCAACCGCTCGCATTACGAGGAAGTGCTGATCGCGAGGGTGCGAGGCTTTGCCCCGAAGGAAACGATCGAACAGCGCTACGACCAGATCAACAATTTCGAGAAGATGCTGGTCGAAAACGGCACCGTCATCCTCAAATTCATGCTCCACATTTCCAAGAAGGAGCAGGCGGAACGGCTGCAGGAGCGCCTCGACAACCCGAAGAAGCACTGGAAGTTCAGCCCGGGCGATCTCGACGACCGGGAACACTGGGACGACTTCCAGGATGCCTACGAGACGATGCTCAACCGGTGCTCGACGCCCTGGGCGCCTTGGCACGTGGTCCCGGCAGACCGGAAATGGGTGCGCAACGCCGCCATCGCCACTATCGTGAAGGCCACTCTCGAAGGCATGAATCCGCAATATCCAACGGTTTCATGGAATCCCAGCGACTTCACGGTCACCTGACCCGTTTCCGCGGACCCCGGGACCCAATCCACAACCTTGGCCGTATGGGCTTGCCGACGGGTGGATTGAGCGCGACAATACTCGCATGAAAAGCATTCTCGTTCCCATTGAAGACCACGGCGTGGTCGAGCCGATCCTGGAAACCGCCCTTCTCATGGGCCGGTTGTTCGACAGCTACATCGAAGGGCTTGCCATCACGCCCGACTATCCCGTCGTGCTGCCGGTCGACATCGCGATCGGCGTGCCCTCGCCCATCACTCCGGAGAACCGCCTCGAAATGGCGCGGGCGTGCCGCGAGCGCTTCGAAGCCTTCATGGTGAGGAAGCAGGTTCAGCGCGCGGCGGCGGGCCTGGCCGGCCTCGGCTTTTCCTGGCGGCAGGACGGCCTGATGGAAGACGCCTTCCTCGGCGCCTATGGCCGGGTCTTCGACGTCACCGTCGTCGGCCGCCCCGACGGCTCGAACGGCCAGACGCGCCTTTCGACCGTCGAGGCCGCCCTGTTCGAGACGGGACATCCCGTGCTCATCGCGCCTCCGACCGTTCCGCAATCCCTTGGCGAAACGGTCGTGATCGCATGGAACCGGAGCACCGAAACGGCCCGCGCCGTGCTCGGGTCGATGCCGCTCCTGGAGAAAGCCCGCCGCATCGTCGTCCTCGAGCTCGAGGATTGGGGGGTTCCCGGCCCCTCCGCGGCCGAACTGGTGCGCTCCCTGCGAATGCGCGGCCTTCAGGCGGAAGCCATAACCGCCCCCGATCCGAACAACAAGCCCGGCGAGACGATCCTCACGGAAGCGGCTTCTCTCGGCTGCGACCTGCTGGTGAAGGGCGCCTATACCCAAAGCCGCCTCCGGCAGATGTTCTTCGGCGGCGCGACCAGCCACATCCTCAACAACACGACCATTCCGGTCCTGATGGCGCACTGACCGGGGCCTGCGATGATCAGGGACGTCGCCGTTATCCTGGACGAGCGTTTCCGCCCTCTCGTCATCCCGACCGCACGGCTCGAAAAGCTGGCGGAAGGGTGCCGCTGGGCGGAAGGGCCCGCCTATTTTCCGGCAGGGCGCTACCTGGTCTGGAGCGACGTGCCCAACGACCGGATGATGCGCTACGACGAGACCTCGGACGCGGTCGGCATATTCCGCGCACCGTCGGGCTACTCCAACGGCAACACGGTCGACCGGCAAGGCCGCCTCGTCACGTGCGAGCACGGCACCCGCCAGGTGACCCGCACCGAGCATGACGGCTCGATCACGGTGCTCGCCAGCCATTATCAGGGGCGCCGCCTCAACAGCCCGAACGACGTGGTGGTGAAGTCGGACGGCTCGATCTGGTTCACCGATCCGGCCTATGGGATCGATTCCGACTACGAGGGGCACAAGGCGGACAGCGAGATCGGCGCCTGCCACGTCTACCGCATCGATCCGCAGAGCGGCGACGTCACCGTGGTCGCCGACGACTTCGTGCGACCGAACGGGTTGGCATTCTCGCCGGACGAGAGCCGCCTCTATGTTGCCGATACGGGCGCGACCCATGCGGCGGACGGTCCACGCCATATCCGGGTTTTCGATGTGAGCGAGGGCGGGCGCCTGAGGGGCGGCGACGTCTTCGCCATCTGCACGAACGGCCTTTTCGACGGGTTCCGCCTCGACGATGCGGGGCGAATCTGGGCCAGCGCGGGCGATGGGGTCCATTGCTACGACAGGGACGGGACCCTGATCGGCAAAATCCTCGTGCCTGAAACCGTCGCGAACGTGGTGTTCGGCGGCCTCAAGCGCAATCGGCTTTACATCTGCGCCACCACGTCGCTCTACGCGATCATGCTGCCCGTGAACGGCGCCAAGACCTTCTAATCGCGCGCCAAGCGCCGTTTTTCGTCGGCGCTTGTCAATTTGCGGCGGATCAACCATGGATGTTCCGCGCTCGACGCGTCGTTTCCGGATTGTCCATGTCCCTCCCCTCCTCATCCACGATCCGCTCGGGCGTCCCCATCGGCATCGCCTTGATGCTCCTCGGCGTCTTCCTGTTCGCCATGAACGACGTGATGGGGAAATGGCTCGTCTCCACCTACTCGGTCGGACAGATCCTGCTCCTGCGCAGCGTGGCGGCCCTGGCGGTTCTCCTGCCCCTCATGCGCAGGCAGAGGGTGCCGCTCGCCATTCCGCCCCAGCCCGGCCTTCACGTCCTGCGGATCACGCTCTCGACCCTCGAAGTCGCCTGCTTCTATTGGGCCGTGACCTATCTGCCCCTGGCGGATGTGATGACCTACTACCTCGCCGGGCCGATCTACGTGGCCGCATTCGCCGTCTTCTGGCTGGGCGAGAAGCTGGACGCGCAGCGGATCGCCGCCATCGGCGTCGGCTTCGTCGGCGTCCTGATCGCCCTGCGCCCCTCACCCGCAACCCTGAGCCTGCCCGCCCTGATCGCCCTGTCGGGGAGCATTTTCTACGCGCTTCTCATGATCACGACGCGGAAGCTGCGGGAAACGCCCGACGCAACGCTGGTCCTCGGGCAGGTCCTCGGCGCCCTGATCTTCGGCATCGTGGCAGCCCCCTTCGCCTGGGTGACGCCCGGACCGCTGGATCTCGCCGCCCTGTTCCTGCTCGGCATCGTGTCCATGGGGGGCCATGCCTGCGTCAACCGTTCGCTCAAGATCGCACCGGCCTCCATCGTTGCGCCCTATCAGTACACGCTGATCGTCTGGGCCATCGTGCTCGGCTACATCTTTTTCGGAGACGTCGTTCAGGTGTGGACCCTGGTAGGGGCTGGCGTGATCTGCGCGGCAGGTCTCGCCCTCCTGATCCTGGAAAGGGAAGCCGCCCGGCGGGAGAAGGACATCAATCGGCCGATCCTGCCGGAGGCGTAGTTTCCCTCCACAGATGGTCCAAGAGCCGTCCTTGACACGCGCTCGGGCGGAAGCGTGAATGATGTTATAAAAATTGGGGAGTCCGATGCGCCTGAAGTTCACGTTCGCTGCCGCTACGGCAGCGCTTTTCCTCACCTCGACCGCCTTTGCCCAGGATATCAAGATCGCCCTGATCGCGGGCAAGACCGGGCCGCTCGAGGCCTACGCCAAGCAGACCGAGGCCGGTTTCATGATGGGGCTGGAATACCTCACCAAGGGCACGATGATGGTGAACGGTCGCAAGATCGACGTCATCGTGAAGGACGACCAGCTCAAGGCCGATCTTGCGAAGACCTTGCTGGAACAGGCCTATAACGACGACAACGTGGACCTCGCCGTGGGCACCACCTCCTCGGCGGCCGCGCTCGCCATGCTGCCCGTGGCAGAGGAGAACGAGAAGGTCCTGATCGTGGAGCCCGCCGTGGCGGATGCGATCACCGGCGACAAGTGGAACCGCTACATCTTCCGCACCTCCCGCAACTCGACCCAGGACGCCTACGGCGCCGCCGCCGCCATTCCGTCGGAGGGTGAGGTTTCCATCGCCACGCTCGCCCAGGACTATGCCTTCGGCCGGGACGGCGTTGCCGCTCTCAAGGACGCGCTCGCCAAGATCCGCCCGAACGCGAAGGTCGTGTTCGAGGAATACACCCCGCAGAACGCCACCGACTTCACCGCCTCGGCCCAGCGCATCTTCGACGCTCTGAAGGACAAGCCGGGCAAGAAGATCATCAACATCATCTGGGCCGGCCAGCACCCCCTGCCCAAGATTGCCGATCTGAAGCCGGAGCGCTTCGGCATCGAAATCGCCCCGGGCGGCAACATTCTGCCGGCGATGCAGATCTACAAGAACTACCCCGGCATGGAAGGTGCGATCTACTACTACCATGCCTTCCCCAAGAACCCGATGAACGACTGGCTCGTGGCCGAGCACCAGAAGCGCTACGGCTCGCCGCCCGACTTCTTCACCGCCGGCGGGTTCGCCGCGGCTTCCGCCGCCCTGACCGCCATCGAGAAGGCAGGCGGCACGGATACCGAGAAGCTGATCGCCGCTATGGAGGGCATGAGCTTCGAGACGCCCAAGGGCACCATGACCTTCCGCAAGGAAGACCATCAGGCCCTGCAGCCCATGTACCACTTCAAGGTCAAGGGTGACGGCAAGGACGCGAACGACCTGCTCGATCTCGTCAACACCATTCCGGCCGACCAGATGCCCATCCCGGTCCGGAACAAGCGCTGATCCGACCGTGCACATGTCGACGACAACGCCCGCGCTGGAAACGCGCGGGCTTACCATTCGTTTCGGCGGCCATGTCGCCGTGAACGACGTCTCGTGCCGGTTCACGCCCGGCACGCTGACGGCCATCGTCGGGCCCAACGGCGCCGGCAAGACCACCTATTTCAATCTCGTCTCGGGCCAGCTTCGCGCCTCCGCGGGGCAGGTTCTCGTCGGCGGGCAGGACATCACCACCCTGTCCCCTTCGGCCCGGACCAGGCGCGGTCTCGGACGGGCCTTCCAGCTCACGAACCTCTTCCCGCAGCTGACGGCTCTCGAAAACGTCCGTCTGGCGGTTCAAAGCCGGGCGGATGCGGGCTGGTCCCTGTTCAAGATCTGGAACGACCGCCGCGACCTCATCGAAAAGGCGGAAGCCGTGCTCGAGCGCGTGCGCCTGTCGGACAAGCGCCACGTGGCGCCCAAGGCCCTCTCGCACGGCGACCAGCGCAAGCTGGAAGTGGCTCTGCTCATCGCCATGGAGCCGAAGGTCTTCATGTTCGACGAGCCCACCGCGGGCATGAGCGTGGACGAGGTGCCGACAGTGCTCGAACTCATCCAGGACATCAAACGGCGCGGCGATGCCACGGTTCTCCTCGTCGAGCACAAGATGGACGTGGTGCGCTCGCTCGCCGATCGCATCGTGGTGCTGCACAACGGTAGCCTTGTCGCCGACGGCGACCCCGCCGAGGTGATCGCCTCCCCCGTGGTGCAGGAAGCCTATCTCGGACTGGAGGCGACCCGTGCGTGAGCCCCTGCTTCAGCTCGAAGCCGTACAGACCCATATCGGGCCCTATCACATTCTTCATGGAGTGGATTTCGCCGTTCCCGCGGGCAGCCTGACGATGCTGCTCGGCCGCAATGGCGCCGGCAAGACCACCACGCTGCGCACGATCATGGGGTTGTGGCAGGCCTCCTCGGGGCGCATCCGCTTCGACGGTCGCGACATCACCGCGACCGCCACCCCCGACATCGCGCGGGCGGGCATCGCCTATGTGCCCGAATCGATGGCGATCTTCACGGATCTGACGGTCCGCGAAAACATCGTGCTCGCAGCCCGCAGCGGACCTGTCGACAGCGCACGGCTCGATTGGATGCTGGGTCTTTTTCCCGCCCTCAAGCGGTTCTGGAACCTGCCTGCCGGCAACCTCTCCGGCGGACAGAAGCAGATGCTCGCCATCGCCAGGGCCATCGCGGAGCCGCGCCGGCTCCTCCTGGTCGACGAGCCGACCAAGGGCCTCGCCCCGGTGATGGTGCGCAGCATGATCGAGGCCTTCAAGGCCCTGAAAGCCGCCGGCGAGACGATCCTTCTCGTCGAACAGAACTTCTATGCCGCCTCGGCCCTCGGCGACGACGTGCTGGTCATGGACGACGGCCGCATCGTGCATTCCGGCGCCATGAGCGACCTCGTGGCGGACCCGAACCTGCAGCAGCGCCTTCTCGGCCTTTCCCTGGACGCGCATCAATGAGCGATCTCGCCACCGATCCTTCAGCCGTCGCCGAACTTCCGCGCACGAAGACCGACTGGCTCCCCCTGGCCATCGTCCCCGCGCTGGCGCTCGCCGCCCTTCCCTTCGTCGGCGAGCCGTCGTCCTGGGTGACGCTGACCGTCGCCGGCCTGGCCATGGGCATGATGATCTTTCTCATGGCATCGGGCCTCACCCTCGTGTTCGGCCTCATGGACATCATCAATTTCGGCCATGGGGTCTTCATCTCGCTCGGAGCCTACGCGACCCTTCTCGTGCTCGGCCCCCTCGCCGGGTGGGCGCAGGCGGAATCGGTCTGGCTCAATCTGGCCCTCCTCATGCTCTGCATCCTGGCCGCCATGGCGGTGACCGGGATTGTCGGAGCGGTCTTCGAGCGCGTGATCGTGCGTCCGGTCTATGGCAGCCATCTCAAGCAGATCCTGGTCACCATGGGCGGGCTGATCGTCGCGGAGCAGGCGATCCATGCGATCTGGGGCGCGTCGCCGATCCCGATCCCTCTGCCCGAAACCCTGCGCGGCGCCTTCATCCTCGGCGATATCGTGATGGAGCGTTACCGGGTTTTCGCGGTGGCGGTCGGCCTTGCGGTCTTCGTCGCCATGCAGCTCATCCTCAACCGCACGCGGATCGGTCTCCTGATCCGCGCCGGCGTCGAGAACCCGGAAATGGTCGAGGCTCTCGGCTATCGTATCCGGCGCCTCTTCGTCAGCGTGTTCGTGGCGGGCTCCGCCCTCGCCGGCCTCGGCGGGGTCATGTGGGGCTTCTACCGGCAGACCCTCACCGCCGGCATGGGCATGGAGGTGATGGTCCTGGTGTTCATCGTCATCATCATCGGAGGCCTCGGGTCGGCCGGCGGCTGCTTCGTCGGCTCCATCCTCGTGGCTCTGGTGGCGAATTACGTCGGCTTCCTGGCGCCGAAACTGGCGCTGATTTCCAACATTCTCGTGATGGCCCTGGTCCTGATCTGGCGACCGCAGGGCCTCTTTCCGGTAGCACGCCGATGACCGCGACCTCCGCCCCGACAGGCCTGCCCTTCGACGAAACGACGCCTCGCAAGGGCGCGCTGCAGACGATCCTGTCCTCGGATCTTCCGCGCTCGAAGGTTCTGTCCTTCATCCTCCTCGCCATCCTGTTCGTGCTGGCCACGACACCCTTCCTGTTCTCGGGCAGCCAGCCCATCAGCACGGCGGCGAAGATCTGCGTCTTCATCGTGCTGGTGGCGAGCTACGACCTGCTGCTCGGCTATTCCGGCATCGTCTCCTTCGCCCACACGATGTTCTTCGGCATCGGCGGCTACGGCGTCGCCATTGCGCTGGAACGGCTCGGGGCAACCTGGACCTCCGTCGGGCTCGGCCTTGCAGCCGCCTTGGGTTTGTCGGCGGTTCTCGCTGTCGCCATCGGCCTGCTCTCCCTGCGGGTGCGCGCCATTTTCTTCTCGATGATCACCCTGGCCGTCGCCTCCGCCGTCGCGGTGCTCGCTTCCCAGCTTTCCGACATCACCGGCGGCGAGGACGGCCTGTCGTTCCAGCTGCCTCATGCCCTGCGCCCCGCCTTCCGGCTCCTGTCCGAGCCGCTTCTCGGCACCGTCGTGAACGGTCGCATCCTGGCCTATTACCTGCTCTTCTTCGTCGCGCTCGGGACCTTCCTGCTTCTCCTGCGCATCGTGAACTCGCCCTTCGGACGCGTTCTGCAGGCAATCCGCGAGAACGAGTTCCGGGCCGAGGCTCTGGGCTACCGGGTGGTTGCCTACCGCACGGCCGCCTCCGTCATCTCGGCCCTTGCCGCCACCGTCGCCGGCGCCCTGATGGCGCTCTGGCTGCGCTACAACGGACCGGACACGACCCTGTCCTTCTCCATCATGATCGACATTCTTCTCATGGTGGTCATCGGCGGCATGGGAACCATGTACGGCGCGGTCATAGGAGCGACCCTGTTCGTGCTGGCTCAGAGCTATCTGCAGGTCCTGATGGAGGCGGGAAGCACGGCCCTTTCCGGAATTCCGGTTCTGCCGAACCTGATCCACCCGGACCGCTGGCTGCTGTGGCTCGGCGCGCTGTTCATCGTCAGCGTCTATGCATTCCCCGGCGGAATTGTGGGGCGCCTGCGTCAGGGGCGCTCATCTCAGGCCTGATCGAACCCAAGCGCCCACAACGCCGTTTTCCTTCGAGAGCGGAGGGATGCCCCATGAGCCGTGCCTTTGTTCGGGAAGTCGAGGGCGGAGAGGCCTACGAGGACCTGCCTGACCGCCCCATCAGTCCTCATGCCAACCTCGTTACGCCCACCGGCCTTGCCCGGATGGACGAGGAGATCGCGACGCTCGAACGGCGTCTCGCCGATGCACGGGCGTCCGACGACAAGGCGGAGACAGCCCGTCTCTCCCGCGATCTCCGCTATTGGTCACACCGCAGGTCCACGGCGGAGGTCGTGCCGCCTCCGTCCGACAACAGTCAGGTCCGCTTCGGCTCGCGCGTGACTTTCGAGCGCAGCGACGGCCGGACCCAAACCTACCACATCGTCGGCGAGGACGAGGCGGATCCGTCGTCGGGGAGCATCTCCTATGCCTCGCCGCTTGCCCAGGCGCTCATGGGCAAGCAGGTCGGCGACGTGATTGCGGTCGCGCACGGCGAGGCCGAAATCACCGGGATCGACTAGCCCTCCTCCGCCTCCTTGAGCGGGTAGACGTTGTCGTAGACCGGGGTGCCCTCGGTGGTGGCCTTGTTCGTCACCAGCACCCGGTCCCGCAGCATGAGGTCGATCTCCTGCTGGATTTCGAGGAAGTCTTCCCACTTGGAGGTCAGGATGAGCGCCTGGATCTCCGCCTTAGGCTTCTCCTCCTGCCCCTCCCGAAGACGCACGCGAACCGAACCGTTCTCGATCTTCGGATGTTCGGCGACGAGCGCGGTGAGCGCTGCAATCTCCTGGCGGATGGCAATGCTGTCGGTCACCTGGAGCGAAATCGTGCGGGTATAGGGCATCCGATCGCGATTGGTCAGGTTGATGATGTTCATGTTCACGAACGTGGCGTTCGGGATCGTGATCAGGGAGCGGTCGAGCCCTCGAATCCTGGTGGAGCGGATGCCGATTTCCTGCACCCTTCCCTCCAGGTTTCCGAACCGGCACAGATCGCCCACCCGAACCGGCCGGTCCGCATAAAGGATCAGGCCGCCGATGAAGTTCTCCAGGGTGGGCTTGGCCGCCAAGGCGACGGCCAGACCGCCGACGCCCAGACCCGCGAGGAGGCCCGCCAGAGGAATGCCGAGATAGGACGCGCCATAGACGAGAAGCCCCAAGGCGACGGCAATGCCTCCGATGCGCACGGCGGCGCGGGCAAGGTGAGCATCGATGCTCTCGGACCGGGAAAAGGTGAGCTGTCCGGCGAGGGCGTTCGAGAACTTGAGAATGCCCCACATGATCGAGAGATACGCGACAGCTTCTGCGATCTGGTCGACGATGTCGTTCACTCTGCCGGTCAGGTTGACCTGGAAGTCGGCCATGTAGGACACGAAGAGCGCCGCCACTGCGACGGAGGCAGGCATGACGATGCTCGCCGGCAGGGAAATGGCCGCGTCAGCCGCTTTCTGGCCCGAACGGCTCAATCGTCTCACTCCGAGGATGCCCATGACGGCCAAGCCGAGGACGAGGGCGAACCCAATCCACTGCCAGACCGCCTGCCCTTGGATCTCCGTCCGGAATGACCGCGGCAGTGCCTCGATGAGCCCGAACCACTTCGGCGGGAGGAGATAGCCGGGAGACTGGCTGTAGAAATCGTAGAGGTCCTCGCCCGATCCGCTCAGGTTCGGCTCGTCGCGAATGGCCTTGTAGAAGGCTTCGAGCTGCTGAACCGTCTCGCGGGAGAACAGGTACTCCCCGGACCGGGCGCCATCGGTGACGCGCACGATCCTGATTTCGGTTCCGGGCACGTTCCAGCTGGGCACGGGCTGCTTCGCGACATCCGCATCCCCTGGGATCGTGCCCGGGTCAGGAAGAGGCAGCCGATCGAGGATCTCCTTCAGCAGCAGCGGTGCTTCGAGGCGCCGGTGATCGAGTTCGACCGGTGGGATGTCCCGCAGATCGAGCGCGCGTGCCGCTTGGGCCAACAGGCCCTCGGCCTCCTTGACCTTCTCTTCGACGGCATCGCTCGACCGTAGTCCCGGCTCCGTCTTGTTCTGCCGGTAGGCCTCCATCAGAAGCGCCGAGGCTCGCGCCATATTGGCTCTGAACCCCTCCAGCGTCGTCCGGGGGCTTCCCGTCTCCGCCGCGGCGAGGAACCTGATGCTCCCCAATGCCGTGGGCGTCGCCAGGAACTGGAAGACGACGAAAAAGGCGGCGAGAAGCACACAGACCAACGGAATGGCTGCTTCCTGGAAAGGACGTCTGCCAAGCATGGTATCTCTTGTCCTGTTGGGTCCCTGGATATGACGGACTCACTCCATGGATGCAGCGCACTCTAGCGGAACTGATCGGCGCTCGAAACCATTGGCACCATTCCTGCGGTCGGTACCTCTTGTCTCAGCCTGCACCTAGCCATCGGCGGGAAATCGACAGTAAATAAACGATGCAACATTTCAATTACGTCGTTCTGTGGGACGTTTCGTATTTACCATTCACCCTTTTTGCTATCCCACCTCTGAATGACTAGCGGACTTTATGTGGAGCTCTATTTACTTCCGTATTATTCTTGTCAGTGAAGCCGGCAACAATGAGCTTCATGAAGCTACAGGCGCATAATTCGCTGGAGGAACGCTCTTCATGAATGAAGCGGAGGTAGACGTCGTCGCAGAAGAACTTGCAAAATTGGGAGGCACTGCTTGGTATCCTGGACGAGAGCCAGGCCCTCTTCTGAGAATTGTCCATGAACGCTATCGGGACCGTGCCCGTGCCGCCATCGCGGCCCTCGACCGGTTTCGCGCCACGGCAGCCGGAACGATGTCTCCAGAAGCTCCCCCTGCGAGTGCGGCCGCTGAGGACATCTCACCTTCCCAGGACACGGAAACGCAGATCCGGATCGGCACCACGATCATCTACCGCCCGGAAGGAGATCGCCGGGCCTATGCCTGCACGGTTCAGAAAATCGTCAATGGTTTCGTCTTCTTGGTTCCTGAGAACAGAACCGGGATTGGCTGGGTGCCCTTGGCCGACCTTGAGAAGCCGCAGGCGATTACGGCTTCGAGGCAGGAGGATGAAGCCGGCAGGAACGGCTCGGGGCCACCGGGAAACCAGTCCTGACCGAAGGCGACAGCCTCAGGACGATCCCTCGCCCGAATAGGCTCTCATGACAGGGTCGGGCGATGCAGCATAATAGGTGCGCTTCGCCTCGTACATCAGCAGGTCGGCCCGCTTCACGACGGATTCCAACCTTTCTCCCGGCTGGCTGGTCGCCGCTCCCATGGAGAAGCTGAGGGAGATGCCGGAGTAAAACTGGTTGTTGATCTCGACCAGCTTGTCGATGTTTTCCATCACCGCCGCCCCCTCTCTCTCATCCGTCGCCGGCAGGAGCAGGGCGAATTCGTCGCCGCCGATCCGCGCGGCATAGCACGGCTTGTCGACGGCCTCGTTCAATACCTCGCCGGCCCGGCGCAGCAACGCGTCGCCTGCGGCGTGCCCCAACTGATCGTTCACCGCCTTGAGACCGTTGAGATCGACCACGACGATCGTTACCGGGAAAGGCCCTTTCCGCTCCAGACGATTCAGCTCGTCGGCGTAGAACGTTCGGTTGTAGAGCTTCGTGAGGACATCGTGCTTGCCGAGATATTCGAGGTAAGCCTCGGCTTTCTTGCGGGCGGTGATATCCGTCAGGGCGACCTGAACCAGCGACCAGTCGTGCTCGTGTCCGGGCAGCACCGAGAACTGCAGGTGAAGGTTCAGCTCGTCCCCGCTGAGGGAGTAGTTGACGACTTCGCGCTGCTGGAAAATCTTGCCCTGCCAGAGGTCGATCAGCTGCTCGCGGAAATTGTCTCGCATGTCGTCTCGAAAGACTTCCGTGAGGCGACGCAACAGGGTCGGCTTGTCGGGTGCAGCAAAGAGTTCGAGCGTGTGCTGATTGACGTCGATCACACGAATTTCCGACATGCAGCGCTCCACGAACTCGGGGTGGACGTCGGTAAACACGCGGAAATCGTGAATCCCCCTTGCTCTCACCTCTTCCAGAAGGCTCTTGACGCTGCTGAAGTCCTCGACCCAGAGAGAGACCGGCGAATGCTCGAACAGGCCACGGGCATATTCCTCGCTGAGCGCTGCCCGGCGCCGCGCCGCCTCCAGTTCGGTCACGTCCTCGACGGCGATGAGAACGCGCTCCCAGTTCTCCTCATATCCCGGCAGGACGCTGCCCTTGAGCTGGATATCCAGCCGACGCCCCGACAGGGTGTAGTTGACGGCACGGCTAGAGAACTCCGTCCTGCCATCCCACAACTGCAGAAGCTCGTTGATATGGGTCTTGAGCATATCGTTACGGAAGATAAGGCCGAGATTTCCGACCAGGTGAGCCAGGTCGGATGCCTCGAAAAGGGAAAGCGTCTTCCGGTTGACCTGCAGGACTCTGATCCGATCCGAACTCGCCTGAACCCGTCGCGGATCCTCGTTCAGGTGCCCGCGCAGATCCGTCACGCCGGCTCGCCGCCATTCGTCCAGCAGTTGTTTGACCCCGCTGAAATCCTCCAACCAGAGGGAAACCGGAGCAAGTTCGAACATTTCGGCATAGTTGCCGTGCTCGGAATGGAGGGAGACGGCAGGTCTGCTCTGAAGGGAGTGCGACATGAGGCGTTCGAAGGCTCGGTCCGAAAGGGCAAGGCACTTGAACGCTCAAACCGGCTGTTACGCAAGATCAGCAGAGCCCGAATTTTAGGACTAGATGCTGATTTGCGCGTCTCTGGACGAAGAAATGCCTCCCCATCCCGTGCAGGGCAGCATCCCCTCTAATGACAAAAGGTACCCCGCCCGTCCGGACGGAGTACCCTTCTCAATGTGAAATGGACTTCACGAAGGATCGTTTCAGTCGCTTTCACGAGTCGCGGATCAGCGACCGGACTGAATCACGCCGAAATCGAAGGCCTGAGCCGGATTGGCGGTGAATGACGCAAACGAAACGGCCAGAGCCATGGCGAATGCGACCTGCAACACTGCTTTCTTAAGCATGTTCATTTCCCTTTGATTGCGTCGTCACAAGACGACGGGGGCATATGTAACTCAGTTACAAACGGCCTGTAAACGATACTGCCGGTTGAAGCGCCACACCCAGGCCGATAGTCCATGGGCCTGCACGCCGGAGCGCCTACTGCCCCACCTTGCTCAGGACCTCGGCTTTCAGGAACCGTTCGATGATGATCATGAACAGGATGGACGGCACGAGAAGGATGAGCGCGGTGATAGATGCGATCTGATAGTTTCCGCCCATGCTCGAATTATAGAGAAGAAGCGGAAGGGTCGTGACCTGCGGCACGCCGACGAAGAACGTACCGGTGAACTCGTCGAGAGATTCCAGAAAGACGAAGATGGCGCTCGCCATGATGCCGGGCGCAGCAAGCGGCAGCGTGACCGTGAAGAAGGTCCGCAGGGGCGAAGCCCCGATGTTTCGGGCCGCCAGTTCGAGGTCCCTGTCGACCGCCGCGAAGGCGGCCGCTGCAATCCACACGGAATAGACGAGACCATGAGCAGCGTGCACGAGCACGACGCCCGTGATCGTTCCGGTCAGCCCGATGCTGTAGAAGACCCTTGCGACGTTGATATAGATCGCCACGGAGGGAAAAGCCTGCGGCAGCAGGAACAGGATCATCAGCGCGGTCCGCCACGGCAGCTTGAGGCGCGCCAGCGCATAGCCCGCAGGAACTGAAACGGCGAGAGCCACGAGCACCGTCAGACAGGCGATGCTGACGCTCGTCACGAGAGACGACATGGCGTCACCCGTCGGACGGAAGACCACCTCCCAATACCGTGTGCCATAGGAGACCGGCAGCTTGAAGGGGGCGTACCAGCGCTCGGCAACCGACCAGAGAGCCAGGTTGGCCAGGGGCCCGAACAGCAGGAATGCGAAGACGGCAAGCCCGAACACCTTGAGCAGCGTGGAGCCCAAGGCCCAGAACCGGACGCGCGCAGCAGACGGAGCGGGCTCCCGCGGCACGGACAAAGAGCGGTTTGCCGAAGCGAGAATCCGAGGCTCCGGCACCGCCCCGACGGAGGACAAGCGCAACTTAACGCTCATGCCTGCACCTCCCGCTTCACGTTGTGCCGGAGGTAGATCCACGCGACCGTGCCGGCAATCAGGTATGAGATGACCCCGAGTGCGTTTGCCGTCGCATAATCGCCGTAGGAGTTGATGCGGAAAGCCATGTCCACGGTCAGCATGGTCGGCTGGGAACCCGCGACCATCATCGGCACCGAGAGGACGGAGAGCATCGTCACGAAGGAAAGAACCAGACCGACGAGGAGCGTCTGCGAAACCTGGGGCAGTACGATCTCGATGAGAACCCGCAGGCGTGATGCGCCGAGATTGCGCCCTGCCTCGATGGTGGCTCGGTCGATGGAGGCCATGGCACCCGCGAGCATCAGCGTCACGAACGGCACCTGTTTCCACACGAAGGTGATGATGATGCCGCGCCAGTCGAGAAAGCTGGTCGCCTGCAACGGTTCCATCACTCCGAGCGCCACGAGCGAATTGTTCATCAGCCCGTTCTTGGCAAGAAACGTGCGCATGCATTGTGCGGCAACGATGAACGGGATGAAGAGCGGCCAGCGATAGAGTTGCCGCAATGCTCCTACGAGCCAGGGCGTCTCTCCGAGCGTGAGGATCCCCGCGATGATGATCGCGAACAGCCCGGTCAGCAGCGTCGACGTAATGACGATGAACAGCGTGAAAAGAATATCGGTGGAATAGAGCTCATAGGCCTTTCGGAAATGCATGAGCGTCAAGCCGCTGCCCGGCTCCGTGAACGCCGCGGCGAGCGAATAGCCGAGAGGATAGAGGAACAACGCCCCGATCATCGCCAGGGCTGGCGCGATAAGCAGAAGGCCGAAGAACGATGGTCTCGCCATGGACTGGAAGCACCCGGAACTCTGCCCGGCATTCGATCCGGGCGATAGGTGGCGGGCAGCCGAACATGCCGGCCGCCCGCCAGTGATCAGGTGAAGGCGCGAACCTCAGTTCGCGACGTTCTTCTCGTAGCTTTCGAGAATGTCGTTGAAATAAGGCCCGATCGGGAAAGATTTCCCGTTAGCGGCCAGAGCGTCGGGGGTGATATCCGCGAAGAGCTGGTTCCAGGCGGCTTGGTCGAGCTTGCCCTCGAGGTTCTTCGCGTCGATACCCGGATACCAGTTGAAGCGCTTCACGATGCCTTCGGCCTGCACTTCCGGGCTCGTCGCGAGAGCGATGAAATCGGCCGCAAGCTTCTCCTGCCCGGTCTTGGCGGGAATGGCATAGTACATGGGCTGCCCCGGCATGCCCGGCGATATGAGCTTCAGGCGGGTGTTCGGCGGCAGCTTGCCCTCCGCCTTCCAGGTGTAGAACATATCGACCCAGACGGGACCCATGGCGATCTCGCCACGGTTGAGCATGTCGAGAGTTCCGGCGTTGCCGGGCGTGATGACGACGTTCTTGTTGAACTCCTTCAGGTCGGCCAGCGCCTTGTCCCAGGTGGCCTTGGTGGCCGCATCGTAGGGCCCCTTCTCGAGCTTCGCCGCATCGCCGCCGAAAGCCGAGACCCAGCCGGTCACGAAGGCGACGCCCGACATGCCGCCCTTGATGCCGTTATAGCCGAATTGCTGCGGGTTCTGCTTCACCCAATCGCGCAGCTCGGCGTAGCTGCTCGGCGGGTTCTTGACGAGATCGGGATTGTAGGCGAGCGCCGTCTGCGAGTGGAACATGGGCATGACGTAGCCCGAGACGTCCGTGCCGAGGGCGTTCGTGGCCGTGTCGCGCGTCACCATCTTCCCCGTCGGGAGCGTGTCGCGATACTTCTTGAGCAGGTCCTCCTTCACCATGGTGCCTGCGGCCTTCTGGTGAATGACGACCACGTCGAAGTCGGACGCGGCACCCGCCTTCTTCTGCGCATCCAGCTTCTCGTAGATCTTCTGCGAGCCGCCGTCGCCAGGTCCGGTGCCGACGGCAACGACCTTCACGCCGGGGTTCTTCTTCTCGAACATCGGTCCGAGATAGTCCTTGATGTAATCGACCATGTTCTGGTCGCCTGCCGTCGCGACGTTGAGGGTCTGAGCGCTCGCGGACGTAGTCAGCAGAAGCGCCGCAAAACCGGCGGCCCATAAGCCTTTACGCATGGTTTCCTCCCTTGGTGGGGTCAGTGGGGAACAGGTGCAACGATGCCAGCGGCAGGCGCAGGCCTACCGGGCGATCGAGCTCGTGGTAGTCATCGTCTGTCACGGTAAAATGACGGTCGGCGATTGCCACCACATACCTGTAGTGTCCGCCCGGATACGTTCTCTGCGTAATTGTTCCGGGCAGGACGATGGACCCGTCGATGCGGGCGTTGGGATCGACGAGCGAAGCGACATCGTCGCGGAAGTAGGCGGTCACACGGCCAAGAGGCGCCCGCCCGTCCCAAGCGGTTGCAGCGGCCCCGTCGGCCTTGACTTCGATACCCTTGCTCACCGGATTCACGTCGAGGTCGATCGTATTCTCCGCTCCCATGAAGCTCGCCACGAAGGGCGAGTTGGGACGGTCGAAAACCTCCTTGGGCGAACCCATCTGCGCAATGCGGCCGGCATCCATCACCACGATCCGGTCCGCCATCGTCATGGCCTCCTCCCGGTCATGGGTGACATGAATGGCCGTGAAGCCCAGTTGATTCTGGAGGGACTTGAGTTCGGAGCGGAGCTGGACGCGCACCTTGGCGTCCAGATTGGACAGGGGCTCGTCCAGGAGAAGGATTTCGGGCTCGATGGCGAGGGCGCGCCCGAGAGCCACGCGCTGACGCTGCCCGCCCGACAGGTTGGTGACCTTGCGGTCCTCGAGCCCGGACAGGTTGAGCATCTTGAGGATCTTGGCGACGCGGGTCCGGATCTCGTCCTTCGGAACACCTCTCAGGCGCAGGCCGTAGCCGACATTGCCCATCACCGTCATGTGCGGCCACAGGGCATAGGACTGGAACATCATGGCCATGCCCCGCTTCTCGGGAGGCATGTTCACGACATCCCTCCCGAACAGCCGAATGGCGCCGCCTGCAGCCTTCTGAAACCCGGCCACGGTGCGAAGAAGCGTCGTCTTTCCGCAGCCGGACGACCCGAGAATGGCGATAAACTCGCCCGGCGCCACTGAAAGATCGACCCCGTGCAGCACGCGCTGACGACCGTAGCTGACGTGCAGATCGTGAATATCGATCGCAGCAGAAGGGGAACTGTTCACAGCCCTCGTATCCTCCCTAGTGAGCTTTCCGCTTCTCTTTTGTAGCCAGCAAACCACATCCTAGGGCTGCTGGAAAGAGAGCGAGACGGGCTTCCTAGAGATCGCGTGTGACAGATCCACGACGGAGAGAGGACCTGGACGGCAAGTTGGACAGGATTGCTGCCATTTTTTGCAGCGCCGCTACGGCATGCGAGGCGGGCTCCTGCTCGACACCGAGCCTGAACAAGAGGGCTCCATGGCCTTGCCACGGAGTCCTCCGCACTTAGTGGCCGAAATGGCTTACGCAACTGCCACGACAATACCCATAAGAGCCACCGCCGCGCCTGCGAAACGGATCGCCTGTCGCGACCGGAGAGAAGCCATACCTCCAGCGATCCCGATCCCGTGCAGGAGGGCCGTCGCCGTCGCGAACCCCAGGCTGTAGGAGATCGCGCCCGAGCCCAGCGGCATCTCGGCTCCGTGGGCATAGCCATGGAAGACCGCGAACACGCCTACAAGGGCCATCGCGGCACTGGCGGGCCATGCCCCACCGAGCGCCACTACGCCGCCGATCACAATGATCGAGACCACGATCCCGGTCTCCGCTGCCGGTATGTCCGTGCCGGCAAGGCCGAGACTTCCGCCGGCCAGCATCATGACCACGAAGCTCGCCGGCACGGTCCAGAGCGCCCTCCCGCCGAGCAGGGCGGCAAAGAGGCCGACAGTCACCATGACGAGCACATGGTCCAGCCCATGGACGGGGTGCAGGAAGCCTGTCGTGAAATCCGCGCTGGGACCCGCTCCCGTGTGAGCCAGAGCCGGTGCCGTCGGCACTGAGAGAGCTGCCGAGAGGATGAAACGCTTCAAGATCATGAGGTGCTCCTGTTAGGCGGCCGCGGCCAAGCCGCCGGCCTGTTCGATGAAACTGGCGATGGCGTCGACCCCGACGCCGCCGCGAATGTTGCTGAAGACGTAAGGACGCCGACCGCGCATGCGCTTCGTGTCCTCCTCCATCACGGCAAGATCAGCGCCGACATAAGGAGCAAGGTCGATCTTGTTGACGACGAGAAGATCCGAGCGGGTGATGCCGGGGCCTCCCTTCCGGGGGATCTTCTCACCGCCGGCCACATCGATGACGTAGATCGTCAGATCCGCGAGTTCGGGGGAGAACGTCGCCGCGAGATTGTCGCCGCCCGACTCCACCAGTACGATGTCAAGTGCGGGAAAACGCTTTCTCATCGTGGCAATGGCGGCGAGATTGATGGAGGCATCCTCGCGGATTGCCGTATGCGGGCAGCCGCCCGTTTCGACCCCCATGATGCGCTCCTCCGGCAACGCATCCGCCACGGTCAGCAGGCGCGCATCCTCCTTCGTGTAGATATCGTTTGTGATGGCGCAGATGTCGTAGCGCCGGCGAAAGGTCTTGCAGAGCGCCTCCATCAGGGCGGTCTTGCCCGAACCGACTGGGCCGCCGATGCCGACCCGCAGGGGTCCCGTGCGAGAGATCATGAGCGAAAGAGCCTCGTGTACTGGTTTTCGTGGTGGAAGGAGCCGAGATCGGCCCGGAAGGTCGCACCGCCGATATCGTCGAGCGACAAATTCTGCGCCTCCTCGGCTAGGTTGCGAACGATCGGAACCATGGTGGCGCAAACGCGTGTCCCTCCGCTCTGCCCGATGGGAGCCGATCGGATTGCCGCGGAGACGAGGTTCTGAACCATGGCGAGCAGATAGGCGCTGGCTGTTGCCGATAGAGGCACGCCATGCGCCGCTGCAGCCATGCCCACGGCGACCGGGAACGCCACCTCACCCTCGAAATCCCTCAGCCGGGGGGAAGGCCAAGCCGCCAACGTGGCGTCGAGGAAGCTGCGCCCCTGCTGAGACGTTTCAAGGTGGAGTTCGGCAGAAGGAGAAAGTGCCAAAGCGAGTTCGTTCACCTCATCCAAGTCGTCGGCACGATCAGCCGCGATGGACTTGTACGCATGACTCAGAAGGATCGCATCGTTCCGGCCGGCACCGAGGAGCATGAGATCGCCGAGCCACGCGATGAGCGATGCCTCGTCCCCTACGTCGCCCGACTCCACGGCCCATTCCAGCGTGTGGGAATAGGCATAGGAGCCAACAGGAAAAGATGGGGACAGCCATACGAACAGCGGCAGGAGCGACTGGGTGCCGTCCCCATGTGGTAGGCGGTCGTGCTGTTCAGCCATGGGAATGCCCATGATGATGCGTGTGCGCGCCATGATCGTGATGGTGGTAGGCGCCTCGGACGGGTCGAAATGGCCGTTCGACGATCCTGGTCTGCGCTCCCAGGCCGTGGAGCATATCGATCAGAACATGATCGTAAGCGATGTAGATGGCGCCATCGGCGATCTCGGCCGGCACGTGACGGTTTCCGATGTGCCAGGCCAGCGTCAGGAGTTCGAGCGTGCCAGCGGTCGTCACCTCGACCAATCTCTCCGAAGCGGCCTTCACCTCTACGAGCCAACCGCTGTCGAGCCGGATGGCATCCCCATCTTCGAGAATGTCGGCCCTGTCGAGATCCAGCAGAAAGGCGGTGCCGCCATCGGCTTTGAGAACGATACGACGCCGGTGGCGGTCGCCATGATCGAGAGTGATGACATCGACAATGCGATCGGCATCGACCGCGTCACGACGAATGATGGAGGATGCGCGGATCATGTCAGAACAGGAAGTAGCGTTGTGCCATGGGCAGGATCCTGGCAGGCTCGCAGATAAGCAATTCGCCGTCGGCACGGACGTCGTAGGTTTCAGGATCTACCTCGATATGAGGCATGGCGTCATTCAGGATCATGTCCTTCTTGCCGATGCCGCCACGAACATTCTCCACGGCAACGAGTTGTTTCTGGACTCCCAGCCTCGCGGCAAGACCGTTCTCCGCCGCTGCCTTGGACACGAAGGTCACCGACGTCGTGGCGAGAGCCCGTCCGAACGATCCGAACATCGGCCGGTAATGCACCGGTTGCGGCGTCGGAATCGATGCGTTCGGATCACCCATGGGAGCCGCGGCAATGGCCCCGCCCTTGATCACGAGATCCGGCTTCACGCCGAAGAAAGCGGGTGACCACAACACGAGGTCGGCGAGTTTTCCGGGTTCGACGGACCCGACATGCTTCGAGATCCCATGGGCGATGGCCGGATTGATCGTGTACTTCGCCACATAACGCCGAACGCGGAGATTGTCGTTGTCCCCGGTCTCACCCGGGAGTGCTCCCCGCTGGACTTTCATCTTATGCGCCGTCTGCCAAGTCCGGATGATGACTTCTCCGACACGGCCCATGGCCTGGCTGTCCGACGACATCATGGAAAGGGCGCCGAGGTCGTGCAGAATGTCCTCGGCCGCGATCGTTTCCTTGCGGATACGGCTCTCGGCGAAGGCGAGGTCCTCCGGGATCGCAGGGTCGAGATGGTGGCACACCATGAGCATGTCGAGATGCTCGTCGATGGTGTTCACCGTATAGGGCCGTGTCGGATTCGTGGAGGACGGCAGAACGTTCGGCAGCCCTGCCACCTTGATGATGTCCGGCGCGTGCCCACCACCCGCTCCCTCCGTGTGAAAGGCGTGGATCGTCCTTCCCTTGAAGGCCGCGACCGTGTCCTCGACGAAACCAGATTCGTTGAGTGTGTCGGTATGGATCATCACCTGCACGTCGTATTCGTCCGCCACCGAGAGGCAGCAATCGATCGCGGCAGGGGTCGTGCCCCAATCCTCGTGCAGCTTGAGGGCGCAGGCTCCGGCCTGAATCATTTCCTCGAGTGCTCCGGGCTTCGAGGCGTTGCCCTTGCCTGAAAGTGCGAGGTTCATCGGAAAGGCGTCCGCCGCCTCGATCATGCGAGCCATATGCCAGGGCCCGGGCGTGCACGTTGTGGCGAAGGTTCCCGTCGCAGGTCCCGTGCCGCCGCCGAGCATGGTCGTAATGCCCGAGGTCAATGCCTCTTCGATCTGCTGCGGGCAGATGAAATGGATATGGGAGTCGAAACCGCCGGCGGTGACGATCTTGCCCTCCCCCGCGATGATCTCCGTACCGGGGCCAATGACGATGTCCACACCGGGCTGCACATCCGGGTTGCCGGCCTTGCCGATCCTGGCGATGCGTCCGTCCCGAATGCCGATGTCCGCCTTTACGATTCCGGAGTGATCGAGGATGACCGCATTCGTGATGACAGTGTCCATCGCCCCGTCCTGCCGGGTGGCCTGCCCCTGCCCCATCCCGTCGCGGATCACCTTGCCGCCGCCGAACTTAACCTCCTCGCCATAGATCGTAAAATCCTTCTCCACCTCAATGACCAGTGCCGTATCGGCCAGACGGATCCTGTCTCCCTTTGTGGGGCCGAACATATCGGCATAGGCTGCCCGGGGGAGCGATGCAGGTTTGCGTTGGTTCGTCATCACAGGGCTCCCATCACATCCTGACGGAAGCCATAGACTTCGCGCTTGCCTGACAGAGGTACCAGAATGACCTCGCGCGTGGCGCCCGGCTCGAACCTCACTGCCGTACCGGGAGCGATGTCGAGACGCATGCCGCGTGCCTTCTCCCGCTCGAAGGAGAGCGCGGGGTTGGTCTCGTAGAAATGATAATGGCTCCCGACCTGAATCGGGCGATCCCCTGTATTGGCGACCGTGATGGCCGTGCGCTCGGCTCCATCGTTGAACACGATCTCGCCCTTCTCCGTCATGACCTCGCCCGGTACATGCTCGGAGGCTGCGCCGCGGATCGGGTGGTGGACCGTCACGAGCTTCGTGCCGTCCGGGAACGTCGCCTCGACCTGGATATCGTGGATCATCTCGGCCACGCCCTCCATGACCTGATCGGCGCTCAGGACGTGGGCCCCGGCCTCCATGAGTTCGGCGACGGAGCGCCCGTCACGCGCTCCCTCCACGACCGTATCGGTGATGAGCGCAATTGCTTCGGGATGGTTCAGTTTCACGCCGCGCTCCAGGCGACGGCGCGCCACCATGGCCGCCATGGCGACGAGTAGTTTGTCCTTTTCACGGGGCGTGAGTTGCATGGTTCAACCTTAGCTAAGCCAGACGCGGGGCAACGGCTCGCCGCGAAAGGCGAGAAGAAAAGGGCAGATGGCGGAGCGCAGCGCTTCGATGCTTCGGGCGCAGAAGCGAACAGCCAGAAGGCCGTTCCATGCACTGGCAGCGGCCTCGCACCCGCTGTTCAGGGACAGGTGCTGGCGAACGCTCTCGAGACGCGATTCCGCATCCGGGGCGACGTGGACGAGAGTCGCCAGAGCACGGGCACCATCGGCGACACTGGGCTTCTTCAGAAGGTCAGCTATCGGACCTTCGAGACGGAGAGCATCCGCGTAGACGAGACGCTCGCCGCGCCGGATACGCCAGCGATCTTCGAAGAACCCTTGCGTGACGTGCTCTGCGCGGGCCGCACGTCCGAAGACGACAGCTTCGAAGAGGGTCAGCCGGGCATCCGGCGCCACTTCGGCATCGAGGCGCCGCGCCAGACGCGCCCGGTCGAAAAGAAGCGTCTCCTGAGGGATCCAATCGAGCCGGGAAGCCGATCCCAGCGAAAGCTTCACGGACAGTTCGGCAACGGGTCCGTCTGAGCGATACACCTTTTCGGCGGCAGGAGTCGCCACCGTTACGACGGAACCTGCCTGCACATCGATCTCTACAGAAAATTGATCACCGCAGGCAATGCCGCCCGCCGTATTGACGATCACCGCATCAAGACCACACCCCTCACTCCTCGGAAGCCTGATCCGCATGGAACCGCTTTCGGCAATACGGTCTGGGCGCGTTCGCCCGTTTATGCTCATGGCGCCGAGTGCTACTCGCCCGACAGCGCGCTGACGAAGAGGGCTTGCAGCAGGCGACGAGGCCTCAAATGGCAAGACGTTGACGTACATCGTCCCCCTCGAGCGCTGAACGGTCGCCATGCTGGACTATTTCGCCCCGTTCCATCACCACGAAGCGATCCGCAAGCTCGCGCGCAAAATCGAAATACTGCTCGACCAGGAGGATGGCCATGTCCTTCCGCTCGCGCAGATACGAGATCGCCCGCCCGATATCCTTGATGATCGACGGTTGGATTCCTTCTGTCGGCTCGTCCAGCACGAGCAACCGAGGTCGCATCACCAGAGCTCTGCCGATGGCGAGTTGCTGCTGCTGCCCTCCGGAAAGGTCCCCGCCCCGCCGTCCGAGCATCGACTTCAGTACCGGGAAGAGTTCGAAGACCTCGTCGGGAATGCGTCGCTCCCCACGTTTGAGTGGAGCAAATCCGGTCTCCAG
This sequence comes from Microvirga sp. GCM10011540, assembly GCF_042650665.1. NCBI lineage: Bacteria > Pseudomonadati > Pseudomonadota > Alphaproteobacteria > Hyphomicrobiales > Methylobacteriaceae > Microvirga > Microvirga sp. GCM10011540. The sequence goes on along the minus strand of NZ_JBHSBQ010000142.1, from coordinate 67,219 downwards.
ATTCTCTCTTACCGTCAGAAGTGGAAAAATTTCACGTCCCTGCGGAACATAGGCTATACCGAGCTCCGCTCGCTCGAAAGGCTTGAGGCGCGAGATGTCCCTCCCCTGAAAGCGGACAGCCCCACCGGATATGGGCCTCTGGCCCGAAATCGCTCGCAGAAGCGAAGTCTTGCCCACGCCGTTACGCCCCAGAACGCAAGTCACCTCACCCACCTCCGCGGAGACGGAAACCCCGCGCAGGGCTTGGGCTGCACCATAGTGAAGGGACAGGTTTTCAACGGACAACATCGTCATCGGCCCAGGTAAACCTCGATCACGCGTTCATTGGCGCTTACCGCATCGAGAGAGCCTTCGGCTAGAACCGAGCCCTCGTGGAGACATGTGACTTTCACTCCGAGATCGCGCACGAAAGTCATGTCGTGCTCCACCACGACCACGGCGCGGGTCTTCGCAATATCCCGCAGGAGATCGGCGGTATCGGCGGTCTCCTGATCCGTCATACCCGCGGCGGGCTCATCCACGAGAAGGAGCTTCGGCTCCTGGGCCAAAAGCATGCCGATCTCCAGCCATTGCTTCTGACCGTGGGACAATTCGCCCGCCTTGCGGTATCGGTGGGCGCTGAGGCGGACACGTTCCAGGAGCGCCTCGATCCTCTCCTTCTCCCGCGTCGTGCGCCGAGAGAACAGGGCTGCGAATGGACTGCGCTCACCCTTGAGTGCGAGAAGCAGATTATCCTCGACATTGTGCATGTCGAACACCGTCGGCGTCTGGAACTTTCGACCGATGCCAAGTTCGGCGATAGCGGCCTCATCAAGTACCGTCAGGTCATGAACTCCTTCGAACAGGGCTGTTCCCTGGTTGGGACGTGTTTTGCCGGTGATCACGTCCATCATGGTGGTCTTGCCCGCGCCGTTCGGTCCGATGACGGCGCGCATCTCCGCGTGATCGATGGCAAGGGAGAGTGCGTTCAGAGCCCGAAAGCCGTCGAAGGAAACCGTGACGTTGTCGAGGTAAAGCAGCGTTGGAGTGATAGGTTCGCTCATGACTTACTCCGCCGCATAGGGTAGCCCACCAGGTGCGTGTCGGGTCCGGGACCGCCTGACCTTAGCCCACAGGTCCGTGCCGGCCCCCAGGATGCCGCGCGGCATGAGAAGCGTCACGAAAACGAAGAGGCCGCCAAGTGCAAACAGCCAGAACTCGGGAAGGGCACCGGTAAACCAGGTTTTCCCAGCATTCACGACCAGCGCTCCGAGGATCGCGCCAGCTAGAGTTCCACGTCCGCCGACAGCGACCCAGATCACCACCTCGATCGAATTGGCGGGGGCAAACTCGCTCGGATTGATGATGCCGACCTGCGGCACGTAAAGCGCGCCGGCAACACCCGCGATCATGGCTGAAAGGGTAAACACCGCAAGCTTGTAGTTCTCGACGCGATAACCGAGAAATCGTGTCCGGCTCTCCGCATCCCGCACCGCGACCAAGACCTTGCCGAGTTTCGAGTTCACGATCCACTTGCAGAGGAGATATCCGGCAGCGAGCGCAACGGTGGAAAGAACGAAGAGGACGATCCGGGTCGAGCCCGACTGGATCGGAAATCCAAGGATCTCCTTGAAATCGGTCAGGCCGTTATTGCCGCCGAAGCCCATATCATTGCGGAAGAAGGCAAGCATCAGCGCGAAGGTCATGGCCTGCGTGATGATTGAAAGGTAGACCCCCGTCACCCGAGACCGGAAGGCGAACCAACCGAAGATGAAGGCCAGGAGGCCCGGCGCAGCGATCACCATAAATGCCGCGAAGGGAAACCAATCGAATCCATGCCAGAACCATGGCAACTCCCTCCAGTTCAGGAAAACCATGAAATCGGGCAGGATCGGATCCGCATAGACCCCGCGCGAGCCGATCTGGCGCATGAGGTACATGCCCATCGCATAACCGCCGAGAGCGAAGAATGCCCCGTGACCAAGCGAAAGAATACCGCAGAAGCCCCAGATAAGATCGACCGAGAGCGCCAGCAGAGCAAAGCACAGATACTTGCCGAGAAGCGGCACGAGGTAATCGGACAGATGAAGCGCCGACCCAGGGGGCGCCACTGTATTCAGAACGGGAACCAGAACAGCGGTGGCCGCCAGCAAGGACAGGACGATGATGCTCTGCCTGTCGATGAGAGACTGCGTCGTCATGCTTCCACCGCCCTGCCCCTGAGCGCGAAAAGTCCGCGCGGCCGCCTTTGAATGAAGAGGATGATCGCAACGAGCAGGACGATTTTGCCCAATACCGCCCCGGCATAAGGCTCGAGAAACTTGTTCGCGATGCCGAGCGTCATCGCTCCGACCAGAGTACCCCACAGATTCCCGACACCGCCGAACACCACGACCATGAAACTGTCGATGATGTAGCTCTGTCCAAGATTGGGGCTCACATTGTCGATTTGGGACAATGCAACACCGGCAATCCCCGCCACGCCCGAGCCGAGACCGAAAGCCAAGGCGTCGATCCGGTTTGTTCGGATACCCATGGATCCCGCCATGCGGCGGTTCTGCGTGACTGCCCGCGTGTAGAGCCCGAGAGACGTATAGCGCATCACCAGAAGCAGGGTCGCGAATGCCGCAAACGCGAAGATGACGATGGCGATGCGATTGTAGGTGAGGCTCAGTCCCCCGATCTCGAGAGCACCACTCATCCAGGCTGGCGTCCCGACCTCCCGGTTCGTCGGCCCGAAGATTGTGCGGACTGTCTGCTGCAGGATCAGAGACAAGCCCCACGTCGCAAGCAGCGTTTCCAGCGGGCGCCCGTAGAGAAAGCGGATGACGGTACGCTCGATGAGGATCCCGACAGCACCCGCGACCACGAAAGCAAGTGGAAGCGATAGGAACAGCGAGATGCCGAACAATTCCGGTGCATAGGTGCGGATCGCCTCCTGAACGACGAAGGTCGTATAGGCACCCAGCATCACCATCTCACCGTGCGCCATATTGATGACGCCCATGGTACCGAAGGTGATTGCCAGGCCGATCGCAGCCAGCAAGAGGACCGACCCGAGGGAAATGCCGTACCAGACATTCTGAAGCGCGTTCCAGAACGCCAGACGGGAGCGGATGCTCTCAACGGCCTTCCCTGCCGCGTCCGCCACCTCGGGCTGCACCCCGACAGGCAACGTCGATAACAGCGCAAGCGCGTCCTGGTCTCCGCGGGCCTGCAAGGCCTCGACGGCCTTCAGGCGATCTGCGGTAGATGTACCGGAGGCGCCCAGAAGCACTGCAGCACGCGCCATCTGCAGGGCGCCCTTCACATTTGCATCCGTTTCCTGTGCGATAGCCGTTTCCAAATTCGGCAGAGCCGTCTCATCACGGGAGCGAAAAACCGCTCGCGCCGCCTGCAGTCGTGCAGCCGGATCGGAACTGAGAAGCGTCAGGCTGCCCAACGCAGCCTCGATAGCGCGGCGAACGCGATTGTTGATCCTGACCGGTTTGAGGTCTGATGGCGTTGGCCCGAAAGCCTGCCCCGTCACCGCACTAATCAGGTTACCAGACGGTTCACGGATAATAATTTGTCCGGAGCCGACGAGAAGCCGACCATCGCGCACGGCCTCAACGACCTTCAAGGATAGGGGATGACCGCTTCCCGCAACAGCAGAAATGGCGGCATCCGTCTCAGCATAGCTGTCGGCGGCAAACTTCGGCAGCGCATCTTCATAGACGCCCGCGAAGGCAGAGGAGGCCATGCCGATAAGGACTGCAAAGGCCGCTAAGAGATGGCGCAAGATGATCATGAAATATGCTTCAACGGAGGATCTGCGAGGGCGGAGAGATCACCGCCCCCGGCGTTCAAGAACTTAGGCGCCGCACTTTTTCGTGACGGTGTTGTAGTTGCCGCACTTCAGGGTTTTCCAGTCGGCGATCAGGTCCTTGGATCCGTCCAGGAACTTCGACCACGCATCACCTGGCACGAGACCTTCGGTTTCCCACACCACATCAAACTGGCCGTCGTCCTTGATCTCACCGATGAACACGGGCTTGGTGATGTGATGGTTCGGCAGCATTTCGGAAACACCGCCGGTGAGGTTCGGAACCTGGACGCCTACGATCGCGTCGATCACCTTGTCAGGGTCCGTCGTTCCTGCCTTCTCGACAGCCTTCACCCACATGTTGAAGCCGACCACATGGGCCTCCATCGGATCGTTGGTGACGCGCTTGTCTTTCTTGGTGAAGGCCTTCCATTTCTCGATGAAGGCCTTATTGTCGGCATTGTCGATGGATTGGAAGTAGTTCCAGGCCGCAAGGTGGCCGACGAGAGGCTTGGTGTCGATGCCGGCGAGTTCCTCTTCACCCACCGAGAAAGCCACCACCGGAATATCCGTCGCCTTGACGCCCTGGTTGGCCAGTTCCTTGTAGAACGGCACGTTGGCGTCGCCGTTAATGGTGGAGACGACAGCTGTCTTTTTGCCGGCGGACCCGAATTTCTTGATGTCGGCGACAATGGTTTGCCAGTCGGAGTGACCGAACGGCGTGTAGTTGATCATGATGTCTTCGGATTTCACGCCCTTGGACTTCAGATATGCTTCGAGAATTTTGTTGGTCGTGCGGGGGTAGACGTAGTCGGTGCCCGCCAGAACCCAACGCTCCACATTTTCTTCCTTGGCAAGGTAGTCGACAGCGGGGATCGCCTGCTGGTTTGGCGCCGCACCCGTGTAGAAGACGTTCCTTTCGCTCTCCTCGCCCTCGTACTGCACCGGATAGAAGAGGATGCTGTTGAGTTCCTTGAAAACGGGGAGCACGGATTTGCGGGAGACGGAGGTCCAGCAGCCGAACACGGCCGCAACCTTTTCATTGCTGATGAGCTCGCGAGCCTTCTCGGCAAAGAGCGGCCAATTCGACGCCGGATCGACGACGACAGCCTCCAGCTTCTTGCCGAGGAGGCCGCCCTTCCTGTTCTGCTCCTCGATGAGCATCAGCATGACGTCCTTGAGCGTCGTCTCGCTGATTGCCATCGTCCCCGACAACGAATGCAGGACGCCGACCTTGATCGTCTCCTGCGCCGTCGCGGAGCCGACTGTGCCTCCCGATACGAGCGCGGCTGCCGCCAGCGCCAACATGTTGCGTCGAGTCAAATTCCATACCGACATCAGCCTCTCCCTTGCGTGCGCTGCACCGCGTGCAGCCCCAAAGGACATAAGCAAGAAACGTGCCAGTATGAGTTTCGATGGAAGGCCCGGCCGTAAATCGGCAGGCTTTGCCAGGAGCTGGCCAAACGAAGTGGCTTATTGCCCAGAAAAGAAGCGGGCGCTCAAAAACAAGACACTTGGGCGTCAACGAGCGCGGACGGAATATGTTCCGCCCCGCGCGGTGAAGCAATATGGTCTGCTCGTCTGTTGCGCCATCTAAGGGCGCGTCTTTGCGGAGGCTTAAGCGGCCATCCGCTCGTCCGCCAGAGAAACGATGCGGCGAACCTCATCGCCATCAATCGTTTCGCGCTCCAGCAGCGCCTCCACAAGAGTGTCCAGCGCGCCTCGATTGTGCTCGATGCACGTTTTGGCGGCAGCATACATCTCTTCAATGATCCGGCGGATTTCGCGCTCCACCTCTGGGGGAAAGCTGTCGTTCGATCGCGAAACCCGAACCATGCCAATGGCAGAGCTCATACCCCATTCGGTGACCATTCTTCGCGCAATGTCCGTAGCATGAGCAATATCGCTGGCCGCGCCGGTCGTAACCCTCTTGGGGCCGAACACGAGTTCCTCGGCAGCCCGGCCGCCCATAGCAACGATCAGATCCGCCTCGAGCTTCTCGACAGGAATGCAGTGACGGTCATGATCCGGCAGGCGCATGACCAGACCTAGAGCCTGCCCATGAGGCACGATGGTTGCGCTATGAACCTTGTCGGATCCAGGCGTCAGGCAGGCACAGAGGGCGTGGCCCGCCTCGTGCACGGCGACGAGCCTGCGCTCCTCGTGGGTGACGGCGAGGGATCGCCTCTCCAGGCCCATGATGACCTTGTTGCGGGCCGCCTCCAGATTTTCACGAGTGATGGCGAGGTTACCTTCACGTGCAGCGAAAATGGCGGCCTCGTTCAGCAGATTGCCGAGGTCGGCACCGGAGAAGCCGGGCGTACCCTTGGCAATGGAGCTCAGGTCGACACTCTCTGCGAGTGTTACTTTTCGGGCGTGAACCTGAAGAATCGCCTCTCTTCCCGCAATATCGGGAAGGCCGATATGAACCTGGCGGTCGAAGCGGCCAGGACGCAGAAGGGCCGGATCGAGCACATCAACACGGTTGGTCGCCCCGATGACGATGACTCCAGCCGTCGTGTTGAACCCGTCCATCTCGACAAGGAGTTGATTCAGGGTCGACTCGAACTCGCGGTCGGCAGCGGATCCCCCTCCCCCACGCTTGCGCCCGATGGCATCAATCTCGTCGATGAAGATCAGACACGGGGCCCGCTTGCGTGCTTGCTGGAACAGCTTCGAAACGCGGCTCTTGGCGATGCCGATGAGTGGGGCCGAGAAATCGCTGCCAGAAACGGCCAAGAACGAGACACCCGCCTCGCCGGCCAACGCCTTTGCGATGAGTGTTTTGCCTGTCCCAGGAGGGCCGACCATAAGAAGGCCTCGCGGAATGCGGGCGCCCACCTTCGTGAAAGCCTCCGAGTCCCGCAGAAAGGCAATGACTTCCTGCAATTCCGCCTTCGGCTCGTTCTGCCCTGCCACATCGTCGAAGCGATCGGGAATGTTCCTGATCACACGGGGCCACCGGGCCGCCGGGTTGAAGTCCGTCTGGACGGCGAGTAGCGCAAGAACCGCCACCACCAGGACCAGAGGGACGACGAAGCCTGCGATACCGGATGCATCGATCCCAGGCTTCGCGAAATCCACCTCCACGCCGGACGATGCCAGGCGGTCAAGGTAGGAGGCGCTCAGGAGCTCACCGGGGAGGCGCACGAAGGCTTCTTCATCGGAGAGATGAACGGTAAAGCCGCCCTCCTCGATCAGCACCCGTTCGACCTTTCCAAGGCCCAGGTCCCGTGCGAACTCGGAATAAGTGATCTCGGCAACCGGATCCGACATCATTCGAGGTGCAACAATCGCAGTTACGACTGCAAGAGCGACAAGAATTGCTGAACAAACGGCCACGCTTCTCTGGCGAAGCGTTCTTCTTATTTTTTCCAGAACGATGGTCACAGGCCGAGCCCCCAAAGCGCAGGTATGGACTTACTGTCCCTGAGACGCTCTCTAGTCTGTTTTGCGAAATGCCGCAGTACGGCGAAATGGCACGGTTACCCTTCGGCGCAGAGGGATATATACCTAAATGCCGTATTGCCACAGGTGGGCGAAAGGAAGTGCCGTTTCCAGGAGCTCAGCGCCTATGAGGCCAGAACGCGGGAGCTCGCCACGCCGAAATAGCACAAGCCGTCCCCGGGCTTGGCGCTCGCGTTCGGAAAGATAATGAACCCGTCACGCGGCGCCGTCAGAACCTCCCCCGCGCCCCTTCTGACCAAGGCTTGCCCCTCCGCTATTGCGTCCCCTGTCCTCCAATTCCCCTCAAGCCGATCCCCTTCGGCCTCGCAAATCAGAACGTCGACGATCTGGATGACAGTGCTCGCCGTGACCTTAGGGACGGGCGCATCGACGAGGCCGAGATGGGCTAGGGCGTTGACGATGGCCGAATAGCCAACCTCGACCGCCTTGGGATCGTCATGCGAACCGCATTCCAATGTCACGCCATAACCGCCCGAAAAGCGCATGTATTCCGTCGTGCCGACACCTTCGGAACTGGCCCTGTTGGAATAGCCAAGCCGAATGCGTTCCTTCAGGAAACGCCCGTACACTTCAAGCCAGCCATGGATGACGACCGTCGTTCCAAGCCTCGCAGCGAGCTCACCTTCAGCCTCCGCGAACCGAAATGGCTCCACAGGACCGGAATTATTGAGCGGCCCGGCAAAAACAAATGGTTCGCCGGCACCTCTGAACGAGTGGATATCGAGCAGAACCTCATTCTCCCGCAAAAGTGCACAGAGGCGATTGCCGATACGGTCTTCATAATCCTCGGGGATCGTCTTCTCGCGCAGATCGCGGTTCAGGTTCCGGTCGCCTTCCCTGGTTCGCTGGCGATAGGCCTTCAGATTGGCGACCGGCAGGAACGTCACTTCGCCCCTGCGGATTGCCAGCTTTCCAGTGCGGCAATCGGAAATCGCACGCAGAATGGCCTGTGTCCCGCACGGCTCGTTGCCGTGGACCGCACCCGTCACGAGGAGTTTCGGACCAGGCTGAATGCCGATGAAGCGCACCGTCTCCAATGGCCCCTCCGGATCGGAGGCTGGGAGCGCCGTTGTCTCAGCGAAATCGATATCGATGACCATCCCGGGCTCCAGCCGCCGAGCAAAGTCGAGCATCTTTTCCCGGGGAACGCCGACGCATCCCGCGGTGCCGCTCATATCGGACCGGGCAGCATGGATGAAAATGGCGCTACCGCGCCCGAATTCAGGAATGGAGTCGTTGAAACCTATCGGCACGATCACGTCGAAAAGACGCTCGCTCCGGTGCCGGACCAACCTCTCGTTCATGCGTTCATCGTTCGGCGAGAAGACGAGCCGGTTATAGTCGGGCCCCTCCTCTTCCCAGACCATATCGTCCGACAAGGGCACGAAGGGAAACGCGAGATCGCGCGGAAAGTCGGGCAGCGTAGTCTGGTCGAAAAGCCCATAGCGGAGCGGGAAGACACCGATGGGCGTCCGCTTGTCGCCCTCGCGCTTCAACGAGGCCTGAACGAGCGCTTCAGATCCGATGGTGCACGGGATGGTCCAGTCCCCGATTGTAAGCGTAGCGAGGTGAGGCGCCTCCCCATAACGAGGAGCACGAACATGAATCCTTGGAATGCGCGTCATCGCAGGTCTCTCTTGAAGAGCAACTTCCACCACCTGCCGTCATGCAGCCGGCTCTTGCCTTTCAGTCTCACGCGAGCAGCGCCTTCTCCGGCATCCCGATTTCGCCAACACGTCGGCACCGGACAAGATGCCCTTTCCCAACTTGGCGAAACTCGGGTGTTGAGGGCGCGCGGCAAATATCCCGCGCCTCAGGGCAGCGTGGGTGGAAGCTGCAACCGGTAGGGAGGTCGAGCGGGTTTGGAATCTCACCCGTGATCTTCGCTCCCCTGCTGCGTCTGAACGGGTCTGGAATCGCCGAAATGAGGGCCCGCGTGTACGGATGCTGCGGATTCGTGAAGATTTCCTCCCAGCCTCCCGTCTCTACGATACGACCGAGATACATGACAGCGACACGGTCGCTCATGTGTTCGACCACACCGAGATCGTGGCTGATCATGATGTAGGAGAGGCCAAGCGTTTCCTTGAGCTCCAGCAGCAGGTTGATGATCTGCGCCCGAATGGAGACGTCGAGTGCAGATACCGGCTCGTCCAGGATGATGATCTTCGGCTCCAGGATCAGCGCGCGCGCGATGCCGATGCGCTGACGCTGCCCTCCCGAGAACTCATGCGGATACCTTTCGGCATGCTCCGGCCTCAAACCGACCCGCTTGAGAATATCGGCCACGCGCCCCTCGATCTCGCTTGATGCCGAAATGCCGTGGAGGCGGAGGGGAGCTTCGAGGGTCCTGCGTACTGTCTGACGGGGATTGAGCGATGAATACGGATCCTGGAACACCATTTGGGCAATGCGCGCCCTCGCCTTCCGCCCCGCACTCGCTCCTGAAACATCTTGACCATCAAGGATGATCCGCCCACGGGTCGGCGCCTGAAGTCCCAGAATGGACAGCGCAAGGGTCGATTTTCCGCAACCGGACTCTCCGACAAGGCCAAGGCACTCGCCGCGCTTCAACTCCAGATCGACGCCATCTACTGCATGCAGGAGCCGCCTCGGTCCGCCGAACAAGCCGCCGCCAAGCGGAAAGTGGACCGCGAGATCCTCAATCCTCAGGATCGTATCACCAGTGTTTTCATTCATGATGGTGGCACCGTACGAAACCGCCACTGTTCAGTGGGGTCGCTGCAGGATCGTTGGCTCTGCAGATATCACTGGCCGCGTAGCAGCGGGGATTGAAGCGACACCCGGTCGGAAATGCCGCAACGGGTGGAACGACGCCAGAAATTTCCTTGAGCCGTTGCCGGCCATGCCGGGACCTTGCACCGAGCAGCGGCAGGGAGGCTACGAGCCCACTTGTGTAAGGGTGGCTCGGAGCCCGGAACACATCCTCGGCAGCACGTTCCTCAACGAGCTTTCCCGCGTACATGACTCCGACCCGGCGACACATATTCGCGATCAGGCCCAGATCGTGGCTGATCATCAGCACCGCCGTTCCCTTGGCGGCGGACAGGTCACGGATAAGGTCGAGTATCTCGGCCTGAACCGTCACGTCCAGGGCTGTCGTCGGCTCGTCCGCGAGCAGAAGATCCGGCCCGCAGGCCAAGGCAATCGCAATCATGACCCGCTGGCGCATGCCGCCGGACAGTTGATGAGGGTAGTCTTTGACCCTCCGGTCCGGTGCCGGAACCCGCACGCTTGCCAGCGCCTCGACAGCGAGCCGCTCGGCCTCCCGCCAGCTGGCCCCTTTGTGCAGCACGAACATTTCCGCGATCTGCCTCCCCACGGGAGACAGGGGGTTGAGCGCCGTCATCGGCTCCTGAAAGATCATCGAAATGCGATTGCCACGCAGTTTCCGCATCTCGGAAGCTGAAAGGCTTTGGATCTCGCGCCCATCGAAGCGAATGGTTCCACCACCGATGGCGAGCGGATCACGCAGGAGGCCGATGAGCGCCAGAGCGGTGATGCTTTTGCCGCAGCCAGACTCACCGACGAGCCCCAGCGTTTCACCATGCCCGATCGTGAAGGAGACATCCTGCACGGCGGCAAACTTCTTGTTGCCGAGAGCAAGATCGATCCTGAGGTTCTCAACCTCGAGAAGGGGTTTAGCCGTCATGCGCGCCGTGCCCTCGCTTGAGGATCGAGGATATCGCGCAGCCCGTCACCCAGCAGGTTCAAGCCCAAGACGGTCATGAAAATCGCGAGCCCGGGGAAAATAGAGATCCATGGGGCCGTAGTGATCTGGTCCCGGGCGTCCGACAACATGCTGCCCCAGCTGGGGTAAGGTGGGCGGATGCCGAGGCCAAGGAAGGACAGCGCAGCTTCGGCGAGCACCGCACCGCCCATGCCGAGAGTGCCGATGACGATGATGGGACCGAGCATATTGGGCAGGAGCTGCGTCAGCATGATGCGCAGATCACCATATCCCAGCACCTTTGCCGCCTGCACATAGCCTTGGCTCTTCAGCGAGAGAGCCGATGCGCGCGCGAGCCGGCAGGTAAACGACCAGTTCGTGAGGCCGAGCGCGATCAGCAAGCTCGTCAATCCAGGGTTCAGGATCGCCATGATTGCAAGAGCGAAGATCAGGGAGGGAATGGCCAGCATCATGTTGGTCAGGCCATTCACAAAGTCGTCCCACCAGCCACCCCAGTAGCCGGCGGAAAGACCGAGGCACACGCCGATGACGGTATTGATGAGCTGCGACACGATGCCGACCGTGAGCGAAATACGAGCTCCGTAGAGAACACGACTATAGATATCGCGACCTTGGGCATCGGTGCCGAACCAGAATTCCTGGCCAGGCGGCTCCTCCGCATACATCAGATTGGCATCCATCACTGGGTCGGTGTGAGCCAGCCAGGGAGCGAAGATTCCGGCAATGACTACACCGGCGAAAAGCACGCCTCCAATCAGGAGGTTGGCTCTGAGCTTCATGTCATAGCCTCAGGTATACTTGATGCGCGGATCGATGATGGCACAAAGCACATCGACGAGCATGTTGATGAGAAGGAACAGCAGGACGATCACGAGAATCGAACCCTGAACGACGGGGATGTCCCGCAGAGTGACGCTGTCGACCAGCAACGAACCGAGTCCAGGCCAGGAGAACAGCTTCTCGACGACCACAGCCTGACCGATAACGGTACCGAACTGAAGACCGATCGTCGTCAGTACGATCACAAGGGTGTTCCGGGTAAGATGCCATCGCACGACCTTGCTCTCGCTCATTCCTTTGGCGCGAGCCGTGCGGACGAAATCGGCGTTCATGATTTCAAGCACCGCAGCCCGCGTCGTGCGCGCCAGAAGCGCCAATGGCGCGACACCAAGGGCGACGGCAGGCAAGATCAGATAGCGGATGCTGCCGTCTCCATAGCCGAAGCTCGGCAGCCAACCAAGCACGAGCGCGAAGAGATACATCAGCATCAGGCCAAGCCAGAACTTCGGAAGTGACAATCCCGACACGGCACCGATCATGGAAAGTGTATCGATCCATCCGCCGGGCCGCAGGGCTGCGATGAACCCCAACGGCACTCCGACGGCTATCGCGAACAACATGGATGCAATCGCAAGCTGAGCGGTAGGCCAAAGGCGCTCGGCAATGACATCCGCGACCGGCTGGCGCGTCCTGAAAGAGGTTCCTAGATCGAACGTCGCCAACTGGGCGATGTACTTGCCGAAGCGGACGTAAACCGGATCGTCGAGACCGAACTCCTTGTTCATCCGCGTCATGACTTCGGCGTCCAGGACACTCCGTCCGTCGTCGCTCATGCTCGATGCGAAAGTGCCCGGAATGACACTGAACATCACGAAGATCAGAGCTGCAACAGCCAGAATGATAGGCAATGTCTGCAGCAATCGCCGCACGATGAAAGACAGCATACAACGCTCCGGCCTGACGCTCTGGTGTTTGGTCCCAGAGCGTCAGGATCTGCAGTTTACTGTGAGTGCTTGCGAAACCTGCCGCTTACTTTGCGGCTGGCGAGGACGCCTCGACCCAGATGTCCTCGTAGTTCTGGATCGCCAGTTCGGTTGCGTTCGGCTGCAATCCCTTGATCCAAGGCTGATACGCCATGACAGCCTTGTTGTAGTTGAACCACCACATAGGCGCTTCTTCACGGAGGATCGCGTTAGCCTTCTTCAAGTTCTCGATCCGCTTTGTGGCATCGTCCGTCGCGGCCGCTTCATCGAGAAGCTTGTCGAACTCGGCATTCTTGAACTGGGTGTAGTTACAGGCCGTTTGCGGCGTCGCCGAGTGGAAGCACTTGAGCGAGGTCAGAGGGTCCGGACCCGAGGTGTTAGACCAGATGAAGGCCTGGTAATCGCCGCTACGTGCCACCTCCGACAGCACGGTGCCCTCGACCGGCTTGATCTTGACCTTGACTCCCACCTTTTCGAGCATGGGAATGACGGCTTCGACGATCGGAATTCCCCAGCTCTCATTCGATGTTGCCGTCCATTCGAACTCGAAGCCTTCCGGATACCCCGCCTCCGCGAGCAGCTTCTTCGCCTTCTCAGGGTCGTAGGCGTAAGGCTTCATATCCTTGTCGTATGCCGGCGATGAGATCGGAAGCCAGCTCGTCGCGCGGTAGGCCTTGTCCTTCACGAGCCGCTTGATGATGAGGTCCGCATCAATGGCGTGATTGATGGCCTGACGGACACGCTTATCGGAGAATGGCTTGAAGTTCGGGTTCATTCCCATGATGCGGGTATAGACCTCGGGAACCTCGAGAATGCCCTTCGAGAGTTCCGGATCCGCCTTGTAGGCGACATACTGGGTTGGCCCGAGGATCGACGCGTCGATCTCCTTGTTCCGGAATGCGACGTCACGTGCCGAAGCTTCGCCCATGATCGAGATCGTCACCCTGTCGGCATGAGGCTTGCCGGGCTTATAGAACTTCTCCCAGCGCTCCGCGACCAAGCGCGATCCGGGGACGTACTCGACGAACTTGTAGGGCCCCAACCCGATAGGCTTGGAGTTGAAACTGTCCTTGCCTGCCTCGTCCGCAGGATAGATGGAGGTCATGGCCTGATAGAAATTGAAGCCAGGATCAACCTTTTCGGTCAGGGTCATTTCGATGGTGAAGTCGTCGATCTTCTTGAGACCGGAGATTTCCTTCGCCTGCCCCTTCTCGACGTCGATGGCACCCTTGATGATGCGCACGTAGCGCGCGCCGGGATAGGCCTTTGCGCCATCCATCAATCTGGTGAAGGTCCAGATGACATCGTCGGCGGTCATTTTACGCCCGTGATGAAAGAATGCGTCGTCTCGCAGCTTGAAGGTATGCACGAGACCGTCGCCTGAAACCGTGACCTCCTTCGCCAGTTCGAGAACCGGCTTATTGGCGTTTGCGTCCCAGTTGTAGAGCGCCCGGTGGATGGCCTTCGCCCAGATCTCGTCCTGAGCCCGATTGGACGTGTGGATGTCGAGGTTCGCGAAGCTCGATCCATACGGTGCCGTGAAGCGGATCGTACCGCCCTGACGTGGTGTTTCGGCATAGGCGCCGGTACTCATGGTAAGAGCTAGCGCTGTGGTGATGACGAATTTCTTGAGCACGGCTGATCCTCCAAAGCTGTGACATCTGCGGACGTGCCGGCGATATGCCGGCCCGCAAATAGTTCATACACCCGTCGATGCAGTTCGACGTCCAGGCGCGTTCCCCTTTATGTTCTAAGAGACGCCGAGACGATCATGAACGATCGAACCTCCTCGGATCGTAAGATCGCATTGGGTGTTGTCAAGAATATCCTCTGGCGAGGCGGTCAGAAGATTTCGCGAGAAGACTGCGATGTCCGCCAACTGACCCGGCACCAGGCGCCCTTTCACGTTCTCCATCTTCTGCGAGAATGCGCCATACTCGGTGTAAGCCTGAAGCGCCTCCTCTATCGAGATGCACTCGCTCACATCCATCACTGTTCCCTTCCATGTCTTGCGTGTCAGCATTGCATAGAAATTCGGGAACGGATCAGGTTCGCAGACCGGCGCATCGCTGCCGGTTGCAGGCTTCAGGCCGAGATCGATCCACGTCTTGAACGGATAGCTCTTCAATCCCCGCTCTTCGCCGAGCACGGAAACATAGGCGTCTCCGAAGTCATAGACGAATACCTGTTGCGGGCATGGATAGATACCAGCTTTCACCATCCGGTCGTGCTGCTCCGGCGTGGAGAATCCGGAGTGCTCAATCCGGTGACGCCTGTTCGGGTCGGGAAACGCGGCAAGAGCTCGCTCATAGGCGGTGATCAACTGCTCGATCGCCGCATCTCCAATGGCATGACAGGCTAGTTGATACCCCTTGGCGTGAGCGTCCATGACAAGTTCATTCAGTTCGTCGTCGGACATCATCTGAACACCGGTCGTGGCATCCTCGCCCAGGTAGGGCTTCGACATCCAAGCAGTGCGGCCGCCGGCGGAACCATCGAGGAAGAACTTGATGGCTCCGACCATCAGCATGTCATCTCCCGTACCCGAGATCAGTCCAGCTTCATAGCATTGCGGAACGATCGTCTTGTCAGGATCGCCCAGCAGCGCCAGCCAGGTACGGACGGGAAGCCGGCCTTCGCGTTTTGCTCTGTGGTAAGCCGCAATCTCGCCGAAACCGCCCCGTTGTCCGACAGCCGCATCCATGCAGCTGGTGATGCCGTACGACAAGAGGTGACGGCCACCTCGCTCGATGGCGGCGACGAGTTCGTCCTGCGTTGGCGGAGGAATGACTGCCCAAACAGGCGCACGGGCGTTCTCCGCCAGCAACCCTGTGAGGCGGCCATTCTGCTGCTCGATCAGACCTCCCGGAGGCGTCGGCGAACTCTCATCGATTCCTGCCAATTCCAAGGCCTTGGAATTGCAGATCGAGATATGTCCGCAGGTGCGTACCAGCATCACAGGATGGTCTGGAGCCGCCTGATCGAGTTCGCTCCGATGGGGATGGCGCTCTACATCGAGCTTCGTCTGATCGTACCCGCGGGCGAGGATCCATTCGCCGGGACGTGTCTTCGAAGCCCGCTCCTTGATCGCGGAAAGAAGCGATTCAAGCGTCGGTGCGGTGGTTGGCTTTGCATCCACCCAGTCCATCATCATTCCGAGGGAGATCAGGTGGAGATGCGAGTCGTTTAGTCCGGGTGTGGCGAGACGACCTTTCAGGTCGATTATCCGCGTTGCCGGGCCGGCTAGACTGGCGATGTCAGCATCGCGCCCGGACGCCAGAATCCGGTCCTGCCAAATTGCGACCGCCTCAACGACACCCTCATTTCGGCCGCACCAGATCGGACCGTTTCTGAGTATGATGTCCGCGATTGGGCGAGCAGTTGCTTCTCCCGACCGATCGGATGCGAGGGACTGGCTAACAGCGATATTCATGCAAGCTTCCTGGTTACTGACGTCGGCCGGAGAATGATGCTTCCTTCCGGCAGTCTACGGCAAGATGTCCTCAAATGGCGTCCAGAGGCCAAATCGGACGTCTGATGTTCTTGTAGGGGCGATCCTTGAAATTGCGCGTCGACAACGCACCGGTATCGACTTCAAGGACCTCTCGCGCAATCGGCTCGAAGGCTGCACGGAAGTGCTGCATCGACTTCACGATGAGGGTCGATTTTCGAGTTGGATCGACTCCGAGGGACGTGAACTGCCCAAGGTCAGTGGCTTGACCGTTATGACTGATCACGATGATTTCCACTCCGCCGACCCGGAGCAAAAGGCTCAGACCATAATTGCGACGGGCACCGCCCCCCATCGGGCCGTAGGCGATGAAGGATCCATCGGTGATTGCAGCGACATGGCCGGTGATCTTGAGAGGACCTCCTCCCATCGTCGGATCGGTCTTTCCTCCCAGTTCGAGCGTCACCCGATTGCCAACCCCAGCCGCCTGCGCCTGCAGCACCGCCTCGGGATCGCAGATGGCATGGAATCCGACATTCTGGAGATCCGCCTCGAGCACGGCCTTGAGAAGAGCGGTGGCATCCCCATAAGCGCCGGAGCCGGGATTGTCGGAGTAATCTGCAATGATCAGAGGCTTTACGGCTCCAGCCTCTTCGGCTTTCGCCTTGGCGATGGCCTCAGCGAGTGGCGTGAAATGGATCGACGAGAATGTTCTCTGCTCCCAGGCATAGTCCATGAGCTCCTCGGCGATTACCTGGGCCGAGGCTCGATCATTGCCAGTGACGGCAATGGACGGTCCGATGTCGTGAACGTCGGCAGAGGAGAATCCGGCTTGGACGCTGACGACAAGAGCCTTTCCTGATACCTCTATCTGGTCACCTCTTCGGAGCAGTTCCATCATGGGAGGGGACGTGGTGCGCCCTCCATCCAGGGCATACAGGATGGGGCGGCGGGCAAGAGCCACTCGAGGCGTTACTACACCTGCCATGGCCTTCTCCAGAAGCTCCGCAGCCTGCCAAGTTCGTTCGTACTGATCGATGTGGGGATAGGTCCGGTATGAAATCAGCGAGTTTGCATTGTCGGCCATTCGCTGCGTCACGGTCGCATGGAGGTCGAGCACGGCGATAACGGGCACGTCAGGCCCGACACGCGACCGGATGCGGGCGAGCAACTCACCCTCGCCATCATCGTGGCTTTGAGTGGACATCGAGCCATGAAGGTGAAGCAGAATTCCGTCCATGCCATCGCAAGCATCCAAAATTCGCTTCGTCAGGGCTTCGAAACACTCGTCGGTCACCCTGCCAGATGGATTGGCCGAAGCAGCGATTGGGTGAACGACGTCCCACCCGAACTTCTCCGCCGCTTCAAGGGCCGCACCGATGGATGTCCGCGTCCCACGAAATGCCGGCAGGATTTCGTCGCCAAGATAGTAGCTGGAGTTCTTGAAAGCTTTCTCGTCCGTCAGCTGAACACTGAACGTGTTCGTCTCATGCATGAATTCTGCAACCAGAACGCGCCGTCCCATCTCCGCCCATCCCCTTATATCAGCCACACGAACAAGTGCGGTGCCCCGAACCCAAGCGACACTTTGTTGCGCCAACCCGAGTTTCTTCGGAACTCATTTTCGCGGATGGTGACAAACGAGAAAGAATTCTCCAAATATCATCTTTCACTCAATCGATCCATTTTTGATATGGATAGAGGGAACTGTGACATTATCTCTCCGTCACGTAGAGGTTTTTCATGCCGTTATGTCGGCGGGTGGCGCCACTCAGGCGGCCAATCTCCTGCGTACGTCTCAGCCTACCGTGAGCCGGGAACTGAAGGAGCTTGAGAGACTCGTCGGCTTCCCACTCTTCACCCGCAAAGGCAGACGCCTTCTTCCAACCGAGGCCGCGCTCTCATTGCACGCTGAGGTAAGACGCTCTTTCGTAGGGCTCGAGGAAATAACTCGCACCGCCGATGCCATCCGTGCGAATGCCTCCGCGCACATCAAAATCGCCTGTCTACCGGCTTACGGCTCCACATTGCTTCCTCCCGTGTGCCGCAGTTTTCTCGGCAGTCACGACGCCCTTCGTCTCAGCATCCACTCCGTCGAGCAGGGGGCAATCGCAACCGGCCTTTCCACTGGCCACTACGACATCGGTATCCTTGAGGCTGCCCCAGCTTTGGAAGGAATAGAATCCACCATTATCGACGTTGGCGAGGAGCTCTGCATTCTGCCGAAAGGTCATCCTTTGACCAGGAAAGCCGTTCTTGAGCCGTGCGACTTCGAAGGCGAAGATTTCATCTATTTTTCTGCAGACGACGCTTACCGGAGAACGGTCGATGACATTTTCCAGCAGCATGCTGTCACTCGGCGCCTGCGTGTCGAAGCGACCACAGCTACCTCTATCTGCTCCCTCGTCTCCCAAGGCCTTGGGGTTTCCATCATCAATCCAATCAGCGCACTTTATTCCCTGGATAAAGATATAGAACTGCGCCGCCTGTCGGTGTCCATTCCATATGTAATTGGAATATACAGACCGGCGAACAGGCAGTATCCCGATTTGGCGAGGCGGTTCGGAGAGTACTGCATGGCGTCTCTCAACGACATCAGGCGGAGGATAGAGGAAGTTCTTTAATCCTTGGAGCACCTCACGGAATATCGCAGCGTTTTATAAACCCTCGTCAGCCATAGTCGGACGGTGACGCAGGGTCATTATAATGAAATTTCATCATGTTCTGGTTTCAAGTTTTCTATGCTGCACCTGTTTCATGGCAGCACCTGCCCTCTCCCGTGAGAGCACGCCAGCCGCTGCACCGCAGGAATCCGTCTTGCCTACTTCCGTAGCGGTGCGGGAAGTTCAAGCGCCCGACAGGAGCAGGCCAATTCCTGCTCCTGTCTCGATTTCACAGGATCCTCGCCCGACTCTAGATGCGACAACCTTCATCAATACGATGCGGGCAGCATGGACATACAAGCGCATCGCCGAAGCAGGCGGTTGGCCGGTCTTGCCCCCCAACACGGTCCTGCAGAGCGGGGACAAGCATCCCCTGGTCGCCGTTCTCCGCAAACGACTTTCACTCGAGGGAGACCTGCCATCTGACAAGATCGGCAGCGATGTTGTCGACGCCGAGCTTACAGCAGCCATCAAGCGGTTCCAAGCGCGTCATGGCTTACCCGAGTCCGGCGCTATGCGTGAAAAGACCCTTGAGGCGTTGAACGTGTCTGCGCTCACCCGACACCGGCAGCTCGCCACATCAGCCCAGAGACTGATGGGCACGACTTTCCCATTCGGCGAACGCTATGTCGTGGTCAATATTCCTTCCGCCACGGTCGAGGCCGTCGAGAGTGGCCAGGTTTCGAGGCGCTACGTCGCGATCGTGGGAAAAGCTGACAGACCCTCCCCGACGCTCGAAACCCGCATTTCCGCCGTCAATCTCAACCCGACATGGACGGTTCCAGTATCTCTGATCAAGAAGGATATCATTCCGCATGTGCGCAGGGATCCTTCCTATCTCGACAAGATGAAGATTCGCATTCTGGACGCGAAGGGGCAGGAGATCGATCCGCAGTCTCTCGACTGGTCGACCCAGAAGGTGGCCAGCTATACCCTGCGGCAGGATCCGGGTGTGCTCAACTCACTCGGCCAGATCCGCATCGACATGCCGAATAAGGAAGCGGTCTATATGCACGACACGCCTACGAAGCGGCTCTTTGCGCAGGATTCACGCTTCCATTCATCGGGCTGTGTTCGTGTCGCGGATATCGCCAGCTTTGCGGAGTGGTTGCTGCGCGACACATCGGGCCCCGCAGGCGGTTGGACGAAAGCCGCAATCGAGACTGCAATTTCCTCGACAGTTCGACAAGACATCAGACTTGAGAAGCCGGTCCTGGTCACCTGGGTGTACCTCACCGGGTATGCCACCAAGGATGGCACAGTACATTTCAGGAAAGATGTTTATGGGCTTGATGATCCCAGGCCCGAACCGGATGCTCAAATCCTCGACGTGCCGGCAACCTCATCGATTGCCCCCAGGCGCTCCTGACGGAGAAACGCTGAAGCTCGAAGGCTCGCGGTGCGGCTTCGTTCTCGTGAAGTACCCCTTATGAAATCATGCCCAAGGCATCAGACATGGGTATGAATATGACAGGAGATATTGCAGACGGACTAGAGGCCACAATGATCTGGGTCAGAAAGAACGCCAACAGCTCTGAATGGGCGCAGTTGAAGCAACAGTATAATCAGCTCTCGAACAGCTTAGGTTTGCCTTTCGATATGCTCATGGTTTCAACGCCTCGCCCGAATGACGGTCGGTCCGACGTCTACCTGAGCCTGCCGACGGAAGACCATCTCGCTCTCTTCAAAGGCTTCGATGTTGTACCGGAAAGAGCTCTGCCCACCGAGGCGACCTTAAGCTTCGGTCATCTGGAAGCGTTCAAGGAGCGGTTCTGCTGGTTGGAAGAGGATACCGTCCACTAAGGATGACAGCCAACCTTATTGAGCGAAGTCCTTCTGTCGTAGATGGAGCGATACGCGAAGAGGTGAAGCGTCTGCCGCCAGATGTCCGAAACGACAGGAGCGCGACGTGCATGACGAAAGCGAACGTCTCCTTGAAGTTCATGAAACAACCCCCGCTAACGACAGCGCGGCGCACGTGCTGCGGTGGGTGGGACTGATCGGCGGGCTTGCTCTCTGCGCCTGGGGCATAGCGACGACACTCATGTAGCCGCGCAGGAGACTGCATCTGTTCGTCATGGGTCGCCCGTCGTCACTCGTCCGATGATTGCGTCTCCACGACGGGAGGATCGTCCCAACTGGGCAGCTGCTCAAACGGATCGGCCGGCTGCGTCCTCCGCCCCAGTCCCGAATCCCTGCATCCATTCTCGCAGATGCTTTTCTGAGCGCGCATATTCCTCGCCTCGATACGGCGGTGCTTCCGGTCCTGCTGTTCCAGCACCTCGCCTCGCGTCGTCTCGGACTGGATCAAACTCAGTTGCCGCTCCTGTGCGAAGCTGGACGATGCCAGAGAAACTCCAGCGGCCGCAAGGGCAAGCGATTTCAGCGAGAGCGCCATAGATAAATCTGCTTCATTGTAAGGGTGGTGCGATAAGTTAACGATTTGCCGTCTGCGCGGTCAGGAAACTGGCGATGGCTTCGAAAGCCTCATCTCCCTCCTTCAACAGACCTGGGAAGAAGTAATAACCATGAGGCATTCCTTCCCGCACGAAGTGAACGACTTCCCTGCCGCTGTCCTGCAACTTTCTTACGAAGGAACGATTGTCATCGACTATCGGGTCAGCCGAGCCGGAGATGATGATCGTAGGAGGGTAACCGGCAAGATCCGCGCGGGATGGACTCACGTGAGGGTGAGACCAGTTCCTGCCATGGACGACATAGGCGCCGCGAATGTAACCGACGAAGGCTGTGTCATAGATAATCCCGAGCGGCGCGAGACGCTCGAAGGAGTCGTACTCTTCTACATGGAAATCCGTAATCGGGCACATCAGGACGGCAGCCTCAGGTGGGGCATTGCCCTCATCGCGCAGCTTTATCGGCAGAGCAGCTGCCATATTCCCGCCGGCAGAATCTCCTGCCACCGCTATCCAGGAGGGAAAGCCTCCGAGTTCGCCTCCGTGCTTGCGCAGCCAGCGGAAGACAGTGCAGCAATCCTCGAGACCTGCAGGGAACGGCCATTCCGGCGCCAACCGATAGTTGACGCTCACCACGACCACCCTGCCCTCCCACGCTATGCGGCTGGTGATATATGCGGTGTCTTCTGAGCGACCGACGGTAAAGCCGCCTCCATGCGCATACAGCATGATCGGAAGCAGTTCGGCGCCCGCAGGTCTATAGACCTGGCAGCGAATGGGCCCGAGAGATGAAGGCACGTAGATCTGCGAAACAGTGACTTGCGGATAGAGCTCGTCGGCACTCGGAGGCAGATCCGCAGGATTGATGTCCTCGCTGATATAGCCGCTCCGGACAGGCCGGATCATGATGTCACGCAGTGTCAGAGGTGTCCGCATCTTCGCGAGCAGCCGATAGTAAGGAGCTGCTGGATCGGAATCATCGATATGAGAGACGCCTGGACCGTTGGTGAGCTGATCGACGGCAGCCCGCATGTTCTGCCTGCCGGAAGTATCATCGTTCACAAGACCAGCTCCGCCAATGATTATTAAGCTTTGCGGAGATTAGTCAGCAGCAGCTCGACTTCCAACTGAATAAAGAGCTATCTGATGCCTCCTGAAGGATTAGGCGCATGCTCTGCAGCGCGAGCAATGATGCCAAAGGTCCGAACTGCTATTGCGTTTCCCCAACGGGGGCCTCTTCGACCGGTTTCGTTGCAGCATTCTGGGCCTGGACAACCAGGCTACCGATCAGCGATGGAGGTGCAGGACCTCCAGATCCTTGTTGCCGCACCTCAATGATGTCTCCTGGAGCGAGGCGCGTCCTCATATCGCCTTGAATGAGTTCTTCTTTTCCGCTGCGGGATCTTAAGATCGCAACCGTGTAGGTCGTATCACCGGCCGCTCCCATAAGAGCAGTCCGACTCTGGGTGAGGCGCGCCGCTCGCACCTCTTGAGCAAGCGGAATCGTGATCTCCATTTCCTGCATGCGTGCACGAGCCTCCTGCAATTCGGTGATCGTGCGTCGCATATACTCGTTTTCAGCCTCCTGGATTCGTACCCCGATTTCGCCGATGCTAATTTCTAGACGTGCGATATCGGCCGCGAAGCGCGCGAGATTGCCCTTGTGGCGAGCCTCTTCACGCTGCAGTTCAATCATGGCGTACCTGCGTGCCAAGCCGGTGGACACCAGCTTGTTGTAATCTGCGATATGCTCCTGAAGGAGTTGCAACTGCTTTTCCTCAGCGTCCGACTGAGCCTTCACTCCAGCGATCTCCGCTGTAAGACGGGGCTTCTGATCGCGGAGCAGCCGTAGAGTTTGCTCATGCCCTACCCTCTGGACCGAGAGGATATCCTGCTCCTCCTTGAGGATCCGTGCTACGTCCGGATCGTCGCTCGCATAGGGAGCGCCTTCCGGCAGAACGACCTTTGGCGAGCCCGCTCTTTGCGCCTCCAGTCGCGCCCGCCGGACATAAAGTGCGCGGTGTGTTGCTTGAAGAACTTGTAAACGCTCGTCCGCTTGCAAGAGCTCTGACCTGTTTCCAGCGGCTGCCTGTTCCGCTGCACCGATTCCGCCAGCCAGCGCGACAGCACTCAGAACGGATGCACCGTAACGATATGGGTAGCTCCCCGGTGACCGCACATCTCCGAGAATGTGGATCGGCCGCTGTTCGTTGATCTTGAGGCTGACGACCGCCCGATCCATGTACCCGTCGGCGAGTCGCGCCGCAATCCGCTTCTCGGCTTCGACAAGTGTCAGATCCTGCACCGGTATGGCACCCACAAGGGGAAGGATCACCGCCCCCGATCTATCGACAACGAAATCTCCGGAGAGTTCGGGCTGCTGAAACACAGTTATCTGGACACGGTCTCCAGTGGACAGTTGCTGCGGGCTGGCGTCGCTCTCTGCCAGGACCGGCCGCACGTGCAGGACAGTGGAACCGAAAGCAAGGGCTCCGATGAGAAGGAGAGTAGGCAATCGCAAAGATTGGACCACAGGCGACATCCCTTCGGCTGGTGTTGGCCCCGCAGCCCTTGGATGCGCGGGGCAGGCATAACTCCAGAGCGAAACTGAAGCGAGTAATGTGCGTCCGGAGCGAGCCGATTCATGCGTGAGCGACCGTTCCTTATCGCAGCTTAGAACCTATGGGCCCCGGCGTGGCGACAATTTTGGGCGAGCATCGGCCTCGGCCAAAGTACCTCCATCGGGTTGTTGTCCACTCAAGGTTCCTGACTGCAGGCCCACACTTTCCCAACAGCCCATATTCATCTACGGCCGGTTGCTTCCACGCCATCGAGGGCTACCTATGCATCGAAACGTCCCTGGTCTGTCTCACAAGAGGCAACGTTGTCGACTGATAGCACCTCCAAAGATGCGGACCTGCCCTATCCTCCAGCCCCCTGGCATCTCGTTGGAACCCTTTACGCTTCCCTCTGGTCGATACCTCTGAAAGATCTCCCCTTGCCACTGCCTCCCGGCACCCGTCCGCTCACCCTCTACGGGAGGACCCTGATCGGAACGGCATGGGCCGTTTATGAGCCTCCCGGCACCCTCTCCTATGACGAACTCCTGGTTGCGCTCCGTGTGCAGTCGGACAACAGGACATGCACGTACGTACCGCTCATCTGGGTTGACAGTCCTGCCTCGGTCGCGGGAGCCCGGGCAATGTGGGGCATCCCCAAGGAATTCGCGTCTTTTGGCAAGAGGATCACCGATGACAGCTTCGAAGCCTCAGCGGCGCATGGCGATAACGTATTCGCATCGCTTAATTTTCGTCCGCGCGTCTCACTTCCGGGACGCTGGCCTCTCCGAACGAGCATAGTTCAGACACATGGGGAAGGAGTGAGACTGTCTCGCGCCCGTGCTTCGGCGCGCATCGAGACGGGAAGGGCCGAGTGGCACTTCGCAACTCACAGCCCTCTCCGCTTCTTGGGTAATTACACCCCGCTTCTAAGCGCCCGCCTCTCCGAGATGAAGCTCACGTTCGGTCTCTGAAGAGCCAGTACCTAGCCCAACGCCGATAGCCGATGGGTAAAGACAGCCGTATCACGGACTAGAAACGGGATATCGCCTGCGGATAGGTTTATTCGGCAGCCTGTCTGACAGGAATGAAGCCGATAGGTTGGCGCTGCGGCCCCTCCTGTTTCAACGTTCGGAGCATGTCCTCATACTCGCGCTCCATCTCCGGCGTGACGGAAGGTCTTGTTTCTCTCAGAGCCTGTTCGAAATGATTCATCGTGACGAGCTGAGCCTCGAGAGATTCTCTGAGGGCGAGCAGCCCCGCCCTACGTGTCAGATCCTCCAGGTCTGCGCCCGTGAAACGGTTGGTCCGCTCCGCCAAGATGTCGAGGTTCACGTTCTCTGCCAAGGGCATATTTTTGGTGTGGATGCCAAGAATATGCCTTCGGCCCTTAGCATCCGGCACCGGAACGTAAATCAATTCGTCGAACCGGCCCGGGCGCAGGAGGGCAGGATCGACGAGATTCGGGCGATTGGTTGCAGCCATCACTACGACGCCCTGCAACTCTTCAAGTCCATCCATCTCAGCCAGGATCGTGTTCACCACGCGCTCCGTCACTGCAGGCTCGCCAAGCCCGCCGCCCCGCACGGGTGCAAGTGAATCGATCTCATCGATGAAGATCACCGTTGGCGCCACTTGGCGGGCTCGAGCAAAGAGACGTGACACCTGCTGCTCCGATTCCCCATACCACTTGGACAAGAGATCGGACGATTTCGTCGCCACGAAATTAGCCTGAGCCTCCCTAGCGACTGCTTTCGCGAGAAGGGTTTTTCCAGTCCCCGGAGGTCCGAACAGAAGGAATCCCTTGGCTGGGCGGATACCGATGCGCCGGAAAGATTCCGGACTCTTGAGAGGGAGCTCGACGCCCTCCTGCAGACGGGTACGAGCCTCCTCCACGCCGCCGATATCGTCCCAGGTGACATTTGGGACCTGGATCATGATCTCTCGAAGCGCAGAGGGTTGTATGCGTTTCATCGCATTGATGAAGTCCATCCGCGTGACCTGAAGGTTGTCAAGCACCTCGGCAGGTATTCCATCCTTGAGGTTGACGTTCGGCAGGATCCGGCGCAGCGAATCCATTGCCGCTTCGCGAGCTAGGGCAGACAGATCCGCTCCGACAAACCCGTACGTGGTGCGCGCCACCTCATCCAAGTTCACATCTTCTGCAAGCGGCATTCCACGGGTGTGGATCGCCAGAACCTCGCGCCGTCCTGGCTCGTCCGGGACGCCGATGACGATTTCACGATCGAACCGACCAGGGCGGCGCAAGGCCTCGTCGATGGCTTCACGTCGGTTCGTGGCTCCAATCACGACGATGTTCTGCCGCGGCTCCAACCCATCCATGAGCGTGAGAAGCTGCGCCACGATCCGGCGCTCCACCTCGCCCGTTACTTCCTCGCGCTTGGGTGCGATGCTATCGATCTCGTCGATGAAGATGATTGCGGGGGCATTCTGCTGAGCCTCCTGAAAAACCTGTCTCAGACGCTGCTCAGATTCTCCATAGTGGCGTCCCATGATTTCAGGACCGGCAATGTGGAAAAATTGCGCCTCCGTCTCGTTGGCAACCGCCCGCGCCAGCAGCGTCTTGCCGGTGCCAGGAGGGCCGTAGAGCAGAACGCCCTTCGGGGGATCGATCCCCAGGCGCTGGAAGAGCTCCGGGTGGCGCAGTGGGAGCTCCACCATCTCGCGAACTTGATCGACCGTATTCCCAAGACCTCCGATGTCGTCATACGTGACATCCGCCCTTCGAGCCTCCTTCGGCTCCTCGAACTGCGGGCGAAGTTCGATTTCAGTCTCGGCAGTGACCTGCACGATCCCGCGAGGTTGCGTCGAAACAACGACGAGCCGGATCTCCTGCAGACCATAGGCTGGAATGTTCAGAAGGCTACGCAGCTCTTCCGGCAACCTCGGATCTGTAGCGCGCGGGGAATGTACCGACGTCGAAATTACGTCTCCGGCTGTCAGTGGACGTTGGTAAAACGTGCGCTTCAGGGCCTCGCCCGAACCCTGGAGCCGAAGCCCCTTCTGAGCCGGCGCCAAGACGACGCGACTAGCCGGACGAACCTCGGCTGGCTTAACCTCGACATAGTCACCGCTTCCAACACCGGCGTTGACACGCTGAAGCCCATCGATCCTGATGATGTTCAGCCCTTCGTCCTCGGCATAGGGAGTAACAGCTATGGCCGTGGTGTGCCTTTTGCCGATGATTTCGATGGCTTGACCTTCTTGAAGGCCAAGCTCACTCAGTGCCTTGCGGCTCACCCGTGCAACCCCCCGTCCGGAGTCTCCCGGCCGTGCATTGGCGACCTGAAGGCGTATGACCTGCCCATCGTCTGTCATCGGCGCAATCCTGTATCACTAGAGGGCTAGTTCATCGGGATGGACAGCCAACGGCCAGAAGGCGACCCTCCCAGCCCCACCGGTTCCCCGACGCGTGCTTTTGCAATCGATTCCCGGGAAAAACGTCAGGTCGCTGGATTTGTTGCAACAGCCACAGATCGCTCCAACTGCCAAAGCGACGCATTTGGAGCTTGGTCGTTGCCACGACGCCTCCAGGACCGAATGCAACCACCTTCGATGGCCGCTCCCGCAGAGGAGCATTAGGCAGGTCACCGAGGTTTCATGCGCGATGCCCCTCCCAGTCGATCGGAATCGCTCTGCAAGATCTTCGTCGCAGCGGCTCTGAAGGTTGTCGCCCACATGTAGTCGCTTGAATGATTAGTGCGGAGACGCACGGTTGAGCGCGCGACCGGACTGCACGAACAGCTCTATAAGGCCACTGCCAAGGTGTTCTCAGAGAAGTCTTCGCCAAGCAGAAGATTGCCCCGGCGTAGCTGCACAACCGCACTCACGTCGATAGGAGTTAGGCAAGTCACGGTTCGCGCCTGAGCATCGAATGCCGTTACGATACCTAGCCCCAAATCCTCACCGGCATCGTCGGAAAGACCGATCAATAATCTGTTCCGCAGCAACAGATCGGAATCCTCGGGACTGCCGAGCGCGACCTTCGATAGATCGAAGAGCGTCTCCTTGGAGTCCTGGAAATAGGACCGAAAGGCATGGCGTCGGGCCGCACGACGTTGACCCTCTGGTTTGCGACGGGCATGAGGCGATGGAGGCAGTTCGACAACCTGCGTGTGACTGATCCAATCCAGTTCGAGAGCGCGGACCTCTCCGATAAGGACCAGCAGGTCTGGCTCCAAGGCTTTGACTTTCTCTGCTTTTAGACGGAGGCCCGGGCCGTGGACGAGGCCGCCGGTGTTAATGACGAGGGGTCCACTGGAGACTTTTGTGCTGAGGCGTCTTATTCCGTTTATGAGACCTCGCCAGCC
The DNA here is from genome assembly GCF_042650665.1 of Microvirga sp. GCM10011540. Lineage (NCBI taxonomy): Bacteria > Pseudomonadati > Pseudomonadota > Alphaproteobacteria > Hyphomicrobiales > Methylobacteriaceae > Microvirga > Microvirga sp. GCM10011540. Next base: position 39,075 of record NZ_JBHSBQ010000142.1, on the reverse strand, counting down.
TCGAAGCGGATCAGTCGTCCCGACGAAGGCCAATCCTGATAAGCCGATAGCTCCTTCTGGTAGTGCACTTCCCAAGGTAACGCAGGCTGGGGGGCCGATCATCTTCTGCCCCAGATCGGCATCAAGCAGGCTCGCCTCCTGTCGAGTATCACACATTGCTTTCAGGAGCAGGCCGCAAAACGTACTCTTGCCCACATCCGCGGGACCGAACACGAAAACGCGAGATGCTGCGAGGTCAGCGATGCGGAGCGCCGCATCAGACCAAGGGCGCGGAACCTCAGGATGAGCGCCCCATCCTTCATCTGCACCATGCTCGGAATTCAATGGATGACTACGACGTTCCAGGCTCCTTCACTCCTAGTGGATTCATGATCTTGCGACTTCTGGTGAGCTGGCTGAGAATAACGGTTCCGGCAAATGTTGCACCGGCAACGTCCGTAAGAATGCCAGGTTTGATGAGGCAGAAAGCGGCAGCGACAAGAAACACCCGTTCCCAGACATTCGCAGTCTGTAGAAGGTAGCCGTGCAGGCCGGCCGCCAGCAAGAGCGCCCCGGCTGCAGCCGTTACCGTTGCAGTGACGATCAAGGGCCAATCGCCGATCATGAGCAAAGCAGGCTCATAAACAAACATAAACGGGACGATAAAGCCTGCTGCACCGATCTTGACTGAGGCCACGCCGCTCTTCCACAGGTCCGCCTTTGCGAGGCCCGCTGCCGCGAATGTAGCCAACGCGACAGGCGGAGTGATGGCCGAAAGAATGGCGAAGTAGAAAGCAAACATATGCGCGGCTGGCTCAACAACACCGAGCTTGATAAGCGCCGGCACGAGGAGAGCCGTCATGATGATGTATGCCGGTGTCGTGGGCATGCCCATGCCAAGAACGATTCCGGCGAACATGGTCAGAACGAGAGCCAGCAGCAATGTACTTTGAGCGAGATGAAGGACGACCTGGGTGAAGACGATTCCTGCTCCAGTGAGCGAGACGATCCCAATGATGATGCCTGCGCACGCGCAAGCGAGTGCGACGGGCAATGCATTTCGGGCCCCATCGATCATCGCCTCCACGACATTGCGCAGGGTCACGTTCTGGCGGGTCGAGGCGCGCAGTGCTGCCACCGGGAAACAGGCGAGAGTGCCGGCGAGCGCGGCCATAGGTGCGCTGTAACCCGAGTACATGATGAAGAGGATCGTCAGGACAGGAATGAACAGATGGCCGCGCTCGCGCAGCACGGTGCCTAAGCGGGGCAGGTCAGAGCGCGGCATACCTGCCAGTCCCAAGCGCTTGGCTTCGAAATGAACCGCTCCGAAACATGCAAGATAGTACAGCACCGCGGGAATTAGAGCCCAGATGACCACCTGGCCATAGGAGACTTGCATGAACTCGGCCATGACGAAGGCCGCAGCTCCCATGATGGGCGGCATGATCTGCCCCCCGGTTGAAGCCACGGCCTCGACGCCGGCTGCAAAGTGGGGCCGGAAGCCGGTCCGCTTCATGAGAGGGATGGAAATGGGTCCATCCACCATGACATTGGCGACCGCAGAGCCTGAGATGGTGCCGAACAGGCTCGAACTGACGACGGACACCTTTCCCGGCCCGCCGGCAGTATGCCCGGTCAGGCTCATGGCGAAATCCATGAACAACTGTCCCGTTCCAGTTCTCTCCATGAACGAACCGAACAGAACGAAAATCATGACATAGGATGCGGAAACCCCGAGCGGCATCCCGAAGATGCCCTCCGTCGTCATGTAGAGCTGGTCGAGCAGACGCATCGGTTCGACACCGACATAGACGATTCCATAAGCCAGGAACACCAAAGCGGTGATAGGAAGCGCCCATCCGATGAGGCGCCTTGTCGCCTCCAGGATCATGACGACGAGGAGAGTTCCCATCGCCATGTCGAGCCAGGTCAGGTCATCGATGTAGTAGATGCGATTGACGACGTAGTCGTAGAACACAAAAAGATAGAGAACGGGCGAGACGGCTAGAGCGAGCAAGCCATAATCCCAGACGGAGGGCGGCTGCCCCTCATGGGTCTGACTGCGCCGAACGACCAGAAAAGTGAGCGTCAGCGCGAACAGCAGGTGAGTGCCTCGAAAGATGATCGCCTCCGGCGTACCGGACACGATAACCCACATGTGATAAGCGGCCATGGCTACGCCGATAATTCCGGCGGCCCAGCGAACGATGCTACCGTGCGTCAGATACTGGTTCATAGAAGCGGTCTCGCGTGCTCAGGTCTCAAACGCCTTGGAGAGCCGTCCCCCTCACCGAAGCAGCGAGGGGAACGGCGAGCTTCTCTCAGCCCCCCTCGTCAGGAGCTCTTAGCCTGCACGGAGATACCCTGCTCCTTGTAGAACTTGGCAGCCCCTGGGTGGAAGGGCACTCCAACATCTTCAGCCATTTCCTTAGGCGTCAATCCGGATATCGCCTTGCTGGTGGCTGCCAGAGAGGAGACATTGTCCGCGACGGCCTTGGTCATCTTGTAAACGACATCCTCAGGCAAACCGCAGGATGCGACGAGGTGCGTGGCATAGCCGATCACCTTCACGTCGCTGTCCTGTTTCGGGTAGGTATTCTTCGGGACAGTCACGAGGGTGTACCCTGGATTCATCTTCTTCATCTCGGGCAGACTGCCGGACAGATCCAGAAGCTTCACGTCTCGAGCCGAGGCCAGATCCATCACGGCGCCGGAAGGTATGGCCGTTCCGAGCGTGAAGGCCTGAGCATGTCCATCCTTCATTTGCTCGACCGAGTCGGTGTACGAAACGTAGCTGACCTTCACGTCGTCGTAGCTCATTCCGTGAGCCTTAAGGAGCTGCTGGGTAATCAGCTCGCCAGTATTGCCGCGCGGCTGCGTCGTTATGGCTTTTCCTTTGAGGTCGGTGACCTTCTCGATTCCCGAATTGGCCGGTACGAGCATCTGGAAATACTGGGGGTAAAGGGTTGCGACGTTGCACACATTGGTGTGCGGCTTGTTGAACGGTGCGTTGCCCGCCAGTCCGTCAACGGTCGAGATCGAGTTTCCGAACCCGACATCGGCCTTGCCTTCCTCGATACCACGGACGTTTGCGATGCCCGCCCCAGGCAGAGGTTGCACGTTCGTGCCTGGAATGGCCTGTTCCCAGATTTCCTTCAATTGGCCGCCTAGCGGCACCCACACACCACCCTGCGGCCCTGTCATCAGTTTCAGGTCAGCAGCCTGTGCGCCAAGAGCAATCATTGAGGCCGTGGTGGCAGCCAGCATCGTGCGTAACATCATCGTTTCCTCCATGTCATTGTCCCGCAACGGATCGAGCCGTCACGGCCTTTCATTCTGCTGGCTGGGCCAACAGAAAGTCTGCGCCGCATTCGCGAGCGATGGCCGCAACGGCCTGAACCAGCGAATGAGGAACGGGCACGCCCTCGCGTGAGCGCCGCTCGAAGGTTTCGTGCTCCGGGTCACCTGGAACTCTCACGGGCTCATCAGGATCAGCGGGGTGTGTTGCGTGAAGACAATCGATGAAGGCATCGAGGTCATCCAGGAACGCTCCGGGCTCACGGAAAGCATCCGGATGAAGGGCCATATGAAAATGTCCAACGTCAAAGCGCTCGGCATCAGGGGCGCGAAGCGGTGCATAGCTTGCGCCAGGCAGAAGGGTCGACAGCACCTCCACCATTGCCGCAAGGCCATAACCTTTGTGTCCGCCCATCGTCCGTGAACCACCGAGGGGCGTCATCAGACGGTCCAGAAGCGCCTGGGACGGATCCTCTTGGGGTTGCCCATGAGCATCCAAGGCCCATCCTTCGGGCAGCCGCCTTCCTTCGCGCGCGGCAAGTTTCAGTTTGCCGATGGCTATCGTGCTCGTCGCCATATCGAGAAGGAAAGGCCTGTTGTGTCGCCCGGGCGCCGCAAAGGCGAGAGGATTTGTGCCAAGCCTTGGCTCACGCCCGAAAATGGGAACAATGGATGGTTTGTAAACGGCGGACGTGGAGAGCCCTATAAGGCCTCTCTCCGCAGCGCGGAGAGCATAAACTCCCGCAGCGCCATAGTGATTCGAGTTGCGCACCCCGACCGCGCCGATCCCAAAGGCATGGGCCTTCTCAATGGCAAGGTCCATGGCGCGAACGGACGGAACTTGGCCGAACCCGCCGCCTCCATCGATCACCGCGATCGCGCCGAAGGAGCGATCGATCCCGATCTTAGCCCGAGGCTCCAAGCGGCCGGTTCGGATCAGCTCATCGTAGAGGGGCAGTAAAGTAATACCGTGGCTATCGATCCCCATCAGATCGGCTCGTGTAAGCACCTCAGCCGTAATGTCTGCATCTGCCTCCGGCAGCCCCCAAGCTTCGAAAACCAGCGCCATTTGCTGCTGCAGGAGCTTTGCGGGAACCGTGAGGTGCTTCTGGGTCAACGCGCTAACCCACCTGCCCCACTGCCCTATAGGGCGGGGAAGAAAGCGCGTTCCAAGCGGCCGGGGACCGTTGCTGTCCCATAGGGTACTCCTATGATCGTCGGTGTCCGCGAGTTACCGCAAGCGTTCCACCCCAATAGAAACTTGTCAAGTTGAGCTCTCATCTACCCATACTTTGGGAAGGCAATACCTTTTCACTTTATGGCATAAGTCATTCCCGATGGATGACACCAGCGAACCCAGCGGAAGGCTGACTCGGGACCTCAAATGACTGGTCGCCTCCAGCCTGTAGATGCTATCCAACAGAGCTGTAGCCGGAGGGAGCCTCAAACCATGGAAATACCTGCGAATGCCTTCAAGCGCGCGATTGCCGATCAGCAGCGCCAGATTGGACTGTGGAGCTCCTCCGGGAGCGTTGCCGCGGTCGAAATGCTGGGCCATGCAGGTTATGACTGGATCCTACTGGATACGGAGCATACCCCGAGCGAACTCCCCGACATCATTGCTCAGATGCGAGTTCTTGTTGGCTGCACCGCCGAAGCAGTGGTGCGGCCGGCTTGGAACGACCCGGTCCTCATCAAACGCTTCCTCGATGCGGGCGCGCAGTCCCTGCTCATCCCATTCGTCCAGAATGAAGAGGAGGCAGAAAGAGCCGTGAGGGCGATCCGCTACCCGCCACACGGCATTCGGGGCGTTTCAGTCAGTTCACGAGCCAACCGCTACGGCAGAGTGACTGAATATTTCCGTCGCGTACACGACGAATTGTGCCTTCTCGTGCAACTTGAGACCGGTGCCGCTCTCGATCGTCTCGAAGCCATTGCAGCAGTCGATGGAATTGACGGCATCTTCGTTGGCCCATCCGATCTCGCGGCGGATTTGGGCCATCTCGGCAACCCGGGGCACAAGGACGTTCAGACGGCCATTCGGACAGCAGTGGACAAGTGCCGACGCCTCGGCAAGCCGGCCGGCATTCTAGCGCCAGTCGAAGAGGATGCTAAGCGCTATCTGGAATGGGGCTTCACGTTTGTTGCTGTCGGCGCCGATATGGGTCTTCTGCGCAAGGCTGCTGACGAACTGGTCACACGTTTCAGGGAATAGGGCTCGAGTTGGGCCAGCGACATCCGGAGCCGAAGCGTCCCAGTGCTGGCTCCGGACAATCTGGTCCGTTGTAGGATTGCGGGAGCCTTCGGGTTACGCGGGCGCAATCACGAGTTCGAAGGTGACACATACGGGATTGTCCCCGCGGACAAGTTCTCCTGAGTGAATGTTCCCCCCCATATCGACAACATCGACCTCAAGTCTCGCTTCGAGGTGGCCGTCACTGTCCTTCACCGCCCCTCGGCGGATCAGAACCTCCGTGGCATGAGATGTGATAGAGGTTCCATCGGTGAACCGGACCTCGTTCAGGCTCCCGATGCCATATACGGTCGCGGGCCCGATATCGCACGTGGAACAAATCTCCTCGATCGCGAGACTAATATCTTCGTTTGGGCGCACCTTGGCGAGGATTGCCCGAACATAGGAATTGCCTGAGCCGGCTCCAGTCACCTGTACCGGCTCAAAAAGTATGAAGTTCGTCTCGCCGTCGGGCATGGCCTCGAAAGTCGCCGTCCTCAATCCGATTCCGCTGACATCGATCGGTTCTGCGGCAAACGTCTCGGGCGCGAGCATGTGCCCCATCCGGAGACCTTCGCGAGTGCTCCATACCCCATGGCAGTGGATGAATGGACCACCGTCGCGGATGCCCACGATGGCACAGGCACGGTGAATGGCCACGACGCCGTCGGGTTGAAAGGTATCACTGTACCAAGCCGCGTGGCGACCGTCAGGCGACGCTGCCGGCATCACATATTTGAACGGCTCACACTTTCCTCCCACGAAGGCTACGAAGCCGCCGATACAGCCGGATGCACGGAACCCTTCAGAGATCGCCTCGTCGATCCTGCGCCCTTGCTGCAGAGTGAAGCGCATCGGGATGGCTTCTCCTGGGACAGCCATCATGCGCTCTGCCGCAATGGGACCGGGATGAATGATCTGCCTCATTACCTTCCACTCCTGCCGCTGTTGTTCTTCATGCGCATTATGCGACACCGGATCCGACTGCTCAGCGGAACTCCGATACGGCGCAACTTTGTCCGCCGTCCACCGGGAGGCATACACCGGTAATGAACTGGGCCTCGTCGGAGGCAAGGAAGACGGCCGCATTCGCGATGTCCCAAGCCGTTCCCATTTTGCCGACCGGAACCAACGCATTGCGCGCAGCGACCATCTCCTCGGTCGAGGCGTATTGCCCGGAAATTTGTTTGTAGATCAAGGGAGTGTCGATGAGGCCGGGCATGATGCAATTAGCCCGTATTCCACGTCGTGCGTATTGCATTGCGAGCGCGACGGTCGCCTGATTAACAGCGGCCTTGGCAGCATAATAGGCAAAGTAGGGATAGCCGGTCCAGCGGATCGCCGCGAGCGACGATATATTGATGATGACGCCGTTCCCCTGCCGCAGCATATGCGGAATGACGGCCTTCGCGGAACGATAGACCGATCCGATGTTCAAATCGAGCGATGCTGCGAATTGCTCCTCGCCAAGCTCCACCGGGCCACCCATGTGAGTTGCCCCAACATTGTTATGAAGAATGTCGATCCGCCCGAAACGTGCGATTGCTTCTGCGACAGCACCTTCGATTGAGCTGCTATCTGTCACGTCCGCCGCGACCGCAATGGCAGTTCCGCCCTCCCCCCTGATGATACCGGCCGTTTCTTCCGCCGCTGCCTGAGCGAGATCGCCGCATACAACCTGCGCCCCCTCTCGGGCGTAGGCAACCGCTGCCGCCTTGCCGTTGCCCCACCCTGGTCCCGAGGACCCTGCTCCAAAAACGATTGCCGTTTTCCCCTTCAGGCGATCGACCATCTTTTCTCCTGGGTGCAGGCTGCAAAGCGCGATGCGACGATGTTGACTGAAAGAGGTGACACCGTGCGGGAAGCCTCAGAACGGACAGCAAGCCTTACTGGCCTGCCGCCAAGGCACTAACTCGTTCCGGTTCAGTAGGGTAGTCAATCTGACAGCGGATGCCGGCCGACAGCCAATTGCCAACGGCCGGCCAGGTTGGATCAACTCAGGCTACCGCCAACTGACTTCTCAAGGATGGCCCAAGCCTCATCGCCGTATTTTTTCTTCCATTCGGCGTAAAAGCCTGCACTTCGAAGCGCTTCGCGGAAGGGTCCAGCCTCGGGCTCGTTGAAAACCATACCCTTGGAGACAAGCTCATCCTTGAGGCTGGCATTCAACTTAGCGACGTCTGCACGTTCCGCGACAGCCGCCGCGTTCATATGTTTTGCGACGACAGCTCGAAGATCTTCCGGCAGTCGCTCCCAGGCGCGGCGGTTGGCCAGGAACCAAAAGCCGTCCCACATATGATTCGTAACCGAACAGTACTTCTGCACCTCATACAACTTCGCCGTTGAAATGATTGCGAGCGGATTCTCCTGACCGTCGACGACCTTTGTCTGCAGCGCCGTGTACACTTCGGCGAAGTTGATGCTGGCGGGGGCAGAACCGAAAGCCGTGAACATCGACGTCCAAAGAGGACTGACCGGAACGCGGATCTTGAAGCCCTTGAGATCATCAGGAGTCTGGATCGGCTTGTTCGAGCTGGTGATCTGCCGAAAGCCATTGTCCCAGATCTTGTCCATGACGACCAGATTTGCCTTGGCAATCTGACCCCGCACATATGCACCGAGTTCGCCGTCCATCGCCTTCCAGACAGCATCGTAGTTAGGGAAGGCAAAGCCAATGCCGCTCAAGGAAGCGTTCGGCACGAGTGTCGAGAGGATCAGGGGGGACAGCGTGAAGAACTCGACGCCGCCCGATCTGACCTGGCTCAGCATATCCGTATCGGAGCCAAGTTGGTTGTTGGGGAAGATCTGGATTTCCACTCTTCCGCCGGTCTCCTGCTTGATCTTGTCTGCGGCCTCCTTCGCACGCAGGTTCATTGGGTGGGTCACCGGCAGGTTGTTGGCATATTTGTACGTATACTCGGCTGCTTGAGCGCGAGCCCCGAAGCTGCCCGCGACAGCCACCGAGGCAGCTCCCTGCAGCATCGTCCGACGTGAAATGATCATGTTTCTCTCCCTCATGGTTGTTATGTTGAAAGGCATCTTCCACGGGTCATAGGAAGGCAGTCGAGATGGCAGGGATGCTGGCTATCAGCACGAGCCCGACGAGAAGAGCGACGATGTACGGCCAAATCGCACCCATTGCCTCATCGGGAGAAACGCCGCCGATCTTGCACGCAATGTAGAATCCGATCCCGATCGGAGGCGTCATGAGGCCGATGTTCATGGCAGTCACAACCACCATGGCATAATGAACATCGTTGATGCCGAGGTTCTTGGCGATAGGGAACATGAGAGGTGCCATGAGCACGATGGCCGGCAGCCCCTCGAGCACACAACCCAGGATCAGGAAGACCACGACAGTAACGGCCATGAAACTCATCCATCCGCCTGGAAGGGTGGTCATCACGGCTGCGAGCTGTTGGGCGAAACCGGTTTGGGTGAGGGCCCACGCCATAGCGAGGGCCGTTCCCAGGATCAGTAGAATGGCACCGCTCAATGCGGCTGTCTCAACCAGCATGCCGTAGAATTTGCGCCAGCCGATACCGCCATAGAGGAAGATCCCGACGAGGAGTGCATAGAGCACTGCGATGGTCGAGACCTCTGTCGCCGTTGCAATCCCGCCGCCGACGGCACTACGAATAAGGAAAGGCAGGACGAGTGCAGGCGCAGCGATGAGCATCGTGCGCCCAATGGTCGACAGAGGCGCGCGTCTGACCCCTGCCAGACTCTCTCGCGCTGCTTTCCAGCGTGCGAGGATCGCGAGAACCAGCAGCAGAACCATTGCCACGACGAAACCGCTCGTGAACAAGCCCGCGATGGACACACCGGCGACAGAACCTAGGACGATCAGGACGATGCTGGGCGGTACGGTATCTGCCATTGCGGCGCCCGTTGCCAGAAGTGCGATCATTTCCCTCGGCCTGTGGCCTCGCCTTTTCATCTCCGGGAACAGCGCCGGGGCGACGGTCGCCATATCGGAGACCTTGGAGCCCGATATGCCCGATACGAGGAATAAAGAGCCAAGGAGAACGTACGACATTCCTGCCCGGACATGCCCCAGCAGGGAGGCCAGAAAATCGACGATGGCCTTGCCCATGCCCGTCGCATCCAGCACACAACCGAGCAGCACGAAGATAGGCACAGAGAGAAGGATGATACTCGACATGCCTTCATCGATCCGCCCGATCATAACGAAGATCGGAACCCTGGTGCTGAAGGCGAGGAATGCAAGCGTGCCGATGCCGAAACAGAAGGCGATCGGAACCCCCATTGCAAGGCAGACGGCGACGACACCGACCAGAAAGATGAGGATGTTGATGTGGCCGAGCCTCAGAAGTGTGGGGGAAAGCAGCCAAAATGCTCCGGCGACCGCTGCAATCAGCAACGACGCCACGAGAATGTCGCGCATCCTGGACGTCCTGACCACATAGGACAGAACGAGCAGCAGCATCGTAAAAAAGCCGAAGGCAATTGCCGATACGCGAAAGCTGTTGGGAATGTTCAGCGCTGCCGATGTGACATACCACTCCTCCATCACGTACTCGATCGCCGGCTGCAGCATGACGAGCAAAAATGTAGCCATGCCCAGCGAGGCAAGAGTCTGGATGAATCCCTGAGCTTTCTCAGGAAACATTCCAAGGAAGAGGGTCAGTCTGAGGTGCTCGTTCCTATCGATGGCGATGGCGGAGCCAAGCATTGCGAGCCACAGAAAGGAGATGGAGGCGACCTCGTCGATCCAGATGACCGGAATGGAGAAAATATAGCGGGATGCGACGCCGCCGAGGAGCAGAACGACAATCAGCGACAGGAGCAATGCCGATACCACCTCAATTGGCCGTATCAGCAGCGATCCAACGCGACCCTGCGCGGCGGCCTCTTCGGAGCTCGACACCGAGATGGCGTCACCAATGGCGGCCATGTTTCTCTCCTAGCCTGGGCAATCTTCTCACGGCAGCCAGGTGAACAAACCTGCTGCGAGGAATGATCAGTCCCGCAAGTGAGGAAAAAAGGACAGGCCGGACCGCATGTCGGACCCGGTGTTGCCACCGATCAGCAAGATCGGCTCCGATACATCTGCTTTAGTAGAGCAGAAACTCGAATACCGGCCGCTCGCATCAAACATCCCGATCCTCCCTCTGATCGCATGGCGAATGAGGCCACGTTTGGGTCCACTTTGTGGATCTTCGTCTTTATGTTTGCGAGAAAAGATACACGTCTGCTAGGTCATTGCAATATATTGCCGGTCAATTTAGGCTATGAAATGAGACTTACAGGTCCATGATATGGACCATTCCTCGGTCAGCATCATGAAAAATGCTCAACCCACGACCCATGACCCATCTGGTTCACAAAGCGTGGATCGGGCGTTGCGATTGCTGGCACTGGTAGGGCGCGGGGCTGAGCGCGGAACGGGCTTGAGCGACATCGTCGAAGGAAGCGGCCTCAACAAGCCTACGGCGAGACGCCTTCTTCTTGCCCTCATGCGCGCCGGGCTCATCGAGCAGGAGGCGTACACAAAGCGTTACTTCCTGGGAGAGGAGGCCTACGTTCTCGGCACTCTCGCATCCCGTCGCCATGGATTGCTTGAGCTCTCGCTGGAGAGTCTGCGCAATCTCTCCAAGGCCACCAACGACACCAGCTTTCTATCTGTCAGACGCGAGAACTACGCGGTGTGCCTCCATCGGGAGGAAGGTTCCTATCCGGTTCGGTCCCATGCTCTCCTCACAGGCGATCAGCATCCCCTTGGGATCGGAGCGGGATCGCTTGCAATTCTGGCCGCATTACCCGACGGCGATATCGAGAATGTTCTTTCGGCAAACCAGAAAGTGCTCGATGCGCAGTATCCCGGCTTCTCCTCAAAGGAGGTTCGCCTAGGCGTCGCCGAGACACGTGAGCGCGGATACTCCCTGAACCCTGGTCTTATTGTCGCCGGATCCTGGGGCATTGGCGTCGCCATAAACTTCCCGGACGGAAGGGTCGCCGGCGCGCTCAGCCTGGCCGCGATCGATAGCCGGGTCTCCGCTGAACGGCAGCCCGAGCTTGTCCGCCATCTGCGCCTCGAGAAGGAACGTATCGAAGCCAAGCTCCACAGGATGTTCGCCCCTACTCCGAAACGAAGCATGGACCCTGAGAGATCTCGCGCCTGGAATGGATAGAACGATGACCACCCCTGAGCCGCTGGGCGGGATAGTGCCTGTTTCAAGACGGGTTATGAATCTTTCCTATTTTCTCCGCCAAACGGCGCGGCGACATGGCAGAGAAATCGGTTTCGTATGGGGCGATTTGGCACTGACTTGGGCCGAGATCGATCAGCGCGCCGACGCCATGGCCGTGGCTTTAGCGGCAAGAGGAATCGGGAAAGGAGATCGGGTGCTGGTTCAGTCAAAGAACTGCAACCAGATGTTCGAGTCCATGTTCGCATGCTTTCGGATCGGCGCAGTCTGGGTGCCGACGAATTTTCGACAAACCCCGAGCGAGGTTGCCTATCTGGCAGAGGCGAGCGGAGCCTCCGCCATGATCTGCCACTGCGACTTTCCCGAACATGCAATCGCCGCTCGTGAGGCAGCGGCGGGCATTCGGTTCGTCCTTTCCATAGGTCGGTCGGACTTCGGGGATGATTACGACGAGGTGGTTGCGCGGCATGCCGGGCAACAGGCTCCGACAGCCGAAGTGCAGCATGACGACCCATGCTGGTTCTTCTTTACCTCCGGAACGACCGGTCGCCCGAAAGCAGCTGTCCTGACCCACGGCCAGATGGCGTTCGTGATCACGAACCATCTTTGCGACCTGATGCCTGGCACAACGCACGAAGATGCCTCTCTGGTCGTGGCTCCGCTCTCGCATGGAGCAGGCGTCCACCAACTCGTTCAGGTAGCGCGAGGTGCCAAGACAGTCCTCCTCTCGGGCGACCGCTTCGACATCGATGAGGCGTGGTCATTGGTAGCCCGGTGGCGGATTACGAACATGTTCACCGTTCCAACGATCGTGAGGTTGCTGACCGAGCACCCATCCGTCGATAAGCACGACCACTCTTCATTGCGTTACGTCATCTACGCCGGCGCCCCGATGTATCGGGAGGATCAAAAGCACGCGTTGAAGAAGCTCGGCAAGGTTCTGGTTCAATATTTCGGCCTGGGGGAGGTCACGGGCAACATCACCGTCCTGCCCCCTGCCCTTCATGAGCCTGAAGACGGCTTTGGCACCAGAATCGGAACCTGCGGCTATGAGCGCACGGGGATGCAGGTCTCCATTCAAAACGACGAAGGGCGCGAGGTACCACATGGGATGACGGGCGAGATCTGCGTTTGCGGCCCTGCGGTATTCGCCGGCTACTACAACAATCCGGAGGCCAACGAGAAGGCGTTTAGAAATGGCTGGTTCAGGACAGGCGACCTGGGTCACATGGACGACGAGGGCTTTCTCTATATTACCGGTCGCGCCTCCGACATGTACATATCCGGCGGCTCAAACGTCTACCCTCGCGAAATCGAGGAGAAGCTGCTCACCCACCCTGCGGTCGCGGAGGCGGCAGTTCTAGGCGTACCCGATAAGGTTTGGGGAGAGGTGGGTGTGGCCGTCTGCGTTATGCGGTCCGAGGCCGTTTCGAACGAGCACGAACTCCTGACCTGGCTGGACGGCAAGGTTGCCCGTTACAAGCTTCCCAAGCGGGTCTTCTTTTGGGAGGAGCTGCCGAAATCCGCTTACGGCAAAATCACGAAAAAGAACATTCGGGCAGAGCTTGAAGCCCGAGGAGATTTGCCGCTTGACCAACATATCGAAGCATCAGCCTAGCAGAACTGGATACCGCCAGGGAGCAGATCCTCTCGCACCGGAGACACCGCTGTGATCGACAATGTCTACAGTAAAGACTTGGAAAAAAACTAGGACGGCAAAGCTAACTGGCAGGCCTGCTGTTCGAGAGCCGCCAGGTAAGCGACGGGATCATGTCGAAAGCGGGTGCGCAGGGTTCGCGCCCGGCGGCCTCTTTCCAGGTGTTGGCGCAAGCTCCTCCAGTGCTCCCGGTTCGCGGCGCCCAGGTCTCGTGCCGTCGGAGCCTGCACGCGCGTCGCGGTCGCGGCGAGCAGCCGGACCGAGCCGCGCAGCACCGCACCAGGGGCTGCGGTCTTGCGCCCAGTCGCACGCCGCTCGTGATAGCGCTGGGAGCCGAACAGCTGTTCGAGATCGTTGTTGGTGCGCGGCAGGTCCGGCACCGCATAGGTGTGGAACAATCCAGGTCGATAGCTGCGCGTCACCTTCAGGAAATGATCGAAAGCGATGGCCAGCGTCCCGGCTTTGCGGCGATGCCGCTGCATCGCACCCAGCACCCCGTTCACCCGCCGCCGCACCATCGCGGCGCTCTCCTCGTGCGGGTTGCCAAGCCAATGCGCCACGGCGTGCACGAACCGGTAGGCGTATTCGACGTCCGGCCACAAGGCGGCCGTGCGCTCCAGCGCCCGAGTGATCATCTGGTGCAGGCGCGTGAGCGCCGGCGCGAAGCCCCCTTTTGCGGCACCCGGTCCAGGCTGCCGGCTACCGTCTCCAGCCGTTGCTTCAGTTTGAGCCCCGCGGCCGCGAGTGGTGCCCGGCCGTCATCGGTGATCGCGCTGCGGACAGCCGCACAATAGCCCTGTACGATGGCGGCTTCGGGGTCCTCCCGCTCCTCCACGGCGCGTTCGATCCCACGGATGCCGCGGACCTGCTTCTTGAGCTCCTTCTTGGCGTGCCGGTCGGCCTCGACGATCGGATGCGCCGCCTCGCGCAGGAAGTGGAACTGACACAGCTGATGCGGCACGCCCGGCAGCACCTGGGCAACCGCCTGGCGGATGGAGGTCTGGCCGTCGCTGATCACGCCCACGACCGGCACCCCCACTGCGGCCACTGCCTCGCGCAGCAGCCCCGCCAGATCCTGGGCCCGGCCGGAGAGCAGGCTGCGGGCCAGCACGATGGTGCCGGACAGGCAGTCGCGGATGACCCACAGCACCTCATGGCCGACATCCGGCTGCACGCCGTCCAGGGCCAGAATGACCCGCCCCTGCCGGGCCAGGAGCCTCTGCAAGGGGCGGCGCTCCATCAGCCGGGTGGCAAGCAGCTCGTCGTAGCGGTCGAGCAGGTTGGTGACGCTGCGCTCGGCAATGGCGACGCCGCGGCCGGTGAGCACCGCGTGGATCTCGGGCACGCTGCGATGCTCGCGGTGGCGCAAGGCTCCGATGAGGGCGATGACGTCCAGTCCGAACTCGTGCTGGGGCAGCGCCAACCTGCCCTCGGCCTCGGGCCGGTACGGCTTGTGGAAGCGGGCGCAGCCGATGGTCTCGCACCAGCGGATCTTGAGCCGCAAGCGCACCGAGCCGGTCAGGGTCACAAGGGTGCGGTGGTTCTCGTAGCGGATGCGCATCGGCAATCCGCAGGCCGGGCACAGCCGACAGGCGGGCCGCAGCACCCGCTCGCGCTCCGGCGGCTGGCGCCCTGAGAGTCTGGTCATCCCGCACCTCCCATCAGGTACAGAAGACCCCCACCACCACATTCTACCAGACAGTCAGCTTTGCCGTCCTAGAAAAAAATCCGGCGAACTTCCAGCCTCTGACGCCACTCACTTTCTTGGAGAGAGCGGCTTGTGTGCATCCGGAACGGATCGCGATCATTCACGGCCCCTTGAGACGGAATTACCGCGACTTCTATGCCCGCACCCGCCGACTTGCCTCTGCATTGGCCCGCAGAGGCATTGGGCGTGGGGATACGGTCTCGGTCGTACTCCCCAATACACCCGCCATGCTCGAATGCCACTATGGTGTTCCGATGGCAGGAGCGGTTCTCAATACTCTCAACACGCGCCTCGATGCGCGGGTCATCGCCTTCTCCCTTGAGCACAGCGGCGCCAAAGTATTGATAACAGACCGGGAATACTCCTCTGTTGTGAACGCCGCCCTGGAGCATTTGGCCGTCAGGCCGCTGGTCATCGACTACGACGACCCTGAATTCACAGGTTCTGGCAAGCGCCTGGGAGCAATGGAGTATGAGGAATTCCTGGCCGAGGGCGATCCTGAGTTCTCGTGGATTCCACCTCAGGACGAGTGGGACGCTATTGCGCTCAACTACACCTCCGGAACCACCGGGGATCCCAAAGGTGTCGTTTATCACCATCGCGGTGCCTATCTGCTCGCCATGGGAAACATCATCACGAGCAGCATGGGCCAGCACCCGGTTTACCTCTGGACCCTCCCCATGTTCCACTGCAATGGCTGGTGCTTTCCATGGTCGCTTTCGATCGTTGCAGGCACCCATGTCTGCCTGCGCGCGGTGAGAGCGAAGCCCATGTATGACGCCATAGCCGATCATGGGGTAACACATCTGTGCGGTGCTCCCATCGTGATGTCGACCCTGCTCAACGCCCCTTCCAACGAGAAGCGCACGCCTCGCCAGGCGGTTCGGTTCATGACGGCCGCGGCGCCTCCACCCGAAGCGGTGCTGGCCGCAATGCAGAAGGCAGGTTTCGATGTGACCCACCTTTACGGATTGACGGAGGTTTACGGACCGGCTGTGGTCAATGAGTGGCATCAGGACTGGGATGACCTCCCCGCGGCAGAGTACGCTGCACGCAAGGCCCGCCAAGGTGTGCGCTATCCCGTTCTCGAAACTCTGGACGTCCTCGATCCTGAAACTATGCAGCCCGTGCCTGCCGATGGGATCACGCTCGGCGAGGTGATGTTCCGCGGCAACGTGGTGATGAAGGGTTACCTAAAGAACCCGGCCGCCACGGCCAAGGCATTCGAGGGTGGTTGGTTTCACTCCGGCGACCTCGGCGTTAAGTACCCGGATGGGTACATCCAACTGAAGGATCGGTCCAAGGACATCATCATCTCCGGTGGCGAGAACATCTCGTCCATCGAAGTGGAGGATGCTCTCTACAAGCACCCTGCCGTTCAGGCAGCTGCAGTGGTCGCTATGCCGGATGAAAAATGGGGCGAGACCCCTTGCGCCTTCATCGAACTCAAGCCGGAAGAGGCCGTCTCCGCAGAGGACATCATCGCGTGGTGCAGACAGCATCTTGCACCATTCAAGTGCCCCCGCAACGTGGTGTTCACCGAGCTCCCGAAGACCTCCACCGGAAAAATCCAGAAATTTCGCCTGCGGGAAATGGCGAGGGCGAGACCTTGAATGTGTGGCCCTTGGAGAAGATGCCGACCTGGTAGTCCGAAACAGGCAGGTGACGAACCGGCGAGACATCCAAGACTTTTCAATGCCCTTTCCAGATAGGCTTGCGCTTCTCGATGAAGGCGTCAATTCCCTCGGCAGCGTCCTCGGCCATCATGTTGCATGCCATGATGTTACCGGCATAGCGGTATGCCTCCTCGAGGCTCATTGCGCGCTGCTGGCCAAACATAGCCTTTCCGGTTCGTATGGCGACCGGACTCTTCGAACAGATTTCATCGGTAAGAGTCGCAACGGCGGCATTCAGCTCAGCATCCGGAACGACGGTACTGACAAGACCGCTCGAGAGAGCTTCGTCGGCGCTGATGAAGCGTCCGGTGACCAGCATGTCGAAAGCTCGCTTCGGAGGAATATTGCGGGAGAGAGCAACGGCAGGCGTCGAGCAGAACAACCCGACATTTATGCCGGAAACGGCAAATGTCGCACTCCTCGCAGCAACCGCGAGATCACAGGACGCCACCAGCTGACACCCGGCCGCGGTGGCCATTCCCTGCACCTTCGCAATAACCGGCACAGGCAGATTGACGATGTCCTGCATGACCCGGCTGCATTTCGCGAACAAGGTCTCGTAATAATCCTGGCTGGGATTGGCACGCATCTGCTTCAGATCATGCCCAGCGCAGAATGCCCGGCCGGCGGCGGCAATGACGACGCAACGGACGCGCTCATCGGATGCAATCTCGTCCAGCGCGGTCTGCAGTGCCGAGAGCACTTCTTCCGAAAGAGCATTGAACTGCGCCGGCCGATTAAGCGTCAGCACGACAACGCCCCCGTCATCCTTGCGCAGCAGAACATCCTCATGTGTGGCCAAGGGCGATGTATCCATGATCCATTTTCCTCCAGCTTCGCAGCCTTCGATCGCAGCCCGTCCGGCCGGCATCGGCTACTCTATTCTCTATGTCAAAGGCGCTTGAAATTCACGAGATTCCAAGCACTCCTGAGGACGTTAGAGCACGTTTCGTCCGAGGTCCAAGTGAGCTATGATAGTATGAAACATGGTCGCGGTGCCATATTCTAGGCCGGGTCGTTCCTAACAGCCAAGGTTTCGCGGTGTTCCCTCGAGCTATCCATTGGGAGAAATCATCTTGACGTCCAGTCCGGTCAGTCGATTTACGGTTCCCGCTATCGCCGAACTCCCAGACGACATTCGTGAACGGATTCTTGCAGTTCAACAAAAGTCCGGCTTCGTACCGAATGTCTTTCTGGTCCTTGCTCGTCGTCCTGACGAGTTCCGAGCCTTCTTTGCCTATCACGACGCACTCATGGAGAAACCCGGCAATCTGTCCAAGGCCGAGCGTGAAATGATCGTCGTCGCGACGAGCGGCGCAAACCAGTGTCAGTACTGCGTTGTAGCCCACGGTGCGATATTGCGGATAAGGGCGAAGGATCCTCTGATCGCGGATCAGGTCGCTATCAATTATCGAAAGGCTGACATCACGGACAGGCAGAAGGCGATGCTCGACTTTGCCATGAAGGTGGCGCTCGAGGCCTACGCCGTAGGGGATGCGGAAATCGAAGCGCTGAAATCCCACGGATTCACTGAGGAGGATGCCTGGGACATCGCTGCAATTGCAGCCTTTTTTGCCATGTCGAACCGGCTTGCGAATGTCACCAGCATGCGGCCGAATCCAGAATTCTATGGATTGGGGCGAGGCTGATCGTCATCGAGAAACGAGGTGAGCCGACTCCGTGAGACGAACGTTAGGCTACTCGATCAACAGAGGTTCGCTTCCGCAGCAATCCTATAGACAGAGCGCAGTTCCGTTCGAGCTGCCTCTTTGGCGGCATAAAGCGCCTTGTCGGCCTTCTCGAACAGCTCCTGGGGAGTTCTGCCGTCCTGTGGATAGTACGCTATTCCAATGGAAACGCCGGTAGTGACGGAATGCCCGCCGACGTTCATCGGCTGATCGATGGCACGAATGATATTCTCGGCAATGTGCCTGGCCGCCCCGGAGCCCGCATTGGCGTCGAAAAGTCCGTATGCGATAAGAGCGAACTCATCTCCACCGAGGCGGCTCAATATATCACCTTTGCGCGTGCTGAACCGTAGCCGCTGCGAGACGATCTTGAGAACTCGGTCTCCCACCGGATGGCCCAGCCTGTCATTGATCTGCTTGAAATGATTCAGATCGAGCAAGATCAGGGCCGCCGCTTCGCCCTCTGCGGTCAGAGCAGACAGGCTTTCATCGAACACAATCCGATTGCCAAGTTCCGTCAGATGATCCCGGCGCGCCTGAGACTCGGCCTCGACCGCGCGTTTCTCGGCCTCTGCAAGCCTCGTCATCTCACGACGGAGATCGCGCAGTCTTCGCAAGCCGAAGATCCACAGACATCCGCACAGAAAGGCTCCCAGGAGCGTCGATTCGTAGAGATCGATGCGCTTGTCGGACCGTAGCTCGCCTTCGAGAGCACTCACGATCTGGATCTCATAAGCCACCCAGGCGAGAATCATGAATGCCGATACGACGACAAAGAGATCCTGAGCAGTTCGCCTCCGGTTCCACCGGTGGTGTTTGACGCCCGCTGCCAACTTAGAAGGGGAACACATTTTCACTGCACGAAGTCTGTTGCACCGGTCTGCTTCACATGCTGTTCGACATGGCCCTCATGTCGAACAGCATGTGAAGTGTGCCTGCCCTCGTTTGACACTACAACCTTGTGCTGTTTGGAAGATTAATGGAGAATCTTATCAATCTGCGAGCTACGCTGCCGATTTGGAATCTACGATCAGCCTGCAGATACGCGGCGCCCGTTCACCATGACCTCACTCTGACAGTTCTCCCAGGCGGAGCCTTTCGCTAGGGTGCGCCCACACCAATCTCAGGGAGGCATCCATGTGGGCACCAGTTGTGGTGATGTTATACGCGCTGAATGGTCCAACCGCTCTTGTCGTGGGCGATGAGATTCACAAGACCAAGGAGGCGTGCGAGGCGGCTGTTGCCAAGGCTGTTCCCGACCAGCTGGACCAGGAGGGTAAGGCTTCGTACGAACAGGGATACCGCCATTTCGTCTGTGTACGCATCACGGGCTCGGATATCTTTCAGAAGGTGCAATAGCCCGGCTCTCAGAAATTGCACTCACGCCCCTTCGACCCTCAGACGATGAAGTCGTACCGCCCGAACCTACCGTCGGCTGCTTTCTGGAGTCGGAGCAGCAATCGTTCGTCGAACAATCGGTCCCTTCGGTTCAGCGCCTCATCCGGAAAGTAGAGCTGCGTGGTGAGGATACGATCTCCAGGCCTCTGAACTTTGAAATGATAGTGCCGGGTCCGCCCTGGATAGGCGGCGGGAACAATGGTCGAGAACCACCAGCGCCCTCTCTCGTCGGCATAATGGAAGCCCCGGAACCGGTAACCGGCATTGTCATATGCCCCAGTGCTGTCCGCATGCCAGACCTGTACAAGCGCCCCCGGTATCGGCCGGCAAGCGGTGTCGAGAACGAAGCCTGCGATGATGATGGATTCCGCCACAGGAGAGTGAGACACCAGATCGTGCCTCAGGGGTGCATCAGGCTTGAAATACGGCCCCTCGGTCTGCGCTGTCGTAAGCTCATGCTCATCATCGCAGGCGGGCGTTCGCGGCAATGACAACTGCTCCCCTTGGGCAAGGCTGGGAACATCTCCCAAGACCGAAAGGGCGGGGGCTGCGAGAAAAGCGGTCAAGATCGTGCGGCGGGTCGGTGACATGATGCGACTCCATTCCGACATGCTGTGCTGCATTATTGCGCAGCGAGAGGCTTTATCCAAGCTCAGCCGTATAAGCCAAGGTCGCAGCCGTTAGGCCGCTTTCCTCTGCAGCCTTCTCCGGACGGGCATGACCACATACTGCAGGACCGGGATGATGGCGGCCCCGACCAGAAGGCCGAAGAGGCCTGAGCCGGCTGCGGAAACGAGCCACTCCACGGCTCCTTGCACGGCCGGAAGAGCATGAGCGGCGGCCTCGGCCATGGAATGGATGACGTGCCCGAACGCTGGGAGGCCATATTCTTCCAGGCCGTGGACGATGATGCCGCCGCCGACCCACACCATTGCTGCAGTTCCCACGACGCCGAGGACCTTGAGAAACACCGGCATTCCCAGCACCAGACCTCGGCCCAGCCCTTGTGTCAGAGGCGCCGTCATGCGATCGGCGTAGGATCGAGAAGAGCTCTCCAGCCCTCGCGGCGGCATCCCCAGCAGGCTGGAGACCGGCCGACTGTTACCGGCAAGCGCGACCCCAGCGTCGTCCGCCTTCACGATCAGAGCGACGCCGCCGTACACCAGCGCCGTGATCCCCGCGCCGACGACGGCTAACACCAGAGCCTGCATCCAGAAAGGGGCTTCGGGAACCGTCGCCAAGGTGATCGCCATGATCTCAGCGGAGAGAATGAAATCCGTCTTGATCGCGCCCCTGACCTTTTCATCCTCGAACTTCTGCGGGTTCGGGTCCACCGCCGCGACCGCCTTCTCATGCTCGTGGGCATGATGGGGCCAAAGCGCTTCGTAGACCTTTTCCGTTCCTTCGTAGCAAAGGTACGCTCCACCGAACATCAGCAACGGGGTGATGGCCCAAGGCGCGAGCAGACTCAGCACGAGGGCTGCCGGCAAAAGATACAGCAGCTTGTTCTTTAGCGAGCCGAGGGCGATCTTGCCGACGATCGGTAATTCACGCGCCGCGGTAAAGCCCACAACATAGCGGGGCGTAACGGCAGCGTCGTCTATGACGACACCCGCTGCCTTGGCTCCAGCCCTTGTGGCCTGTGCGGTGATATCGTCCAAGGAGGCTGCTGCGACCTTCGCCAGACCGGCGATGTCATCCAGCAACGCAATCAAGCCTACGCTCATGAGCGCCCCCGTCGGATCAAAGTCGAAACATAGCCCAAGCCGCAGGAGCAGCTATATTTCACCACTTCGGCTCCAGCCAATATTCGGTTCCTCTCGATCAGGTCTTCCCAGGAGACCGCACGATCCGGCGCAGCGGCAGCCTCGACTATTCAGGAGCAGGCTGGCGAAGGATGCCCGAAGCGACAATTTCCTGTGCATGAAGGCGAACTTTGTTCCAGAGCTGCCTTTCGCGCTGTGCGTCGGCGAGCGCCCGGTGAGCCGGGGGGCCCTGTTGATCGTCCCAGCGTTCAACCTGTGCCAGGATGTCCTGAAGGATGCCCTCGTGACGGTCAGCCGGCACTTCTACGGCCTGCAGCACGCCCAATACGGTCTCCCTTTGCACAAGGCTGGTATCCTGGAGTCGGAGGGAGTGACGAGGCAAGCCGGCCGCGCGCAGGAGCTTGCTGAGCCATTGGCCGTCCCATGAGGGAGCGCTCGCATAAAGAGCGTGCCCCGTGAGGACCGTGGTCATACGCTGGGCAACCTCTTCAAGCGGCATACCCTCTTCCATCAGTACTTGACGGGGAATTCCATGAACGGCCTCAGCCTCCGCAGACCAGTCGGTCCAGGACGAATGCGGCCTGATGAGGTGGCTCTCCTCACCGCCGCTCGCGAAAACCCAGGCGACTTCAATGGGATAGCCGTGCTTTCCCAAGGAGGACGCTTCAAAATCAAGAAAGACGATATCGGCCGGATGAGTCACAAGCGCATTCCGCTGCATCTGCATTCATAACTCTGCACATGCACAGCAGTTTCGCTTTCCGGGACGCGCAGCATTCGGCGCCGTGGCCGGAGTTCTGAAGAGCCCGCCTCCGGAATGACTGGGCTATGGTGGGAATGACGCATCCCAACCGCGGGCCTGGCTATGAAAAGGGCCGCATAATGCGGCCCTTTTCGTTCTTTCCATCAATGTCCTGCGATGGCCAACCGGGTTCCCACCGCTTCCAGGATCATCCGGTGCGCCCGCTCAACGATATCGTCCAGGGAGCGTGTTTTCGCGAACATGCTCGCGGCACGCGCCCAAACCTCCTCCCTGGTGGGAAGATGGGGCAGTTGCACCTGCACCAGAACCTCGTGCGCCTTGTTCTCCGCAGCCGACAATCTTGCCCGAAGATCTGCCAAGCTGGGGGTGGTTTCGAGAGCATGGTTCAGCTTGGTAGAGATGCTTTCGATATTGAAGGTGGCCACGAGATCACCGGCCGCCCGGTCGATCACCCTTGAGCCGAGCCTCTGCTCGTTCCTGAGCACCGCCTCTGGCGGGCTCTTGAGATCCCATACGATGCCAACCCAAGAGAGCACCTTGATGATGTAGAAGGTCGGGTCGATTTCCCACCAGCGGAATCCCTGGCGCACGCTCGCCTGGTACGCATGGTGGTTGTTGTGCCAGCCTTCGCCCATCGTAAAGAAGGCGAGGAGCCAATTGTTGCGGGAGTCGTCGCCCGTCACGTAGCGTTTCGAGCCATGCACATGAGCGAGCGAGTTGATGCAGAAGGTGGCATGATAGACGGCCACCGTGCTCCAGAAGAAACCGACCACAAGTCCCGGCCAACCGCCGACCAAGAAGGTGATCAAGGCGAGTACGGCAGCGGGCGCCAACTCGTATTTGTGAAGCCACATGAGTTCCGGGTACTTCGTAAAGTCCCCGACCTTCACGAGATCCGCCGTGTCATGCCTGCGCGAAAAGATCCAGCCCACATGGGCAAAAAGGAAGCCGTCGTGCCTGGGCGAATGTGCGTCGTGCTCCGTATCCGAAAACAGATGATGGTGCCGATGCTTGGCGGCCCACCACAGAACGCTTTTCTGGGCCGTACTCTGCGCCAAGCAGGCGAGGATGAACTGAAAGGCACGGCTTGTCGCGTACGAGCGGTGAGAGAAATAGCGGTGATAGCCAGCCGTAATCCCGAACATGCGCACCCAATAGAGCGTGATGCCGATGACCACGGCCTCCCAGGTCACACCAGTCCAGACGGCAGCGAAACAAGCCAGGTGAACGAGGATGAAGGGGATGGTCTGCGGGTAGACGATATCGTCATGGTCGTGATGATCCTCCTGCGGCCGCTGCTTGGGAGATGTCGCAGAACTCATACTGAATCCATATTGTTGGTAAGTGGTCGGCTTGGCATTAGCCGCCAGAGCCTCAATGCACGGAATCGTTTATCTCTAAACTATCGCTAGGGAAAGCTTCATTCAGTGCGGCCTAACGGCCGCCCCTGCAGTTCCTGCACAAGATATATGCCGCCGACCCAGACATGCGAGGGCTTCTCTGCCCTTATTGGGGAGCGAAGGCAGCGTCAGCGCTTCATCTCATCTCGAACAGGGCTCCGAAGTCTGATGGCTGTTCACGAGGTTTGTCGCCGAACTCTTTCGGCTGCCCGGCGAGGCGGCTGGTGAGCTGCCTAATTTCGGTATCGGTCAATGCAGGTCCGTTTTCCCGTACCATCTCCGCGAGATCTTCGGGAAGCATATCGGCCTGCTCTTGCAGGAGGAGGAGCGCAGCGCGGATCGTACTCAACTCTCGATCATCAACGAGAAGGGTGAGTGTACTCATCTGTTCCTTTCGCCCTAAGCCATCCCATCAGGCTACGAATGGGTGAGGCAGAATCAAGGCAGGCTGCGCTTTCTGGTGACCCGGATCCATTCCATGCCCCCCTGTCGGGAAAATGGCGCAACTCCGGTATTCAGCAGGATCACCGGGGGCTTTCAGAACGAGAGGATGCAGAAAGACCAGATCCCTCAGGATCCGTCTTTTCTTCCATGTCGTCTTCCGTCTTGTTTCCGGGTTCTGTTTGGGCCGTCTCGAATGCGTCGAGCGATGATCCGGAAACGCTCCGG
Source organism: Microvirga sp. GCM10011540 (assembly GCF_042650665.1). Taxonomy (NCBI): domain Bacteria; kingdom Pseudomonadati; phylum Pseudomonadota; class Alphaproteobacteria; order Hyphomicrobiales; family Methylobacteriaceae; genus Microvirga; species Microvirga sp. GCM10011540. The sequence continues at coordinate 14,668 of NZ_JBHSBQ010000142.1, read as the reverse complement.
GTGCGTGCCTCGTCCGGGGGCTCGCTGCCAGACCCAAATCGGGAGCCCAGGATCGCGGAGAGCATGCCACGCGCAATTTCCTGCTCACCCATGATCACCAAACTGGCGCCATACTTGTAGAGGTGCTCGATCTCGGCATCACTGTGAGCTCGGGCAATGATCTGCAGATCGGGGTTCGCGGCGCGGGCCGTCTGGATCAGATTGCTTGCCTCGAAGGGGCTTGGAATGGCGCTTATCAAGTAGCTGGCCTCCGCGAAATTGACCGCCTCGAGGAGGCCGGGCTGTCCGGCTTCGCCGTGTATGGCCTCGATGCCCTCCGCACGCAGACGATCCACCACCTCCTGGCGCTCCTCGATAACGAGGAAAGGAGACCCCTTCTCTCGCAGGGCCTGCCCGACGAGGCTCCCGACACGACCGTAACCCACCAAAACAGTGTGCCCGCGCAGATTTGTCCTTGGAAACTCGGTCTCCGGCACCGGCGGTGGCGCGACTGGCTCGGCGATAGGCACCTGGTGGTCCGTAGCGGACCTCGCCGGGCCACCTGCCCGTTCCCTCTCCTCGAACCTGAGGCTGATCCGGTCGGCCATATAGAAGAACAAGGGGTTGATCAGGATCGACAGGAGCGCCCCGGCCAGGATCAGATCCCGTCCTGCCTCTGGAAGAAGCCCTAGCGAGATCCCAAGCCCTGCGAGGATGAAGGAGAACTCGCCGATCTGCGCCAGGCTGGCAGAGATCGTGAGAGCAATGCTGAGCGGATGGCGAAAGGCCCTGACGATCAGGAACGCGGCAATGGATTTGCCGACGACGATGATCAGGACCGTGACCAAGACCGCCACAGGCTCGCGCAGGAGAATGCTCGGATCGAACAGCATGCCGACAGATACGAAGAACAGCACGGCAAAGGCATCGCGCAGCGGCAGCGTCTCCTGCGCGGCCTGGTGGCTGAGCTGGGACTCGGCCATGATCATTCCGGCGAAGAACGCCCCCAGAGCGAAGGAAACCCCGAACAGCTCCGCCGATCCGAAGGCCACGCCGAGCGCGGTTGCGAGTACCGACAGCCGGAACAGCTCGCGCGAGCCTGTATGCGCCACGTAGTGCAGCATCCAGGGTATCACCCTGCGCCCGACCACGAGCATGACGACCCCGAAGGCCCCGAGCTTCAGAACCGTGAAGGCCAGGGTGCCCCAAATGGTGTCCAAGTTGAGCCAATTGGCGAGGCCGCCGAGATCGACCTGCGACGTCTGCATGTCGCTGCGCCCACCCAAGAACCCGGCTATGGCAGGAAGGAGGACCAATGTGAGGACCATCGCCAGATCCTCGACGATGAGCCACCCTACTGCGATGCGGCCCTGATTACTTTTGATCAGCCGCCTCTCCTGCATGGCTCGCAGCAGCACGACGGTGCTGGCAACGGAGAGCGCCAGGCCGAACACAAGCCCTGCCCCCACGGTCCAGCCGAGGAGCAACGCGAGCCCTAGTCCCATCAATGTCGCAAGCGCGATCTGGCCCAGGGCGCCGGGAACGGCGATAGCCCTGACCGACAGCAGGTCCGCCACCGAGAAGTGGAGACCCACACCAAACATCAGCAGAATGACGCCGATCTCCGCCAGTTGCAGCGCCAGCCCCTGATCCGCCACATAGCCGGGGGTAAACGGCCCGATCAGGATGCCTGCGATGAGATAGCCGACCAGCGGCGACATGCGCAGCCGGTTGGCCACAGCCCCGAGGATGAATGCCAGACCAAGGCCGACGACAATGGTGGTGATGAGCGGCGTGTGATGCGGCATGCGCTCCCGATCGCGTGAGATGTAAGGCACTTATGGCGGCGCCTTGCGCACGGCGCCAAGCCGGTCTAATCTCAACCATAATGGGCGACCTTGGTGCGCCAATGCAAGAGCATTCTCAATGCCGCTGTTATCGCCTGAACAATGCCGAGCCGCCCGTGGTCTCCTGGACTGGACCCAAGAGGAGCTCGCCGGGAATGCAGGCGTGTCGCGCAGCACCATCCGTGACTTCGAAAACGGTCGGCATTGCCTCCATCCAGGAACGGCAGCCCAGGTCGTCGCAGCGTTGGAAAGCGGCGGAGCGCTGCTGATCCCGTCGGGAGAAGCCGGCCCTGGAGTGCGGCTCCAGAAGCCTGTCGTCTAGCAGGAACCCGCCTCGCAGGGACGAACCGCTCTCCAAACGGCAACCACAGACGCTTACCCGGATCGCGGCGGCTTGGAACCTGCCCGGGGGATTGGCCGTCTATCGAATGGGCTGGTGCCATATGGTTTGTGGTCGAGATGCCAGGGGTGTACGTGGATGAACAAGGGGTTTGGCGTGACTGTAACGGTGGCGCAGCCAGGGAGCGGAAAGTCGAAGACCGCACCTCTGGTGGTGGTAGCCAAGGACGAACGGGATGCCGAGCTCGTCGCCGAGAAGGCGGCGGGACCGAACTCGCACGCTGAAACGCTACGTGAACTTACGGATGAAGAGGTTCGGGAACATGGCCTCGACCTTCAGGCCCATGGAAGCGCAAAGGCCTTGCCAATCCTGAACCTGTGACGTCCACGAAAACACTTTAAGGAGCCTCCGGAGGCGCCGACTCCACCGCCTGGCTTTCGGATCCTTGGACGTGGAGTACCGACAGCCGCATTCGGTGTCGGCCAGGCCCCGCTGACACGATGAGCCAGGTGCAGCAGAGGCCGACCCGATGAGGAAAAGCTGCGCCGTAGCCTGGTCCGGATTTGCAATCCCTCCCCCAAAACCCACATCATAGGCCAAGGGAGGTATCATGCCCGACAAGAAGGATCTCACCCGGTCGTCCTCGATCATCGGCAGTCCGGATTCCATGATCGACTCCTTCCTGACGGAGGCGAAACGTCTCGGACCATTGGAGAGCGGCGCACCCCGGGCGCGGCTCGTCTTTGCTCTCGATGCCACGATGAGCCGGCAACCCACCTGGGATCTCGCCTGCCGTGTCCAGAGTGAGATGTTCGCAGCAGCGAGCCATGCAGGGGGCCTCTCGGTCCAATTGGTCTATTTCAGAGGTTTCGACGAGTGTCGCTCCTCCCGCTGGGTCGCAGACCCGCGCGCCCTCACCGATCTCATGACGAAGATCAGCTGCCGGGGCGGCCAGACCCAGATCGGGCGCGTGCTCCGTCACGTTCGGGCAGAAGCAGGCAAGGCCCCGTTGAAGGTGCTCGTCTATGTCGGAGATGCCATGGAAGAGCCCATCGATGATCTCTGCGCCGTCGCGGGTGAGCTCGGCCTCCTCGGCATCAAGGCATTCATGTTCCATGAGGGGCAGGATCCTGACGCAGCCCGGGCATTCAAGGAGATCGCCCGTCTGACCGGTGGAGCTTATGCGCATTTCGATGCGGGAGCGCCGCAGACCCTCTCCGCGCTTCTGCGCGCTGCTGCCGTTTACGCCACGAGCGGCGTCGAAGGATTGACCCGGCTGGCGCCGAGCAGCGAACAGGCTCGCGGTCTCCTCACCGCAATGACCGGACGCAAACCGTGATGCTGCTCTACGGCATCGCCGCCGTTGCCATTCTGCTGTTCTTCCTGAACAACTTTGCGCAGGCGAATACGGCCAGCCTCGCAAAGCTTCTCAAGGTGACCGGCGGCATCATAGCTCTTGGGGCAGCCGCGCTGCTCGGGTTCAGGGGGCGGATCGACATGGCCCTCCTCCTCGCAAGTCTTGGAGCCTGGCTCCTCGGGTGGAGCGGCCTCGGTTTCTCAGGTGCGAGCGGATCGGCACAGCCGTCGCCGGGCAATACCTCCCGGGTCCGCTCCAGTATGATTGAGATGGAACTCGATCACGATACGGGAGCCATGGACGGTTCCGTGCTCGCCGGCGTCTTCGCGGGGCAGCGGCTCGACTCGCTCGATGAAGCCAGCCTGCTGCACCTCCTGACCGAGTGCCGCGCTCAGGACGCGGACGGCGCCCGTCTCCTGGAGGCCTATCTTGACCGCAGGTTTCCAGATTGGCGCGGAAGCAGCCAGAGCGAGGAGAAGGCGCACTCGGCGGCTCAATCCTCATCCGGCGCCATGACGCACGAGGAGGCTTACCAAGTCCTGGGGCTTCAGCCGGGTGCCGGTCCCGACGAGGTCCGGCAGGCACACAGGACCCTTATGAAGAAGCTCCATCCTGATCAGGGAGGTTCGACCTATCTCGCGGCCCGAGTGAACCAGGCCAAAGAGGTCCTGCTCGGCTCCCGCAGTTCATAAGCGGAACTGCACGCCACCTGCCCTCCCTTTTGGGTCACCGGCACCATGCAGGGGACCTGTGGGTTCGACCGGCTTGGAACCTTAACCTTTGATGGTCGTCATCCTTGTGCGGCTCCTCATCGGAGACCCCGGACACCAAGCGGAGGCGGGCTGATGCGAGGATCGACCTCATCTGTCGTTTTGTTTGTCGGAATGGTTGTCCTGTCTTCCCCGGGGATTGGCGCCGAGATCGCCATTTCAGTCGATAAGACGGCCCAGCGCATGACGGTTTCCGTCGATGGAGAGGAACGGTATTCCTGGCCCGTGTCGACCGGCATGGCTGATTATGCGACGCCCACCGGCGCATTCACACCCTCACGCTTGGTGAAGCAGCACTATTCCAGGGAGTGGGACAACGCTCCCATGCCTTATTCCATCTTCTTCACCGATGCCGGGCACGCCATCCATGGAAGCCATGCCACGAGCCGCCTGGGCTCACCGGCCTCGCATGGCTGCATTCGGCTATCGCCGGGAAATGCCAGGATCCTTTTCAACCTCGTCATGGCGGAGGGACCCGACAACACTCGGATCGTCATCACCGGCGTCGATCCGATTGGAACGGCCTTACGGGGTGGATACGGAGCCGGACGCGATTACAGCCGTCTCACGAGCTTCGACCCACTCACCGATGGAATCATGGCGGGGGGTTCCGCAACTCGCCAACGGCGGGAAATCCCTGGGCGTCCATGAAGAACACGATCGAAATGCCGGCGTCTCACCTTAGACCTGAACGCAATTGCCGAGAGGCTCGAGGAGTGCCTGCCTGGAACGGCCAAGGTAATGGCGAGCCAAAATCGACGAAATCCCCGCTCAGTTTCCAGCCTCTGGCCTGTGCTGCCCTGCGACCAAGCCGAACGAGGCGATCGCCAGCAATGAGCAGGCTGTCATGATGGCGATCAGCGGCCATATGGTGGTGCTGAGTGTAGCACCAATCAAGGGAGCTACGAGCGCACCGAACCCGATCTGAAGGCTCCCTGACAAGCCGGCCGCTGCGCCCGCGACATCCGGCTTGACGCTCACGGCGCCCGCAATCCCGCTCGGGAGGACCAATCCGTTTCCCAGGCCGATGAAGAACATAGGGCCGAACAAGGCCGCCGGATGCATGAACCCGACAGCGAAAATCACGGCCATGGCTGCAACACTGGCCAGAGCCATGAACGTGCCCGCCAGAATCATCCTGTTCGGACCGACCCGGGCGGCGAACCGACCGGAGGCAAAGTTGCCCAGAATGTAACCGCTGGGGACGAGGGCGAAATAGAAGCCATATTCCGCAGCGCTCCGCCCCATCAGCTCGATCATCACGAAGGGTGCACCTGCCAGGAAGGCGAAGAACACCGCCGAGATGAAGCTGGCGGCGAGCGTGTAGCCCCAGAACAGGCGGGAGCGAAAGAGAATGAAATAACTATACAGAAGCTCGCGGCCTGCGCCCCCTGAGCCGCGGTTGTGGTTCGTCTCGGGGAGTTGCCAAGCGGCGAAGAGCAGGGCGAGACCGCCGAATGCGATCAGAAAGGCAAAGGAGGCACGCCACCCGTAAAACGTGTCGAGAAGACCGCCGATGGTCGGCGCGACCATGGGAGCGACCGCCATGCCCATGGTGACGTAGCCGATCATGCTGGCCACCTGATTCCGCCCGTAGAGATCGCGGACAATGGCGCGGCTGAGGGTGATCCCTGCGCAGCCGCCCATGGCTTGTACGACACGACCGAAGATCAAGAGGCCGACATTCTGCGCCAGGAAGCAGATGAGAGAGCCGATGATGAAGACGGTGAGGCCGATCAGCAGCACAGGACGTCGGCCGAACCGGTCCGATATCGGCCCGATGATCAACTGCCCGAGCGCCATGGCGGCAAGATAGAGCGAAAGGGTCAGCTGGATCGTGGTGAAATCGACCCCGAATGCCCGTGCCATGCCAGGCATCGAAGGAAGATACATATTGATGCCGAGCGGGCTCACCGCTGATACGGCAATTAGCAGCGCGATAAAGGAAGGCTTGGCGACTGACGGTGTCGCGATGGCGCTGATTTGGGTCATAACTTCCGGACATTCCGCAGGATGGCTTCCGCCGATGAGGAGAACGGAGCCTCTGGAGGTTCATTCCCGTCACACAACCTAGCTCGCAAACGGCGCAATGGTAGCGCAAGTTTGCGCAACCGACGCAATGCTACCATGCTTCGGCTGCAGCGGCAGGAGGGATGCGACAGCCCGAGGAGTGAAAACGGAAGGCCGGCTCAGGCTGCTTGTGCTGGCGGTGTTCCGTGGCTGGAAGCAGGGTCCTCTGCGATACCTTCGCTCCACTTGTCGCAATCTGGACCTCAGGGTGCCTCGGTTCCCATGAGCGGGTCAGATCATCTCAAGGGGACGCTTACGGTCCGGGGGCGGGAAGCTCGCGTCGATCGCCTGCAGATCCTCCAGGTCGAGCTTGATCTCCAGAGCGCGATGATTGTCCCTTACGTGGGCTAAGGTACCCGCTTTGGGAATGGCGATCACGCCCCCGCGCTGAAGCAGCCATGCAAGGGCAACTTGAAACCGGCTGGCTCCGTGCTTGTCTCCGATCGCCTGCAGCGTGCCAGACCGCGGAAGCCGGCCCTGCTCGATGGGGCTGTAGGCCATCAGCGGCATCCGGCGATCCGCCATCCATGGCAGCAGATCGAACTCCGGACCGCGTCGCGTCACGTTGTAGAGCACCTGGTTGGTGGCGCAGCGGGCGCCACCTTCGATCCGATCCAGTTCCTCCATGTCGCCTGTGTCGAAATTGCTGACGCCCCAATGCCGGATCTTGCCGGAACGGCGCAGTTCCTCGAATCCGGCAACGGTATCCTCAAGCGGAACTCCCCCGCGCCAATGCAGGAGGTAGAGATCGAGCCGGTCCGTTCCCAGCCTCTTGAGACTGCGTTCGCAGGCCCGAATGACACCGTCATGGCTTGCATTGTGCGGATAGACCTTGCTGACGAGGAAAACCCGATCGCGCCGTCCGGCGATGGCTTCGCCCACGAGCTGTTCTGCAGCCCCTTCGCCATACATCTCCGCCGTGTCGACGAGCGACATCCCGAGGTCGATACCGAGGCGCAGCGCCTCGATTTCCTCCCTCCTCCGGCTGGCATCCTCGGCCATCTGCCAAGTCCCCTGCCCGAGCACCGGAACAGCCTCACCATCCGTCAGCACGATTTCCTTCACGCTGGCTCCCCTGGTTGCGGACCGCGTATTGCGACCTGCAAAGACGCCCGGCGGGCGCAGGCCCGTCGCGATTCGTGATCAGCCGGCCCATTGTGGACGATCTCGGCACTGCCGGCAAAGACATGATGCGATGTTCGGTTTCATCGGCATTTGGTGCGCAGGAGCCTTTTGGAATATTCACGTGAACCGGCTTCCTAAGCCAAGCTGCCGCACCAGAATCCCGGTAGGAGGACAACGCGTGCTATCCCGTAGACACTTTCTCACGCTGGCTGCAGCGCTTCCGCATCTTGGCGCCACGTCGACCGCTCGCGCCAATCCGGGCAGCTTCTACTACAAGGGCCCATTGAGCGACCACTTTGATGGGCGCCGTTTCTTCAACCCTGGCGGGGATCGCCCCAGGGGCTTTGGCGACTTTCTACGCTGGCGGTTATCCGAGCGTTCCGAGCCTTGGCCGGAGGTTTACCCGAGCCCGTTCCAGGACGTTCCACCGCCCCGCGTAGGAAAGCACGATCTTCGTATCAGCTTCGTGGGACACGCTACTTTCCTGATCCAGACAGGCAACCGCAACATCCTGACGGATCCCATTTGGTCGGAGCGGGCTAGCCCGGTGCCGTTCGCCGGTCCACGACGATACAATCCACCCGGCGTCTCCTTCGACAATTTGCCTCCCATCGATGCGGTGCTCATCTCGCACAACCACTACGATCACTTGGACGTTCACACCCTTGTACGTCTCTGGGAGCGCGACCGGCCGAGAATTGTGGCTCCGCTCGGAAATGACACCATCATCCGAACACATAATCCGAGAGTTGAGGTCACGGCTCTCGATTGGGGTGAAGATATCGAGCTCGCGCCCGGCCTTCAGGTATTCGCTGAGCCTGCCCATCATTGGTCGGCACGGGCCACCAACGACCGGAACCATGCTCTCTGGGCTTCCTTTGTCCTGCGCAACGCGGGCCGCTCCATTTACTTCGCGGGCGATACAGGCTTCGGCGGCGGTCGGCACTTCCAGGAAATTGGCGAACGGCATCGGAGCCTGGACATAGCCCTTCTGCCGATTGGCGCCTATGAGCCGCGCTGGTTTATGGCACCACAGCACATGAACCCGGAAGATGCCGTTCGGGCCTTCCGCATTCTCAAGGCCAAGTATGCGCTTGGCTTCCACTGGGGAACCTTCAAGATGACGAACGAGGCGGTCGACCAACCGCCGCGGGACCTTGCCGCTGCGCTGCAGAACTTGAGCATCTCTCCTCGCCGCTTCATCGCCATGCGTCCGGGACAGGTCTGGGCAGGCTCCTAGGGCGCAGGTTTGGCTGTCTCAGACTCCGCGAGCTGGCGGTCAGCTTGCCTCGGCCTTGCCGGCTTCCCAAAGGTGGTCGGGAGTGGCCGCGAGACGTTCCACGATGAGCCAGCGCTCCCAATCAGGAAGAATGCTCCAGTTCGGGTCACTCAGGTGAGCCTGCGGCAGGCGGTAGTGAAAGGCCGGTCGCGGGTTGATCTTCTCATGGGGGAGGACCGAGCGAACGTGCTCCTCATCAAGGTAGGTGAGAAGCGGTAGGAGATCGAGAGCCCGGTCGCGGGTCGGGTTTGCTTCCAGGTAGTCCGCCGTGAAACGCGTGAGATCGGGCCAGTAATCCGGAGACAACACGCGCTGCACATAGGCCTTGGGGTACTCGGGCGGGAGGGCAAGAGTAAGCCGAACACTTCCGCGCGCTGTTTCCCGTCGAAGGCGCCTATCGACGAGGAGCAGTGCCTTCAGAAAGGCCGTTATCGTGGCCACATCGAGACGTGGCGGATCGATATTGAGGTGCAATCCAAGGGAATCCAGGAGCACGGCTCCCCGACCGCGGGCGCCGGCTTCCCTCAGAGTTTGGACGACTTCGTCCATCTCTGGAAGCTGAGTGACGGGCATGGGCGATGTGATGAGTTCGCGCGGAACGAATGGAGAGATGACAGTGCCGAGCCATGCAGCGGCATAGCGGTTCAATCTCGGACGTAGGTTGGGATGACGCTCAGGATGAATATGCCGGAGATCCATCTCGATCGACATGTCGCCCAACCGAGAGCCGCAGATTCTGAAAGCGTGGGGATCCTCTACCTCGACGGATCCGCCGAAGTTACGGGTAATGGCCCGTGCTGCGCCGCTGACGCTCGCTCCTAGGAACTCGATTTCCAGGCCCACCTGCCGCAGCTTTCCATCCGCCCGTTTCAGGATCGGGGGATTGAGCGCCTCAGGCAGAAGGGCAATGTCATGCATCGACAGGAATTTGGGAATGGCATGGCCGAATAGCAACGGTCGACGAGCAGGATGGATAGAATTTCAGTTTCTCGCGTCCTCGCAGCCACGGCTCGACCCCACTCGTTCGGTGCCTTTAGCACCGAGGCTCTTCACACCCATGTGACATCGCCGACGATGTACTTAGCCCTTGGGAAGGCTCACCATTTTCCTTGAGCCTAGGATCAAACGTGCGTTGCCTGCGCCGGGAAGGACGTATTGCCCCTCATTCTCAGTACATGCCGAATACTGACCGCAGCCATTCTCCTGCATTGTGGCCCAGTCGCGGTTCGAGCAGATGTTCGCCCTGCTTCCGGACTCGAGGACGGCCCATTTCGCCACATCCAGGCCTTGCAGGGAATCGCGGCCGCGAACGGGGACAACAGGGCTGCGGGAACTTCCGGCTACGACCTTTCGGCCCGATACGTTGCAGATCAGCTTCGCAGTGCAGGTTATACGGTCCAGCTCGAGGAATTCACATTCCCATTCTTCGAAGAGCGGTCTCCGCCAGTTCTCGCAGCCGATCTCGCCAGTCCAGGGTCTTACACGCCCCCACCGGAGGCACTGCGGACCTTGCGAAACTCCGGCTCGGGTGACGTGACGGCTCGTCTCCAGGAGGTTGCCCTGGACTTGGATGAAGGACCCGCGCGGCCGTCCACCAGCGGCTGTCGACAGGAGGACTTTGCAGGATTTGCACGGGGAAATATCGCGCTCATCCGGCGCGGAACCTGCCCATTCCAGTCCAAGGTGGAACATGCGCAAGCAGCCGGCGCGGCTGGCGTGATCATCATGAACCAAGGAACCGAGGGGCAAACCGGGGCCTTTACTGGAACATTGAGGACCCCAGCCGCAGTCCCAGTACTCGGTGTAACGACAGAGGTCGGGAGCAAGCTCGCTGTGGCCGGCCGGGAGGCAAACGGCATCGAGATCCGCTTGCGGATCGATGCAGAGGCGGGAACCCGTTCCACGCATAATGTGACGGCAGAGCGAGGTAAGACGGACGGCTCCCTCGTTGTCGTAGGGGCTCACCTCGACAGTGTATCGGAGGGTCCCGGCATGAACGACAACGCCAGTGGCTCGGCAGCCGTCTTGGAAGCAGCATTGCGGCTTGCGGGCGAGCCTGCAACGGACGTGCCGATCCGGTTCGCTTTCTGGGGCGCAGAGGAGCGCGGTCTCCTCGGCTCGCGGCACCATTTGGATACCCTTTCCGAGGAAGAGCGCCGCCGCATCGTGCTCTACATCAACCTGGACATGGTTGGCTCCCCTAATTTCGGGCGCTTCATTCAGCTCACGCAGGAGACCAATAACGCCTTCGTGGCAAGCACTGTGGGGTTTCTCACCGACTATTTCAGAGAGAACAACCTCCCCGTGGAGGAGCGGATCGGCTCTCCTCGAGGCTTCAGCTCGGATAACGCATCTTTTGCCACCAAGGGCATCCCGACGGTCAGCCTGTTCACGGGAGCGGGTGGCACGAAGGATGCCGCTCATGCTCAGCGGTTCGGCGGCACTGCGGGACAGCCTTTCGACCCTTGCTATCACAAGGCCTGCGATACGGAGCAGAACGTCGATCGACAGGTGCTGGAGCAAATCACCGATGCCCTCACGTCCGCTCTACGCCGCCTCACTCCCCTGCCGCATTAAGATCGGGTGCGCCGCGTAAGCTTGCCGATAGGCACCTCCGGCCTCGCCTTTCATTCCGCCAGCTTGCGAGCTTGGTGGGCGGGTTCTAGGCTGTCGGCCGTTCGCGCATCGTTCCGGTTTCGAAAGCCCAATGTCCAAAGGCTCATGACCACTCATGTTTTCCTCCCCGCTCTTGCTCGGTGCAGTTGCCATTGAGGGCTATGCCGTCCTCGCGGTGGAACTCCTCGCCATCCGCCAACTCACGCCATACGTGGGCAATGCGACAGACACGGTCGCCATCGTCATCGCGGCGGTCCTCCTGCCCCTCGCCTTCGGCTACGAGGCCGGAGGACGGGCCGAATTCGCTTCCGGGGACGAGGCAGGCATCCGCCGGCGGCTCACCCGCAACCTGCTCGTTGCTTCGCTTATCCTCAGCTTCGGCCTGTCGCACCCCTTTCTGGTAACCTTCTTCCAGATCCTTGATGGAATTGGGCTGACACATCGCCTTGCCCAGGCAGCAGCCCATACGTCCCTGTTCCTGGTCTACCCGATCTACCTCATGGGCCAGACCATTCCGCTGGTTGCCTATTGCTCGACCGGGGGCAGCCTGCCGCGCTCCACGGGACTGATGCTGTTCCTGTCTACCTTTGGGTCGTTTCTAGGTTCTGTGGTGTCGACCCTCGTGTTCATGACCTTCCTGGGGGTCCACATCACAGTGGCATTTACCCTTGGGCTTCTGGTGCTGCTCGCCGTTCTCATCGGCTGGCGGACGGAGAGCCGGAACAAGCTTGTTCCGGCTGCCGGCGCACTCGGCCTCTACATCGTGGCAATCAACAGCCCGGCGGTGATGCAGGCCTATGGGATCGTCAGCAACAATCTCTACAGCGAGGTGCGGGTGGTCACCAATCCTGCAGAGAACAGCCGCCTTATGGTGATCAACAACAGTCCGTCCTCCAAGGTGGCGGCCCATCCTGAACACCGCTTCGCTTACGTGAAATTCATTGAGAAGGAGGTACTCGAGAAGCTGGACCCGGCTCGGCCTCACCGCATTCTCGTGATCGGCGCTGGAGGGTTCACCATCGGCCTTGAGGATCGCGTCAACACCTACACCTATGTCGATATCGACCCCGCACTTCGAGAGGTAAGCGAAGAGCATTTTCTGCGCCGGCCTCTCACTCCCAACAAAACCTTTGTGCCCGAATCCGCCCGCGCATTTCTGCGGCGCAACAATCAGACTTACGACGTTATTGTACTCGATGCCTTCACGAACCGCTTGAACCTGCCGCCGGACCTTATCACGCGCGAAGCATTCATGGCGGTCGAACAAGCGCTTGCCCCAGGAGGCCGGGTGATCATGAACGTCATAACCTCACCCACCTTCGAGGATCGCTTCAGCCGCAGCATCGATGCAACCATTCGCAGCGTCTTTCCCTTTGTCAGCCGCCATGTCCTGCCGCAGACCCAAGTCGGCAGCGTCGCAAGTGTGCTTTACCTCGGAGGCGGGCACGAGGGTGAGCCCTATGAGATCTACACGGATAACCGGAACCGGTCGTTTCTCGATTACTGACCCAGAACGAACCGTTTCGGCGCTGATGATTCCTGCAGGAATGTATGGTTAACGGTTTGCCGATAGAGATGGGATGAAACCAGCACGAGTCGGCGGAAGTGCCCGTCAGGAAAGAAAATCAATGCTCCAGCCAGATCCTGATGAAATTATCGAGGCAACTCGCCGCGAGCGCATGAGGACCCTCCTCAACGGAATGCCGCACGCTCTCCCCGAAGCCAGTCATTCCGCCTCGGTACTAATGAAAGCCGTCGACGATCATTTGGCGGGTCATCCGGCTGTTGCCGCCTGTCCGGATCTTTACCGTTTGGCATATAGGGCTTTTGAAAATCTGTTCGCACTCCACCAAGCCCTTGGTGAGGAGAGCAACCGGACGAAGTCTCGTTAGCAGTCCCGGGTCTCGGCCTGATCAGTCGGCCGTGAACCGAACGGGTGCGCGTCTGTTAGATGATGAACGAGATCAGATGAGGTTAGAGATGGACCCGTTTGTTCCAGCCATTGAAGAACTTGCTGAGGCGCTCCTCTCCGATGAGGATCTGGACCAGAGTCTCTCCGACATTGCCGAAGAGCATGGTCTCTCTGCTCCGGCCCTGCGGAATCGGGCTATTCGCGCACTCGGACCTCTGGAGACCTACAAGCAGCGCCAGGCGGATCTGAAGAAAGAGCAGGAGCAGACGGCGATGCGACGCGATCCTGTGCTGGCGGGCGCCTCATTCGTCGCTGCTGTTTCAAGTCTGTCTCCCCGCCTCTCTTCCGAGGAGAGGCAGGCCGAGATCGAGCGACTCGCCGGCCTGTACGGAGTCGACGCCGCAGCGCATCGGGATGCGATCGAACGCCTCCGGAGGCGATAAGGGTCGCCGACATCGTCGAGGTAGAAGGCCGAGGGACTCGGAAGTCGAAAGAAAAAGCCTGACAGAGTTGTCTGTCAGGCCCCAAGTTCATCCAGAGGGAACATCGTGAAGGTCGTAATCCTAACGGCCAAGTTGGGTATCGGTTCCTTCTTCTGTCCACGTCGTCCAATATTACGGTCACGCCTCCCGAGCACATTGCCGGCCCAATGTAAGCCGCAAGCGATACCCGGTCGAGGTAATCCCTAACACTTGGCTCTTGCACCCTGTCCATGTGCTCAGGCGCACCTCAAGCAGCTTTCGGAGCAAGCATCTTCTACTCGGCACCCGCGACTTGGGAACGGGAATGTCACGGCTTGGGTCGGCACCCTCACGGATATCGATGATGTTCCAGAGGGCCTTTTCCGACTGGCCGACAACGGGAGACGGCACCGATGTTCACGACTCTCTTCGGATATCTGGGCGATGGGTTGCGGGAGATCATTCGGGAGGTCAGAGACCCCTATCGGCCGGAGCTACATTATATGCGGGGCCCTGGTCCACGATGGCACGAGGTCCACGCCGCAGACCGGAATGCAGACGAGCCGCAAGCTGTGGAACAGGCGATCTCGATCGATGAGCCAGCCTGCTCGGGCCAAGCTTAAGGCCGCAGCGTGGAGGCTGCCCTTGCGGCTGAGCGGAGTACGCCGACGCTGATCTCGGAATGTAAAATCGAAGGGGCGTGCGCCTTGCGGTGCACGCCCCTTGGTTCGTGACTATCGCATCAGCCTTCCGGCTGCGGCCGCAGCCGGCCATCGACGGCCTCCGGCCTTCCGCGTCCTGCGGTGGGGACGGCGGAGCCGCGGGTGGCGGTGACGCTCTCGCCGGTGTCGCGGATCGGCGGCTGCCCGTCGAGAAGGTTGCGGATCTCGTCCCCCGACAGGGTCTCGTACT
>NZ_JBHSBQ010000141.1:0-141857 GCF_042650665.1 Microvirga sp. GCM10011540 | reverse complement strand
CGGGCACGCCCACCAGGCGGAAGAGCTCGTAGAGGATGGGCACGGCCACGGCGCCGCCGCCGACGCCGAAGACGCCGGCGAGCAGGCCGGTGAGCGCGCCCGCCAGCAGCAGCGCCACCGCCAGCCACGCCAGATCGAACAGGGGTATGCCATACATCGCGATTACTTCTCACGGCACAAAACGGCCGCTGAAAAAGGCAGGAGCCTCCCCGGCGGGAGGCGGTTCAGGGAGTTCAGGCGGAGACGGAGTTCGTCGCTTGCGCGCGCTCCTGGATCTCCCGCGCCCGCTGGTCGATCCAGCTCCGGTCCGTGATGCCGCCCGGATTGGTGCGGGTCGCCATGGCGTCCATGAAGGCGAGGTAGCGTTCGTGCGCCACGCCGTAGAGCCGCCGCAGCTCCTGCAGCGGCTCGGCGTGATCGTCGACGCGCAGGTCGAGGATCGGGTAGGGCTCCGTGCGCCAGATCTTGAGAGCGGCCGATTGCTTGCCGCGCTTGTCGCCGCCCTCGGCCTGGCCGGCATCGAGGGCCGCCATCAGACGATCCGGCAGGCGGAGATCCTTGCGGCGCTTGAAGGTGTCGAGGGTGGCCTCGATGACCGACGCGCCGGCGAGCATGTTGCCGGCCACCGAGACGCCCTCGTCCGTCAGGTGCCCGCACCAGTCGACGCATTCGCGGCCTGTATGGGCGGCGGTGCGCCCCTCGCGGTCGATCACATGGAGCTGACGCGCCTCCCGGCCGGGATCGCCCGCCGTGAGGATCGCCACGATGTCCTCGGCGCTGCGGCCCTCCGCCAGCAGCTTGAGACCGTCATAGCCGTAGAGCGGATTGACGAGCGCCTGCGTGGCCAGCGCGCCGATGTGGGCCGCGCCGTAGGGGCAGAGCGCCCCCACGGCGAAGAACTTGGTGGTGACGGCGACGCCATATTCGCCCGTCTGCGGGTCCTTGGCGATGATCGACCAGGTCATGGCAGCACCTCCTCAGCGACCGATCGCATAGGCCTGCATGAGGCGCGGCGTAGCCGCACCGTGCAGGAGCCCGTCCTTGTCGCGGCTGGCCGCCACGAGGCGGCCCACCGTCCAGGCAGGCGCGACCTCGACGTCGTGGCCGCGGGAGCGGAGGTCGTCCAGCACCTCTTCGCCGAAGGTCTCCTCCGCCATGAGATGGCCGGGCTTCTGCTCGCGCGGATAGAACGACGACGGGAAATGCGCCGTGTGCGACATGGGCAGGTCGATGGATTCCTGCAGGTTGAGCCCGTGATGGGCGTGGCGCAGGAAGAGGAGAAGCTGCCACTGCTCCTGCTGGTCGCCGCCCGGGGAACCGAAGACCATGTAGGGCTCGCCGTCCTTCTCCGCGAGCGTCGGCGTGAGCGTGGTGCGGGGACGCTTGCCCGGCTCCAGGCTCGCCGGAAGACCGGGCTCCAGCCAGAACATCTGCGCACGGGAGTTGAGCATGAAGCCCAGTTCCGGAATGACGGGCGAGGATTGCAGCCAGCCGCCCGAGGGCATTGCCGCGATCATGTTGCCGTGACGGTCGACCACGTCAATATGCACCGTGTCGCCGCGCCGCGCAGAGCGCATGGAGGCGAGGGTCGGCTCGCCGCCAGAGACCTTGCGGTCCGTGGTCGAAAGCTCCCGCAGGGCCTTGAGCGTGCGCTCGACCTGAAGCTCGTACCCGTCGATGCGGCCGGGGCGCAGCTCCAGGGAGGCCTTGTCGGTGATCAGCTTGCGGCGCTCGTCCGAATAGGCGTCCGAGAGCAGCGTCTCGATCGGCACCTTCACGAAATCCGGGTCGCCGTAATAGGCCTCGCGGTCCGCGAAGGCGAGCTTCATGGATTCCGTCACCGTATGGATGAACTCGGCGCTCGTCGGGCCCATGCTCGCCAGATCGAAGCCCTTGAGGAGGGCGAGGGTCTGCAGGAAGACCGGGCCCTGCCCCCATGGCCTGATCTTGTTCACCCGGAAGTTATGGTACTCATAGGTCTGCGGCGCGTCGTAGCTCGCCGACCAGGATGCCATGTCGTCGCCGGTGAGCACGCCGCGATGGCGCGAGCCGCTCTGGTCCATAGCCTCCGTCTTGCGGACGAAGTCGTCGATCGCCTCGGCGACGAAGCCCCTATAGAAGGCGTTCCGCGCGGCCTCGATCTGCGCCTCCCGGTTGCCGCTCTTGGCTTCCGCCTCGCGCAGGATGCGCCTCCAGGTTTCCGCGAGCTGCGGATTGCGGAAGAGCTGGCGCGGCTTCGGCGCCTCGCCGCCGGGCAGATAGACCGCGGCGGAGGTGAGCCACTCGGTCTCGAAGAATTCCTTCAGGTCCTTGATGGTGTTGGCGACGCGGGGCAGGAGCGGATGACCCTGGTCGGCATAGTAGATCGCCGGCTCCAGCACGTCCCTCAGGGACAGAGTGCCGTGGTCGCGCAGAAGCAGCATCCACGCGTCGAACGCGCCAGGGATGACGGTGGCGAGCAGGCCGTTGCCCGGAATCAGCGTCAGGCCTTCGTTTTTGTAGTGCTCGATCGTCGCGCCCTTCGGCGCCGTGCCCTGGCCGCAGAGCACTTCGACCTTGCCGGTCTTGGCGGAGTAGAACACGGCCGGGACCTCGCCGGACGGCCCCACCAGGTGCGGCTCGACCACCTGCAGCACGAAGCCGGTCGCAACGGCGGCGTCGAAGGCGTTGCCGCCCCTTTCGAGCATCGCCATGCCGGAGGCCGAAGCCAGCCAGTGGGTCGAGGTGACGACACCGAAGGTGCCGAGGATTTCAGGCCGTGTGGTGAACATGCGTTTCGTCCGGGGTTGGAGTTCTTATTGTTCGCGGGGATCGAGCGCGTCGCGCAATCCGTCGCCGAGGAGGTTGAAGCCAAGCACGATGAGGAAGATGGCCGAGCCGGGGAAGATCGACATCCAGGGGGCCTGATCCATGAAGTTCTTGGCGGTGTTCAGCATGGAGCCCCAGGAGGGGTTGGGCGGCTGCTGGCCCAGCCCCAGGAAGGACAGGCTCGCCTCCGCGATGATGGCGGTCGCGATCGTCAGCGTCGCCTGCACGAGGATCGGCGGAAGCACGTTCGGGAAAACGTAGCGCAGCAGGATCCAGAAATCGGGGAGCCCGATGGCCCGCGCGCCCTCCACGTAGTCCTCCGCCTTGACGGTGAGCACCTGAGCGCGGGTCAGACGGACGAAGATCGGCATGGCGGACAGACCGATGGCGATCATCGCATTGGTCAGGCTGGGCCCCAGGAAGGCCGCGAGCGCAATGGCGAGGATCAGGAACGGAATGGCCAGCATGGCATCCGTCGCGCGGGAGATCACGGCATCGACCCAACCGCCGAAATAGCCGGAGATCAACCCGAACGGCACCCCGAGCACGACCGCGATGGCCACCGACACCACGCCCGCCATGATCGAGGCGCGGGCGCCCAGGAGCATGCGCGAGAGCATGTCGCGGCCGAGTTCGTCCGTACCGAACCAGTGGAGGGCCGATGGAGCCTTCCGGATGGTCGTGAAGCTCGGCTTGATGGGGTCGTACGGCGCCAGATAAGGGCCGACGATGGCGGCGAGGACGAAGAAGAGCACGACGGCGCCGCCGATGACGGCGCTCTTGTTCTTCAGGAACTTCGAGAGGACGCGGCTGCGCTTCTTCGGCAGGGCGACGTCGTCGGCAACGGCAATGGCGGCGGTCATGCTGCGTGCCTCAGGCGTGGATTGACGAGAACATACAGGACGTCGGCGAGCAGGTTCATGAAGATGAAGCCGACTGCGGTGCAGAGCACGACGCCCTGCACGACCGCGTAGTCGCGGTTGAAGACGGCATCGACGATGAGCTTGCCGAACCCTGGAATGGTGAAGATCTGCTCAGTGAGAACGGCGCCGGCCAGGAGTTCGCCGAAGAGCAGGGTGGACAGGGTCACGATGGGCACGAGAGCGTTGCGCAGAGCATGCTTGAGGATCACGGTCCGGGAAAGCAGGCCTTTGGCCTTGGCGGTGCGGATGTAGTCGGAACGCATGACGCCGAGCATGGCGCTGCGGGTGTGGCGCATGAGGCTGGCCGCCAGCGCCGTGCCGAGCACGATGGACGGCATGATCATGGTCTTGATGTTCAGCCAGAGATCCTCCGTGGGCGGCACGTAGCCGGAGGCGGGGAGGAGTTGCCAGCGCACCGAGACCAGCATGATGAGAATGATGCCGAGCCAGAAATTGGGGATCGAAAGGCCGGACAGCGCGATCACGTTCGTGGCGTAATCGACGGTCGTGCCCTTCCTCACGGCGGAGATGATGCCGGCCGGAATGCCGATGGCCAGCGCCACGATCATGGCGAAGATGGCAAGCTCGATGGTGACCGGAAGCTTGCTGAGAACGAGTTCGAGCACCGGAATGTCCGTGCGCAGGGAAATACCGAGGTTGCCCTGCAAAACCTCGCCCAGCCAGGTGATGTACTGCACCGGAATCGGGTCGTTCAGGCGGTACTTCTCGCGCAGATAGGCGAGCACTTCCGGGTCCCGCTCCTCGCCTGCCATGGTGAGGACCGGGTCTCCGGGCAGAAGCTGTTGAAGGGCGAAGACCAGCACCGACACGATGAGGAGCGTCGGAATGGCGATCAGGATACGTCGAGCAATGTAGCGGAGCATTAAGCCGGCCACCCGCAATGTGAGAGGGCAGTGCGTGCCCGGATCTCGCCGGGCACGCGGGTTTTCAAAGGGTTAGGAGGCGAGCTTCACACCCTGGAGACGGATCATGCCGTCCGGATAGGGCTTGAAGCCCTGAACCTTCTTGGAGTGGGCGAAGGGCCAGGTCTGGTAGTAGACGTAGATGATCGGCAGTTCGTCCTGCAGGATCGCCTGCGCCTGGTCGTAGAGCTGCTTGCGCTTGGCCTCGTCGTTGGTGACGCGGGCCTCGTTCAGCAGGCGGTCCACTTCCGGGTTGCAGTACCGGCCGTCGTTGAGGCCGCCCTTGCAGGTGACGAACTGGTGGATGTTGCCGTCGGGATCGACACGGCCCGACCAGCCGATCTGGTTGACGTCGAAGTTGCCGGCCTGAGCCTCCTTCTGGAGCGCTGCGAACTCCGTGGGGCGCAGGGAGATGTCGAAGCCTGCCTCAGCCGCCATGGCCTGCACGATCTCATTGACCTGCTGGGTCGTCGTGCTGTTGCCGAAGGCGATCTCGAACTTGACCCGGTCGACCCCGGCCTCCTTCAGAAGCTGCTTGGCCTTCTCCACGTTGCGCTTGCGGGCCGCATACTTCTCGTTGTTGTAGATGCTCGCGAGCGGGAAGGGCTGGCCGGCGGGCGTGAAGATGCCCTGTCCGACGACCTCGTTGATGACGTCACGATCGATCGAAAGCTCGAAAGCCTGACGGACGCGCTTGTCCTGGCCCAGGGGCCCCTTGGCGCGCTCGCCGTTGTTCGTGTTGATCGTCAGTCCCTGATAGCCCAGGCCGGTAACGGGGGCGAAGACCAGGTTCGCGTCGCCCTTCACGGCCGGGATGTCGCTCGGCGCCAGGCGCTCGAGCATGTCGAGGTCGCCGGAGCGCAGGTTGGCGAGACGGACGGTCGTGTCGGGAATGGGCGTGAAGACGACCCGGTCGAAATGATAGTCCTTGGCGTTCCAGTATTCCTGGAAACGGTCGAGAACGATGCGGTCGTTCTGGACGCGCTCGACGAACTTGTAGGGGCCCGAGCAGACCGGCTTCTGCGCGAAGTCGGCGCCGGCGATGGCCTTCGGCGACATGATCATGCCGGCACGGTCGGAGAGCTGCGAAAGCAGCGTCGCGTCCGGGCGGGAGAGGTTGAGCTTCACCGTCAGATCGTCCACGACCTCGACGCTTTCCACCGAGGTGAGCTCGCTCTTGCGCAGGCTGTCCGGAAGGGTCCGGGCCCGGTCGATATTGGCCTTCACGGCCGCGGCATCGAGCTTCTCGCCGTCATGGAACGTCACGCCCGGACGGAGCTTGAAGGTGAGCGCCTTGCCGTCGTCGCTCCAGCTCCACTCGGTCGCGAGCTGGGGGGCGAATTTCAGCTCGGGCGTGATGTCGACGAGCTTGTCGCACAGCGAGGTGAAGACGATGCGCCCGACAAAGGTGCGGGCCCGGTGCGGATCGAGCACGTCCGGGTCCTCCTGCAGGCCGATCCTCAAGGTTTGCGCCGAGGCCGCGGTGCTCATCAGGAGCCCGGCGGCCAGCGCCATCAAAGTAAGACGCTTCATTGTTCTAGTCCTCCACTTCTCTCTGGATCATGGGCTCGGCGCGACGGCGGTGTCCTGTCGCTCGCGCCAAGTTCGGTACAGAGCCAGGCGCTTGCTCAGCGCCGGGCTCGGGGGCGGGGCAGTAATCGAACCGGCGCCCGCTCCCTGGATTTCTCGCCAGAAATGACAGGCCACCTTCCGGCCGTCCGGAGTCGTTTCCAGCGCAGGATGCTGATCCCGGCAGACCGGTCGGGCGTGCGGACAGCGGGTGTGAAAGCGGCAGCCGGAGGGCGGGGCGGCCGGGCTCGGAATGTCGCCCTGAAGCAGTGCCTTCGGCTGGCGGCGGGCCGGGCTCGGCACCGGGATGGCCGCGAGCAGCGCCTGCGTGTAGGGGTGGAGCGGGTTGTCGAAGAGCGCATCCGTCTCGGACAGCTCGACGATCTCGCCCAGATACATGACCGCGACCCGGTCGCTCATGTGCCTGATCACCGCCAGGTCGTGGGCGACGATGACGAGGGTGAGGCCGAAGCGGTCCTTCAGGTCCTCGAGCAGGTTGATGATCTGGGCCTGGATCGACACGTCGAGCGCCGAGACCGGCTCGTCGCCGATGATCAGCTTCGGATCGCCCGCCAGGGCGCGGGCGATGCCGATGCGCTGACGCTGGCCGCCCGAGAACTCGTGCGGATACCGGTCGGCATGGGCCGGCAGAAGACCGACCGTGCGCAGAAGCTCCGTCACGCGCTCGCGCTTTTCGCTCCCCTTCGCGAGGCCGTGGAGCCAGATCGGCTCGGCGACGATGTCGCCCACGCTCATGCGCGGATTGAGCGAGGCGAACGGGTCCTGGAATATGATCTGCAGCTCGCGGCGCAGCTGGCGCAGCTCGCGCTGGTTCAGGCCCAGGATCGAACGGCCCTTGTAGAGCACGTCGCCGTCGGTGGGTTCGATCAGGCGCAAAAGCAGGCGCCCGAGGGTGGACTTGCCGCAGCCGGACTCGCCCACGATCGCGAAGGTCTCGCCGCTTTGGACCGCGAGCGAGACGCCGTCGACGGCCCGAACCACCGTCGAGGACGACAGCAATCCGCCGCCCCCGAAATGCTTCACCAGGCCGACGCCTTCCAGGATGGTGTCGTTGGACGGGGTGTTCGCGCTCATGCGGCGGCTCCTCGTTTTTCTTCGAGCGGTGCGTACCAGCACCGGGCCCGGTGTCCCGGCCTGATCTCCCCGAGCGGAGGCGGCTCGTTGGCGCATTTGGCGTCGGAGAAGGGGCAGCGCGGCGTGAACCGGCAGCCCTTCGGCATCAGCTCGACCGGCGGCACGGTGCCGCGGATCGTGGCAAGGCGCCCCTCGCGCCGTCCGAGGGAGGGCACCGATCCCATGAGGCCGATGGTGTAAGGATGCTGCGGGTCTTCGAAGATCGCCTCCACGGGACCGGTCTCGACCACTCGGCCCGCATACATGACGGCCACCTCGTCGGCGACCTCCGCCACCACCCCGAGGTCGTGGGTGATCATGATCATCGCCGTGCCCGTTTCCTCCTGCAGGCGCTTAACCAGGGTGAGGATCTGGGCCTGAATGGTGACGTCGAGGGCGGTCGTCGGCTCGTCCGCGATCAGCAGCTGGGGATCATTGGCAAGCGCCATGGCGATCATCACGCGCTGACGCATGCCGCCCGACATCTCGTGCGGATAGGCGCGAAGGCGCTTCTCAGGGGCCGGAATGCGCACCTTGCGCAGCATCTCGAGCGCCCGTTCCATGGCCTCGGCCTTCGAGACCTTGCGATGGCGGACGATGCCCTCGGCAATCTGGTCGCCGATGGTGAAGGCCGGGTTGAGGGAGGTCATCGGCTCCTGGAAGATCATCGCCATCCGGTCGCCGCGAAGGTCGGCCCGCTCGCGCTCGCCGAGCTGCAGGAGATCCTGCCCCTCGAACTCGGCCGTGCCGGAGACGATCCGGGCCGGGGGCGTCGGCAGCAATCCCATCAGCGCGAGCGCCGTGACGCTCTTGCCGCAGCCGGATTCCCCGACGAGGCAGAGGGTCTTGCCCTTTCCGACCGAAAAGGAAACGTCGTCGACCAGATTGATATCCTTGGGGGTTCCGTCGAACCGGATCGACAGCCCCTGGACATTCAGGAGCGGCTTCTCGACCGAAGGCGAAAGCTGGCCGGAGCCGCCCACCTCCCTCGCGTGCTGAAGCGTCGCCTCATGTGCCATGTCGAAGCTCATCCTTGGTATCGTTGAAATCATTTTGCGAAAGCGAGCCGTCGGGCTGCGCCGGACGTGTCATCACCGTCAGAAGACTTTGCCGCACGAGCTCCAGATGCTCGCGCATGGCGCGCTCCGCCGCGTGGGCCTCGCGCTGGGAAATGGCCGCGATGACGCGCCGGTGCTGCTCCACATAGCGGGACAGGCGATCCTTGGAGCGGGCCCGCTCGCGCAGCACCTGCCAGTTCACGTCCTGACGGATGCGGTCGACCATGTCGAAAACGGCCAGGAGCAGGCTGTTGCCTGCGGCCTCGGCAATGGCGCGGTGGAGGGCGCTGTCCCACAGCTCGTACCCGTCCGCGTCCGAGCTCGACGCCGTCTTCTCGGCCAGATGCAGGAGACGCTCGACGTCCCCGTTGGAGGCGCGCAGGGCTGCGAGG
Source organism: Microvirga sp. GCM10011540 (assembly GCF_042650665.1). Classification (NCBI taxonomy): domain Bacteria; kingdom Pseudomonadati; phylum Pseudomonadota; class Alphaproteobacteria; order Hyphomicrobiales; family Methylobacteriaceae; genus Microvirga; species Microvirga sp. GCM10011540. Next base: position 133,050 of record NZ_JBHSBQ010000141.1, on the reverse strand, counting down.
CGCGCAAGGATCGGTTCGATCTCCAACCGCACGTCCATCACTTCGAGAGGATTGGTGCGGCTCGACAGCTCCTCCAGGCCGGTCTGCGGATCGACCGGGCGCGGTCCGACGAAGGTCCCCTTGCCCTGGTGGCGCCAGATCCGCCCCTCCGCTTCCAGCACTTCAAGGGCCCGCCGCAGGGCGCGCCGGCCGATGCCGATCTGCGTCGCCAGGACCCGTTCCGGCGGCAGCCGCTGGTCCGCCGCGAAGCGACCATCGTCGAGGAGAGCGCGCAATCGCCCAAGGGCGAAATTCGAGCTGTCCGATAAGGTCTCGATCTTGGTCATTCCGGTCCTGCTGGGCGCGATCCAATCTTGCGATTGGTCCGCAAGATTATGAAAGTTTGTCGCTAATTCCGGCATATCCACGAAATCAAGCTAACTCACACCCGAACCAATTTGCAAATGGTTTCATGCCGAATGATTGGACAGGGGTGCGGATTTGATGTGCAGGGCGGTCCCTCGCGAGGCACCGGCACGCGGCGGCGCCGATCCGGGCGAAGGGCCGGCGGCTCTCATGATCAGGGCAGTTTTCGGGAGGCGGCCAGTGCCGGATGCGCCTCGGCCTTCGCCATTATTTCCGCTGATGCAGTCCGGGGGAGCGGGTGGCGAGGCAGCGTTCAATCGCTTGCTCGAATGCAGAAGTGTCCGCCACCGGCCGCAGCTTTCAAAGCGCGGCCGGTGGCGGGTCGGCGTTTCCTCTGTCGGTTTTATTTGTTCTAGGCCGCAAACGAAATGCGGTGCTGCTGCTTGCGGAGTTCGGTCAGGAGATTGATGTAGGGCTCGCGCCGCTCCCGATGTCTCGCCAGCAGTTTTTCCTTGATATAGTTCTTCAACTCGTCGTCGGTTGTGCTGTGCTTCAGCTTGTCCATCTCGGCTTCATGCTGGAAGTCGATATTCGCCAGTGTCCGCAGGAGTTCCTGCATCATGTTCTGAAGATTGGGCGAATACGTGCGGTACTCTTTATTGCGTTCTTCGGCGTTAGTGTCATGAGCTGGATTCGTCAGCATAACCCCTCCGGTTGCGAATCGCATTACGTAGCGTAAGCCTTGTCTCCGATCGGCCGTCCCGGATCACTTCGTAGAAATACTACGGACGATACCGCACCTGCTCGGGGAGCGCCTGTTTCTCCTGCGGGTGCGCAGGTCGTCCGCCACAGAAGCTATGATGTGTGGAGCGTATTCCGGATGGTGCAAAGTGATGGGGTGGACGGCCCCTGACCCAACGGCATCGCGATGTGCCAGGATGGTGCTGTCAGTGACCATCAACGGAAAGGGACCGTCCAAATGCAGATTACCACGATCGGCCTCGACATCGCCAAGAACGTTTTCCAGGTTCATGGGGTCGACCGGCAGGGGCAAGCGGTTCTGCGCCGGAAGGTGCGGCGCGATCAGCTCCTGGCGCTGTTCAGAAGGCTTGAGCCGTGCCTGATCGGCATCGAAGCCTGTGCGACGGCACATCACTGGGCACGGCAGCTTCAGGCTCTCGGCCATCAGGTGCGACTGATGCCACCTGCTTACGTGAAGGCCTATGTCAAAAGGAACAAGAATGACGCCGCCGATGCCGAGGCAATCTGCGAAGCGGTCACACGACCGACCATGCGGTTCGTGCCGATCAAGTCGCCGGATGCCCAAAGTGTGTTGATGTTGCACCGTGCCCGCCAGCTGTTGGTCCGCCAACGGACGGCGCAGGTGAGCGCCTTGCGGGCGCATCTGGCGGAGTACGGCATCATTGCCCCCAAGGGCCGTCCCCATGTTCAGCAGCTGGTCGATTTGCTCGACAGCGGCGCCGACGGGCTGCCGGAACTCGCGCGGCAGACGCTGCTGCTGATTGCCGACCTGATCTCAGGCCTGAGCCAGCAGATCCGGAAGATCGAGATCGAGCTGATGAAGTGGCACCGGGCCAATGCCATGTGCCAGCGTCTGGAGACGATCCCCGGGATCGGCTTCATCACCGCCACCGCTCTGGCCGCAACCGTCAACGATGCGCGTGCGTTTCGGTCCGGCCGTCAATTCTCGGCCTGGCTTGGGCTGGTGTCCAAGCAGCATTCCTCCGGTGGCAAGGAACGGCTGGGCGCGATCTCCAAGATGGGCGACCGCTATCTGCGCCACCTCCTCGTGGTGGGTGCAACGGCGGTTCTCCGCTATACAAGGCGTCAGGCGACAACGGTCAGCCGTTGGGCCGACCGGCTGCGGGAACGCAAGCCGGCGAGACTGGTCACCGTTGCACTTGCCAACAAGATTGCACGAATTGCCTGGGCCATCATGGCACGGGGTGAGACCTACCGCACTGCAGCGGCTGTCTAAGGCAGCCTGGCCAAAGAGTTTGGGCAGGAGAGAACGACACGCGTGATGCTGATCCGGTCAAGCCGGGGATTGGGACAACCTGGGTGATTCAGCGCGCCTTGCAGCGCGGCAGAGTGATGAGGATCCAATCCACCGACATCATCATGGCCAGCGGCCTGTCGCGCCGCGCGAACAGGCCGAACACATGAATGAACCTGACCCAACCAGCAAAGCGCGCTCAATTTTTCTCTTGCCCAACAGGGGCCGTCCACACATGAATCATGTTGCTGGAGCAGTATGTTCTGGAGCTGCGAGCCGGTCATCAGGCAGAAATTTCTTACGATCTAGAAGAATGTGATAATAAGCCCTCCTGCTGATAAAATCGTCCTACAAAATCTTATAATCTACTCCCTAAGAGTTGTTACCGCACGTTCTGCCCCATTCAATAATCTTCGCATTGCAATGCGAGGGTTTTGATGGTGGCTGTTGTTCCGGTCGAGCCTACCGGCAATCAGGATATTGACGGTCTTCTAACGGGGCTGCGGTGGAGCAGCCTGAATCTCACCTACAGTTTTCCGACGGCGGCCGCCCTCTACGGCGCCGGTTACGGCTGGGGAGAGCCCCTCAGCAATTTCGCAGGGCTCAACCCGGCGCAGGCCGCGGCCGCGCGCGCGGCTTTCGGCATGATCGCGTCGGTCACGAATCTGGACTTCGCCGAAGTGACGGGGACGGCGCGCGCTCACGCGGATCTGCGTCTGGCGCGGTCGGATACGCCCGGCTCCGCGTGGACCTATACGCCGGACGGCAGCCATGAAGGCGGCGATACCTGGTTCGGCAATTCGGTCGGCTGGTATGACGCTCCCGTGCCGGGGGATTACGCCTTCTACACCTTCCTGCACGAAATCGCCCATGCGGTCGGACTGAAGCACGGGCATGAGGCCGGTGGGCTGGGGGTGATGTCCGCGGACCGCGATTCCATGGAGTATTCCGCCACCACCTACAGATCCTATGTGGGCGCTGCGGGTCAGTACCTCGAGAACGAGGCGAACGGGCATGCGCAATCCCTGATGATGTACGACATCGCTGCCCTGCAGCACATGTACGGCGCCGACTATTCCACCAACAGCGGCAACACCTCCTATTCCTGGAGCCCTGCGACGGGCGAGATGTTCGTCGGCGGCCTCGGACAGGGGGCGCCTGCCGGAAACCGGATTTTCCTGACCCTTTGGGACGGGGGCGGGCTGGATACCTACGACCTGTCCAACTACAGGAGCGACCTGACCATTGATCTGCGTCCTGGCGCATGGACGAAGACATCCGGCGAGCAGACGGCCTATCTCGGAGGAGGGAACTACGCCCGGGGCAACATCGCGAACGCGCTCCTCCATCAGGGCGATCCTCGATCTCTGATCGAGCAGGCCCTCGGGGGATCCGGCGACGACCGTATCCTGGGCAACACGGCAGCCAATCTTCTGGCCGGCGGAAGCGGAGCCGATCGGCTCTACGGTTTCGAAGGCAACGATGTCCTGCTGGGAGGGCGAGGCAACGACGTTCTCGCGGGAGGGGCGGGGAGGGACAGCTTCCTCTTCGACACCAAGCTTCACAGGAGCGCCAACAGGGACCGGATCCTCGATTTCTCGCCGGCCGACGACACGGTTCGCCTCGACAACTCGGTCTTCACCAAACTCGGCAAGACCGGCAAGCTCCCTTCGTCAGCGTTCTGGACGGGCAAGAGCGCTCATGACCCCAGTGATCGCATCGTTTACGACAAGGGGAAGGGCGCCTTGCTGTACGATGCCGACGGCTCGGGCCGGAGCGCTCCGGTTGTGTTTGCAACGCTCGACAAGAACCTGAAGATCACGAGCGCGGATTTCCTCGTGGTCTGATCGGCGCAGATCCGTCGTACGGAAATGGAAACGGGGACGGCGGTACATCCGCGCCATCCCCGCTTGGTGAAGCCCAGCCTTGAAACGGGCCTGATTCATCCTGGGCTTTCGTGGTTGATAAAACGTTAACGCCCCGGTTTTTCTGCCCTAGCGGAAGGGGGCGGAAAACTGCTTGGCCGTGGCGTCTAGAGCGACGGGGTGATGCCGATCTGCCGCGCCTCTTCCGCCTGATGCAGAAGGGCAATGGCCGCGCGAGCGTATTCGCGGAACGGCTCCTTGAGGGCCTCCGGCTCCCGGTCCCACCCACGGGCGCCGTCCTGCAGATCGTAGAAGGCCTTGGCCACGGCCTCGACCGGATTGATCTTCTCGTTCATGGGATGCCCCGGCTGTTTCTGTTTGGTCTTATTAACAATATAACCATACATTACAGAGCTTGCCTAGAGCTTGCGCCATAAGGTCCCGGTTGCCGAAACGCTATTTTGGGTGAGGTGCGGATGCGACCCTAAGCCGGAAGTCTAGTCCCTTGCAGACGGTCTCCGGTTCGGGTGCGTCATTGTAGGCAGAAAGACCGCCGGTTCGTCCGCTTTGGCAGGCGGCGGCCGCAGCGGGATTGCTCACCCGTACGGGGAGCGGATCGAGACATCCGTGGCTTGAACGATCGGGGCGACGATCAGCGTGCGGCCGGGCTCCGCCTCGACCGCGATCGCCGCAACAGCCTTCCGGTGCACATGCTCAGGAAGCGCCGATCACCTGCGCCGTGCCGACGCCATGAGTCCGCAGATGCATCCTCTCCCGTTCCCGTGGGGGCGAGCCCGTTGCTCTCAGGATGATTTTGCGACGGAAGGGCCACTTGGTCCAGCAACCGTTAACATAGTTAGGTTCCTGCTCGGCCGAAATTGTAAAGAATCGGAAAAACGGATCGCAAAACCTCCCGCCTTCTCTGGGGCCGCACGGCTCTACGGATGTTCGTACATGAGGGGAATTGATGCCTCGTACAGCGCCGCAGGATACCAGGTTGACCGTGCTGGTGACCGAAGACGATGCGATCATCGGATTCGATCTGACGGATGCGCTCGATGCTGCCGGCTATGCGATTGCCGGTCCCACAAGCACCTGCACGGCTGCGTTGGCTTGGCTCAATGACAATGCTCCCGATCTCGCCGTTCTCGACGTGACACTGAAGGATGGTCCCAGCACCGAGATTGCACGGGTGCTTCGAAGCCGCGGTATTCCGTTCGTAGTCTATTCCGGGCGCAGGCAGTGCGAGGCGGCACCTGAATTCCGGGAGGCGCTCTGGCTGGAGAAGCCGTCAGCCCACCGGGACCTGCTGTGTGCGCTGCATCAACTTCTGGCGCGATCGGAGTTGTAAGAGCCTGAAGATAGTCGGAACAAGAGGAGCGCACCGTCGTTCAGATGTGGCTTCAGGAAACGGTACTGCCACATGAAAACTTTGCTTTCGGTTCTCTTGCTCGCCGGTGCAGGAACTTCTGCATATGCGCAATCCGCCGGAATGACCCAGGCCATGAGCTGCAACGAGGCCGCCGGCCTCGTGCGTTCGCAAGGCGCTGTCGTCCTCCATACCAGTCCGACGACGTATGACCGTTATGTCAGCGGACCCGGCATGTGCCTGCTGGACCAGACCACCGAACCGGCATGGGTGAGAACCGCCGACTCGACCCAGTGCTTTGTCGGCTATCGCTGCCGCGCGATCGAGCTCGAAATCGGCCAGTGAGGGCATGACATTCGGAGCGCCCCGGTGGGGCGCTTGAGCCGGTCGGTGCCTGACCTGCGCCTCAGAAGCCTTCTTCCCTCTGCAGTGCCGCCCGCGTGATCCTGTCGGCTCCGATGTCCTCTGCCTCCTCGATGCCGAGGATCTCGGACAGTCGGGTTCGGGCGCGATTGATCCTGCTCTTGATCGTTCCCACCCTCGCTCCGCAGATCTGCGCGGCCTCCTCGTAGCTGAAGCCCTCCGCAGCAACGAGAAGCAGCGCCTCGCGCTGGTCGAAGGGGAGTTTCGCAAGGGCGGTCTGGAGATCTTGGATGTCCAGCCGGCCGTTCTGCTCGGGAGGGCTGCTCAGCCTGCTCGCCATGGCGCCGTCCGGATCTTCGACCTCGCGCTTTCCTTTGCGGTAGTTCGTATGGAACTGGTTTCGCAGGATCGTGAAGAGCCAGGCCTGAATGTTGGTTCCGGGCTCGAAACGGTGGAGGTTGCTCAGACCGCGCAGAATGGCCTCCTGCACCAGATCGTCGGCTTGGTCGATGTTCCCGGTGAGGGAAATCGCGAAGGCGCGAAGGCTCGGGATCGATTTCAGGATGTCGTCGCGCAGCTCGGGGGTTAACGTCATTGGCCGTCGTCCCGCTGCGGCTGATCCAGCTTCTTGAGCAGCTCGAGAAGATGGTCCGGGATCGGCTCCGCCTTCAGGCTGTCGTACATGGCTCTAAGGCCCTGGCCGATGACTTCCTGGATACCGGGACCGACCTGGGGCTCGTTGCCTGAGGATTGAGTCTTGCCCTGTTGTTTCTCAGGGTAGTCCGATTCATCTTCAGCCATAAAAGGTTCCGGCACAGATCGCTCACAGAAATCACAGGGAACTCGAAGCAGGGGCTGTGGGCTCTCCACACCGACACTACTAGCTATTCCCGACGGCTGGAAGTGCATTCACATAGGTTAACCTTCTGGGCGAGGAAGGAGCGTGCGCCCCGGGAAAAGGGGATCAGGATCCTGAATTCAAACCAAGGCCGTATTACTATTTTCCTAAGGCTGCTCCAGGATCTCTCCGGGCGTCACGGTCCCGGACAACGCTCCCGGAGGCACGTGCCTTAACCCGGCATTCTTGACAATGCCTGCGTTCACCGTAGATCAGCCAAGGCCCCCGATCCCAGAGAACCGCCCTTGTTTCTCACCGCCACACGCGAAGCCGTCACTGTCTCGAAAGCCGGTTCGAACGGCTTCCCGAGCCCCGGCACCTTAACCGGCTCCTGTGTAGCGGGCCGGAATGCCCACGATTGCGGCGATGCTTGCCGGCCGGCGCTGCCGGCATGCTCACGGGCCTGCCTGTGAATCCCGTTCTCAGGGCCCGCGATGTTCTCGCAGGCGGAGGCGAAGCGGGAGCGTTGATGCGGTCCATCGACTGGGCTGCTTCGCCCGTCGGGCCGGTCGAAACCTGGCCTCAGAGTCTTCGCAGCGTCGTGAACCTCCTGCTGCATTCCAAATTCCCGATGTTCGTGCTTTGGGGCCCGGCGCGGGTGTTTCTCTACAACGACGCTTACGCGCCGATCCTCGGCAGCAGGCATCCCGATGCCATGGGACGTGCCTTCTTCGAGGTCTGGCCGGAGGTCAGATCCGAGATCGAGCCGATCATCGACAAGGCCTTCGCCGGTGAGGGAACCTACTTCGAGGACATGCCGGTGGTCCTGGAGCGGGACGGTTATCCAGAGCTGACCTACTTCACCTTCGCCTACAGTCCCGTCCACGGCGAAAACGGCGCTGTCGCGGGTGCATTCTGCACTTGCAGCGAAACCACCACGAAGGTGCTTGTCGAACGGCGGCAGACATTCCTGCTGGAGCTCGAAGGCCGTCTTCGCCTCCTCTCCGATCCGCTCGATATCATCGCCACGGCCGAAGAGGCTCTGGGGCGGCATCTCGAGGTGAGCCGCGTCGGCTACGGCGACGTGGACGAGGCGGCCCGGTTCTTCACCACACCGCGGAACTGGACCGACGGAACCGTTGCGCACAGCGCCGGCACCCACGATCTGGCAGCTTTCGGCGACGAGATCCTCGATGCCATGCGCCGGGGCGAGACGCTGGTCGTGGGAGATGTGAGAGCCGATACCCGCTGCAACACGCCGGAGCGGCTGGTGGCGTTCGACTTCATCGAGGTGGCGGCAGTGGTTACCGTCAGCCTGATCAAGAACGGTCGCCTGACGGCAGCGATGTATGTCCACAACAAGCTGCCGCGTTGGTGGACACGAAGCGAAATCAAGCTGATCGAGGATGTGGCCGAACGCACCTGGTCCGCAGTCGAGAGAGCTCGTTCCGAAACGGCACGACGGGCGGCGGAAGCGCAGGTCGCCCGGGTTCTGGAGAACATCACCGAAGGCTTCGTCCTTCTGGATCGGAATTTCAGAGTTCTGCAGATCAACGAGGCGGGCCTCAGGCTCGAAAGGCGGCCGGCTTCCGAAATCGTCGGCCGTACCCACTGGGAGGCGTGGCGGAATTCCGAGTCGAGCGAGGTCGGCAGGCTCTATAAGAAAGCCATGGCGGAGCGCGTTCCGGTGAGTCTCGAGCACGGCTACACCTATCCGGATGGCCGCACCGTCTGGGTCGAAATGCGCGCCTACCCGTCAGGAGACGAACTCGCGGTCTTCTATCGCGACGTTACCGAACGGAAGATGGCGGAGGAGAGGCTGCGCGAGAGCGAGGAGCGGCTGCGCACGCTGGCCGACAATCTCCCGAACGGAATGGTCTACCAGGCCGTCCGCGACCCCGATGCGACGGTGCGCTTCACCTATGTCAGCCAGGCAGTCGAGCGCCTCCACGGGTTGAGCGTGGAGCAGGTGCTCGCCGACCCCGCCGCGCTGGACAGGCAGGTTCTTGAGGAGTTTCGGCCTCACCTCCACAAGCTCCGGGAGGACGCCGACGAGGACAAGAACTATATCAGCATCGAACTTCCGATGCGCCTGCCTTCCGGTGAGATCCGCTGGTTTCACCGGTCCGCGGCTCCGCGGCGGCTGCCCAACGGACAGGTGGTGTGGGACGGGGTCGAGCTCGACATCACGGAGATGAAGCGGGCGGAGGAGGCCCTGCGCGAGAGCGAGGACCACTATCGCCATACCGTGGAACTGAATCCCCAGGTTCCCTGGACCGCCACGCCGGACGGGCTGCTCGATCATGTGGCAAGGCGCTGGTTCGAGCTGACCGGAACGAGCGGCCTCGGCTCCACCTGGGGCGAGGCCATCCATCCCGAGGATCTTCAGCCTTCCATTGACGCCTGGACGCGCTCATTCACCACCGGCATTCCCTATGACATCGAGCACAGGGTGCGTCTGCGCAACGGCGAATACCGATGGATGCGTTCTCAGGCCTTCCCCCGTCGCGATGCCCAGGGGCGGATCGTCAAGTGGTACGGGACCACCGAGAATATCCACGAGCGCAAGCTCGCCGGCGAGCACCAGCAGCTTCTGATCAACGAGCTGAACCATCGGGTGAAGAATACGCTCGCGACGGTTCAGTCCATCGCATCACAGACCCTTCGGAACGCTCAGTCGGTCTCCGAGGGGCGGGAGGCCATCGAGCAGCGTCTGATCGCGCTCTCGCGTGCCCATGACGTTCTCACCAAGGAGAACTGGGAAGGTGCTTCCTTGCGGGAGATCATCGCGCAGGCGCTGGAACCCTACCGAAGCTACGGCGAGGGCCGCATCCGGCTGGACGGTTCCGACATCAGGCTGTCCCCGCGCATGGCGCTGGCGCTTTCCATGGCCTTCCACGAACTCGCGACCAATGCGGTCAAGTATGGCGCCCTGTCGAACGACACGGGGCGAATCCTGATCGAGTGGTCGATCAGGGACGACCGGACGCCCTCGCGCCTGCTCCTCCGCTGGGAGGAGCGCGGCGGTCCTCCCGTCCACCCCCCGACCCGGCGTGGGTTCGGATCGCGTCTCATCGAGCGCAGCCTTGCGCACGATCTCGGCGGGGCCGTGAAGATCGATTTCGCTCCCTCGGGCATTCTCTGTTCCGTCGATGCGCGTCTGGGGGACGAAGACCTCTTCGGCTGAATGGCCGGGTACTTGTCGATCACGACCCAAACAACGCTCCCGCGGTCAGGGCTCCCACCAGAGCGCCTCCAAGCAATGCGCCGTCATGGATCCCGAGGAGCCACCGGGAGGGTGTTCCATTCCTGTGGATCCACAGCGTCGTGCCGAGGGTCGCAAGCGACCAGCCGATGCCGAGGAGGATAGCCGAGGTGGAGAACGCTCCCGTACTTCCCGACAGAGCGAAGACAAGAGTCGCCGCGACGAGAAGAAGGCAGCCGACAACGACGGTCGGAACGGGATTGGCCGACTTCGGAAGACAGGAGAGGACCAGGGACGGGGCATACATGGCCATCACGTGCCAGGCGACGGTTCCCGAGACCGCTTCCGACAGGCCGCATCCGATCATCGCGATGGGAGTTGCTCCCATCAGCCCCGCCATGAGGGCCCAGGCGAGGGCGCCAATGGCGGTCGGAAGAGCGATGGCTCGCCAAGTCTGCGGATTTGTACCGTGTTCGAGCGGTGCGCGCAGACGCCGATAAGGCAGAGCCGAGGTGCAGGCGAGGGCCGCCACATGGGCCAGGGCCGCAGCGGCGGCCATGCCGACGAAGGCGTGAGGCGCGGCAAGCCATTCCGCTTGGGTCGCAACCGTCGGGGCGGCCAGCGCGGCCAACGTGGCCGCCCCGAAGACGGCCAGCATACCGCTCCTGCCGGTACCTCCCATGGGGACGGCGGCATGGCGGTAGAAAAGGCTGAAGCCGTTCGCGATCCCCAGCCAGAAGGCCCCGAGCGTCAACGCGCCGAAATGGAGGTTCAGGAGAGCCCAGACGAGGACCAGGCCGCCCGCGACGCCAAGGCTCGCGCCCAGGGAGAAGGCCGCCCGGCGCCCGAACGAATCGAGCAGGAGCGACGCCGGCAGGCTGGCCATGGCGGCGCCTGCATAGAAGGCGGTGAAGGGCAGGGTCGCCAGGGCGCTGTCCGGAGCGAGAGAGAGGCCCGCCAGCGGCAGGATGCTCAAGGTGAGCACCTGCGACAGGATCGAGAGCGCGAAACCGGCGGCAAGGAGCGCCACGCCCGTGCGGTCCGAAGCGGTGCGCTCGAGCCCACCGGGTTCGCAGACACAATCGAGCCTGCCGGCCCGAGGGATGGCGGCGGATGCGGTCACGACCGGAGATCGTCGTCAGAGAGGACGCGGACCGCCGCACCCTGTACGTCGTCGTATTGGCCGTTCCTGAGCGACCAGAGAAAGGCGGCGAGCCCGGTAAATCCGAGCACCAGCGCCATGGGAACGAGGTAGATCAGCACGTTCATGGGTCAGGCTCCTTGCACGGCCAGCTCTTGCAGCGGGGCAGCGGGTTCGGCAGGGGCGCTGCGTCCCCGCGCCCGGAGGGCGTTGAGGGTCACGATGGTCGACGAGCCCGACATGGCGAGGGCGGCGACGAGCGGCGTCACGTATCCGAGGAAGGCGAGGGGCACTGCGATCAGGTTGTAGACGAGGGCGATCTTGAGGTTCTGCCGCATCAGGCGGTTCGCCCGTCGGGAGATCTCGACCGTATCGAGGACCGGCCCGAGCTTGTCTCCCAGGAAAACCGCATCCGCCTGCGCCTGGGTCAGATCGGCGGCCGAGATGGGGGAAAGCGACACATGAGCGGCTGCCAGCGCAGGCGCATCGTTGAGGCCGTCGCCCACCATGAGAACCTTGCGGCCTTCGGCCTTCAAGGCATCGAGCGCCTCGATCTTCTCGGCCGGGTTGCAGCCGCCGCGCCACATGTCGATGCCCAGCGCCTGCGCGATAGGCGCCACCGCCTCCGGCCGGTCGCCCGAAAGGATACGGCAGTCCAGACCTTGCTCGCGCAAGCTCTTCACGACGGCGACCGCATCGGGGCGCAACGCCTGGCGTACCAGCAGGATCGCTCTTCTCTCTCCCCAGGAAAAGGCGATGAGGGAGGCGTCGGCACGCTCGCGCACGGCGTCGTGCGCGAGCGCGGTCGCGCCGCAGAAGGCCGGGCTGCCGAGGCGCATCTCCAGGCCGTCGACAATGGCGCGGACACCTTGGCCTGCCTCCTCGATGGCACCATCGAAGGGGCGGCGGTCACGCGCTTCCTGGGCGACCGCGGCCGCGAGGGGGTGATGGCTCGACAGACCAAGACGTGCCGCCGCTTCGAGGAGATCGGGCGCGATCCCGCCCGCGTTGACCACGCGCATGTCCGACAGCGTCAGGGTGCCGGTCTTGTCGAAGACGATCGTGTCCGCCGTCGCGAGGCGTTCCAGGGCGTCGCCCGCATTGAGGAAGACGCCGGCCCGGAAGAGAGCCCCGGACGCCACCACCTGCACCACCGGAACGGCAAGGGCGAGGGCGCACGGGCAGGTGATGATGAGGACCGCAACCGCGGTGATGATCGCATCGTGAACTGTGGCGCCCGTCGCGATCCAGACGATGGCGGTGAGCGCCGCAGCAAGGTGAACGACGGGCGCATAGGCGCGCGCCACCCGGTCCGCCAGCTGGACGTAGCGGGACTTCGCGGCGGCGGCGTTCTCCAGAAGGCGCTCGACCTCGTCGAGCAGGGTACCCTTGCCCGCCGCGGTGACCTGCAGGGTCAGGGTGCCGTTGTAGTTGAGGCTCCCCGCATAGACCCGTCCGCCGGTCGTCGCCGCCTTGCGGGCGGTCTCTCCCGTGACGAGGCTTTCATCGATCTCCGATGCGCCGGATAGGACCACGCCGTCGACGGCGATCCGCTCGCCGGGGCGGACGAGAACCCTGTCGCCCGGATTCAGCGCCGCGGTGGGCACGAGAACGACTTCCCCGGTCTCGCCGATGCGGTGGGCCACCTCGGCCTTCAGCGCCGCCAGATTGCCGGCGACCGCCCGCGTCTTGCGGCGCATGGCCTGGTCGAGGTACCGGCCGCAGAGCAGGAAGAACAGGAGCATGACCACCGAGTCGAAATAGGTGTGCTCGGCATGATTGATGGTTTCCACCACCGACATGACGAGGGCGAGCATGATGCCGATGACGATCGGCACATCCATGTTGGTCCGGCGGTTGCGCAGGGCGCCAAGGGCGCTCTGGATGAAGGGCTGCCCGGCATAGGCCACCGTCGGCAGGGCGATGAGCGCCGAGAGCCAGTGGAAGAAATCCCTGGTTTCCTGGGTGATGTCCGTCGCATTTCCGGACCATACTGAGACAGCCAGGAGCATGATGTTCATGGAGGCGAAACCGGCCACGGCCAGGCACTTCAGGAGCCATTGGGCCCGCCGGGTCTCCTCCTCCTCCATCAGGCGGGACTGGAAGGGGTGTGCGCGGTATCCGAGCCGGCGCAACTCCTCCACGACGGCGGAAGGGGCGATTTCGCCGTCGCGCCACTGCACCGAGAGGCGATGATTCGTGTAGTTGAGGCGCGCATCCACGATGCCCGGGAGGCGCTCTAGCCCGTCCTCGATCTCGTCGATGCAGGCCGCGCAGTCGATGCCCTCCACCGCGAGATCGAGATGTGCCGTCCCGTCGTCCTGACGTTTGACGAAGACGGAGAGGTCGATGGTTTCACTCATCGCAACATCCTCAGAGCGTCACGCGGTTTCTCGACCGGAACAGAGTTGCGCCGTCGCGGCTGAACTCGATCACGAGATCCCACTGGCCCTCGGTTGCGGCAGCGAGGCCTTCGAACCGTCCCGGGGCGGTCTCGGCGAGGTCGAGCACCACGTCCCGTCGCTTGTCCGTGGGGTGGGAGAGGCGCGCCGAGCTGACGAGACCCTGCACGGGCTGCGAGCCCGCATCGCGTGCGGTCACCACCACCCGGGTGGCGCCTTCCGCCTTCCGAAGGCCCGCCTCGACGGTCCAGTGCAGGGCATCCTGCGCCTGGGCGGCGGCGACGTCGTTCTTGAAGGCCAGCCCTGCCTTGTAGGAACTCTCCGTCTCCACCCCGCCGAAGCTGGACAGTGCCACGCGAACCAGCACGACGTTCATGGCGAGGATGATCCCGAAGAAGGTCAGGAGGCAGGCCAGGACCATCCGTCCGGTGATGGGGCGCGGGGAGCGCCCGGCAGCAAATGAGGCCGACATGAAATTGTCCTCTCAGGGAGCCTTGAAATGATCCCTCGCGCGGGCGGTTTCGCCGCTAGCGAGATCGGTGAGGATGAAGCGCAGGTCGGTCGAGGAGGCAGGCGCATCGCCTGCCGCCGTGACGAGGACGCGCATTTCCAGGGTTTGATCCGGTCCGACCGACAGGATGGGCTGCCCATCCTGGTCGATGCGCCCGCCGACGATGTCGAGCCTGGCGCCGTCGAGGCCTTCCACGTTCAGGGTGTAGCGGCGCTCTTCGAGGTGCTTGTTCGCCACACGGATCGTGTAGGCGTTGCGGATCGAGCCGTCCGAGAGGCGCACGAAGATCGGGTTGCGGTCGTGCATCACGTTCAGATCGATGTTCTGGCGCATCGCGAGCGCGGCGATCATGACGATGCCCACCAGCGCGATGAGCCCTGCATAGAGGATGGTCCTGGGCCGAACGATGCGGCGGACCTCGGGCTTGCCCTCGATCCTGGCCTGCACGTTCATGTCGGTGTCATAGGCGATGAGGCCGGTGGGACGGCCGATCTTCGTCATCACCGAGTCGCAGGCATCGATGCACAGGCCGCACTGGATGCAGTCGAGTTGCAGGCCCTTGCGGATGTCGACCCCGGTCGGGCACACGGCGACGCATTGCACGCAGTCGACGCAATCGCCTGCGGGCAGCCCCTGCTTGCGCAGAACCTCGGCCTTCTTCACCGAGCCGCGCGGCTCGCCCCGGTCATAGCGATAGGTGACGTTGAGGGCGTATTCGTCGGTCAGGGCGGCCTGAATACGGGGCCAGGGGCACATATAGGTGCAGACCTGCTCGCGCATGAACCCGGCGAGGGTGTAGGTCGTGAAGGTGAGAATGCCGATCCAGATATAGGCCATGGCGGGAGCCTGGAACGTTGCAAGCTCCTTCACGAGAGTCGGCGCGTCCGCGAAGTAGAGGACCCAGGCGCCGCCTGTCCACCAGGCGATGAGGATCCAGATGGAGTGCTTGAGAACCTTCTGCGCGAGGATTTCGAGGGTCCACTTTTCCTTCGCCTTCTTCATCCGCTCGCGCCGGTCGCCCTCGATCAGGCGCTCGACGGCATAGAAGAGATCGGTCCAGACGGTCTGCGGGCAGAGATAGCCGCACCAGACGCGCCCCGCGACGGCGTTCATGAGGAACAGCACGAGGGAGGCCAGCACGAGGAGGCCCGTGAGGTAATAGACCTCCTGCGGCCAGATTTCGATGAAGAAGAAATAGAAGCGGCCGTTGGCCAGATCGACCAGGATGGCCTGATCGGGCGCGTTGGGGCCGCGGTCCCAGCGGATGAAGGGCAGGAAATAGTAGATGCCGAGCGCGATGGCGAGCACGACCCACTTGATCGTCCGGAATCGGCCTTTCACGGCCTGGGGATAGATCTGCCTGCGCGGGACGTAGAGAGGCGCCTCCTCGGCGGAGGCAGGTGCCGGAGCTGCAAGAGATTTGGCAAGGGGGGCGTCAGCCATCGAATCCGCCGCAATCGTTCAGGATCGGTTATGCTTCCTCCATACGGAGCAGGTCGGCCGAACGCCTTGATTTGGGTCAAAGCAAAGCGGCCGGCGGATGATCCGCCGGCCGCGTGCCGTTGCTCACCAGGAGGTGCCGTCAGTGCGGCTGAGCGCCTCCCAGCGAGTTCACGTAGAGGGTGAGGGCCTTGATGGTCGTGTCGTCCAGACGGTCGTTCCAGGCAGGCATCACGCTGCCGCGGCCGTTCCAGAGCCCGTCCATGATGACGGCCTTGTCCGACCCGTAGAGCCAGATCTGGTCCGAGAGGTTCGGCGCGCCGAGTTCCCGGTTGCCCTGGCCCTTGTCGCCGTGGCAGGCCGCGCAGTTGTCGGCGAAGATCTTCGCGCCGCCGGCAATGTTGGCGCCCTTGTCCACCGGCAGCCCGGAGAGGGACCGCACGAAATCCGACACCTGCGAGAGCTCCTGGCGCTTGAGCATCCCGTCGCGGCCGAAGGCCGGCATGGTGCCCTGATGGCCCTTGTCGAGCGAGGCGCGGGCACCGAAGCGGATCGTCTGCTCGATCTCCTGGAGCGAGCCGCCCCAGAGCCAGTCGTCGTCGTTCAGGTTCGGATAGCCCTTGGCCCCCGCGCCGCCCGCGCCGTGGCAGCCGGCGCAGTTGTCGCCGAAAGCCGCCTTGCCCTGAGCCCGGGCGAAGGCGAAGAGCTCGGGATCCTGGCGGATCTCGTCGAGCGAGGCCTGCGCCAGCTTGGTGGTCATGCCGGAGCGCTGCGCCTTCAGGGCATCCAGGTCCTGAACGATGGCCTCCCGCGAATGCCACCCGAACACGCCGGTGGTATAGGAGGAGACCAGGGGCCATGCCGGGTAGGCGATGCAATAGGCGATGGCCCAGACGATGGTGGCGTAGAAGCTCCAGAGCCACCAGCGCGGCAGGGGGTTGTTGAGCTCCTGGATTTCGTCCCAGCTATGGCCCGTCGTGCTGACGCCCGTGACGGCGTCAATCTGTTCGTGGGTGTCGTGAGCCATGGATCAGTCCTCCTGGAGAGGCATGTGGGCGGCCGCGTCGAAGCGGCTCTTCCGCGAAGGGGCGAGGGCGTAGACCAGGACCGCCAGGAAGACGGTCACGAAGTAGAGCAGCCCCCAGGTCTGGGCGAAGCCGGCGAGGAATTTGTAGGTTTCGAGCATCTTTCTCTCCTCAGCGCACGTTCGCCTTGTCGTCGTAGAGCTTGAAGTCGACCTGCGTCCCGAGCATCTGGAGGTAGGCGATCAAGGCGTCCGCTTCCGTGATCCGGTGCGGGTTGGCGTCGTAGTCCCGTGCCGCGGCCTTGGGATAGCGCTCGGCAAGCGCAGTCGCGTTCGGGTCGTCGTTGGCGGCCTGGGTCTTCAGGTCGGAAGCCGCCTTGGCGATCATTTCGGGCGAGTAGGGCACGCCGAGCGTGGCCTGCACCTTCATGTCCTCGGCGACGCGGGCGACGTCGATCTCCCGTTCCGCCAGCCAGGGGTAGCTCGGCATGATCGATCCGGGCACCACCGCGCGGGGGTCCTTCAGGTGGTCGCGGTGCCACTCGTCGGAGTACTTGTTGCCGACGCGGGCGAGGTCGGGGCCGGTACGCTTGGAGCCCCACTGGAACGGCCGGTCGTACATGCTCTCGGCTGCCAGGGAGTAGGGGCCATAGCGCTCCACCTCGTCGCGCAGCGGCCGCACCATCTGGCTGTGGCAGTTGTAGCAGCCCTCGCGGACATAGACGTTGCGGCCGGCCAGCTCGAGCGGGGTGTAGGGCCTGATGCCCTCCACCTTCTCGATGGTGCTCTTCAGGTAGAAGAGCGGCACGATCTCCACGAGGCCGCCGATCGCGATGACGAACAGCACGCCGATGATGAGGATGATCGAGTTGGTCTCGAAGATCTTGTGACGGGACCAGAGTGACATGTTCGTTCCTTTACTCCGCTGCGATGAGCACGGGCTGAGCGGGAAGGGCGGCTTCTTCCTGGATCTCCTCGGCGCTGGAGATCGTCTTCCAGACGTTCCAGGCCATGATCAGGCTGCCGGCCACGAAGAGGGCGCCGCCAAGTGCGCGGATGACGTAGAAGGGATGCATCGCCTCGACGGTCTCGATGAACGAGTATTCGAGGAAGCCCAGGCCCGTGTAGGCGCGCCACATGAGGCCCTGCAGGATGCCCGCGACCCACATCGACGTGATGTACAGGACGATGCCGAGGGTCGAGATCCAGAAGTGCCAGCTGACGGCCTTCATCGAGTAGAGCTCCTTCTTGTTCCACAGCCACGGAACGAGGCAGTAGATCGCGCCGAAGGAGATGTAGGCGACCCAGCCCAGCGCACCGGAATGGACGTGTCCGATGGTCCAGTCGGTGTAGTGGGAGAGGGAGTTGACGGCCTTCACGGACATCAGCGGGCCTTCGAAGGTCGCCATGCCGTAGAAGGCGACGGACACCACCATGAGGCGCAGCACCGGATCCGTGCGGAGCTTGTCCCAGGCGCCCGAGAGGGTCATGAGGCCGTTGATCATGCCGCCCCAGGAGGGCATCCACAGCATGATCGAGAAGGTCATGCCCAGGGTCTGCGCCCAGTCGGGCAGGGCGGTGTAGTGCAGGTGGTGCGGACCGGCCCAGATATACATGAAGATCAGGGCCCAGAAGTGGATGATGGAGAGCCGGTAGGAATAGACCGGCCGCTCGGCCCGCTTCGGGATGAAGTAGTACATGATGGCGAGGAAGCCGGCGGTCAGGAAGAAGCCGACAGCGTTGTGGCCGTACCACCACTGCACCATGGCGTCCTGCACGCCCGCCCAGACGATGTAGCTCTTCGGCGAGAAGACCGAGACGGGAATCGTCGCGTTGTTGCCGATATGCAGGACGGCGATGGTGAGGATGAAGGCGAGATAGAACCAGTTCGCCACGTAGATGTGGGGCTCCTTGCGGCGCATGACCGTGCCGAGGAAAACCAGGAAATAGGCGACCCAGACGACGGTCAGCCAGAGATCCGCGTACCACTCGGGCTCGGCGTATTCCTTGCCCTGCGTGATGCCGAGCAGGTAGCCCGTGCCCGCGATGACGATGAACAGGTTGTAGCCGAGCACCACGAACCAGGGGGCGAGATCGCCCACGAGCCGTGCGCGGCAGGTGCGCTGGACCACGTAGAACGAGGTGGCGATCAGCACGTTGCCGCCGAAGGCGAAGATCACCGCGGATGTGTGCAGCGGGCGCATGCGGCCGAAGGACAGCCAGGATGTGTCGAAGTTCAGCGCCGGAAAGGCCAGCTGCAGGGCGATCAGAAGACCGACCGTAAAGCCGGCGATGCCCCACACCACGGCGGCGATGGTCCCGAACTTGACCGGCCCCATGTTGTAGTTCGGCTTGCCGTTGATCGTCAGGGGCGGCAGCGCCGCCGGGCGGTCGTAGTAGCGATCGACGATCTTGAAGGCGGCTGCCGCGAAGGCAGCCGTAAAGAGATAGGCGTGGAAGGCGTATTCGGGAGTATGCGCCTTCGCTGCAATGATGAGGCTTAGGAAAGCCAGGACTGCAAAGGCGAGGGTGGAGCCCGCCTCGCCGAATGTCATACTTTTAGGGGCTGCTGCCGCGTGAGCCATAGGCCAGAACCTTCTATGGGGGGAGCAAGGCAGAAAGCTTCGCTCTTAAGAAAAGGCTCTAGGAGGCAGGGGGTGGAGCGGCATTGATTCAGATCAATCCACCCCTTCCGGGTCCTCGGGCTTTCAGGGGAGCAGCCCGAAACCGCGGCTTCTGCAGAGGGCGTTCCGGTCCCAGCGGAACATCTTCAGGGTGTCGGGGCTTTCCGCTGGGAGATTTTCCACCCCGCGACCAGGATCTTCCCATGGCCCTTTTTTCCACGAAACGCTCTCGAAGCCCGGATGTCGTGGTGATCACCGGAGCCTCGAGCGGCATCGGGAGAGCGACCGCCCACAGCTTTGCCGCACGGGGCGCCCGTCTCGTCCTCGCCGCAAGGCGGGCGCAGATCCTCAGGGAGGTGGTCCACGAGTGCGAAAAGCTCGGAGCGGAAGCGATTGCGGTTCCCACCGACGTGACGGACGCCGAGGCGGTATCGAACCTCGCCCAGGCGGCCATGGACGCCTTCGGAAGGATCGACGTCTGGGTCAACAATGCCGGCACGGGCGTGTTCGGCCCCTATACGGAAGCCCGAATCGAGCTGCACCGGCAGGTGATCGAGATCAACCTGCTAGGCACCATGTACGGTGCCGCGGCGGTCGTGCCGATCTTCCTGCGGCAGGGGCACGGGGTGCTCATCAACAATATCTCGATGGGCGGCTGGGCGCCCACCCCCTTCGCGGCGGCCTACACGGCGAGCAAGTTCGGCCTGCGGGGCTTCACGGCGAGCCTCCGCCAGGAGCTGAAGGACCACGCGGACATCCATGTCTGCGCGGTGTTCCCCTCGATCATCGACACTCCGGGCTTCGTCCACGGCGCGAATGTGTCCGGCCGGGCCCTGGAGCCCAGCGGGGTCGTCTATCCTCCCGAGGACGTGGCCGAGAAGATCGTCGGCCTCGTCGATTGGCCGCGAGACGAGGTCGCCGTCGGGTGGCCGGCGCGGGCGGGACAGGTGGCCTATGCCCTGTTTCCGGGGCCGACCGAGCACATCATGGGCGCGGCGATGCGCCGGTTCCTCCGGCACGCTTCGCCCGCCCCTCGGACGGAAGGTGCCGTGATGCGGCCCGTGGACCGGGGCGCGACCGTGAGCGGGGGATTGCGGGCAAACGGTGGGGCGCGCGGTCGAGGCGGCCGCTATCTGGGCCTGGCGCTCGCCGCAGCCGCGTTGGGCATCGGGGCCGCCGTGACCGCCGGAGCCCTGCCGGCACGCCGGCGGCGGTAGCGGTCAGGCGTGGAGCATCAGGCCGTGCGGGCCTGGGGCGCTGCGGCTTCGCCGCGCCATGCGTCGAGATCCTGAAGCGAGACGTTGGAGCCGCAGAGCACCAGCCCGACGACGGCATCCTGGGGCAGGGTGGGGGCGATGCGCTCGGCTGCGGTCAGGACGCAGGCGGCGGCCGGCTCGCACAGCACCTTCTCGGTTTGGAGAATCCAGCTCACATCGTCGATGACCGGCTGATCTTCCACGAGGACGATCTGCTCGAGGAAGCTCTTGGCCGCAGCGATGGTGCGCGGCGTGGCGAAAGGGGCGCCGAGGGTGCGGGCCACCGACGTGGCGCGAATCGTCACCGGCTTGTCGGCCTTGAGCGCCTCGGTCATCGTCTGCGCTCCGACCGTCTCGACTCCATAGACGGTGAGGGCGGGTCGCTTCGCCTTCAGGGCCGCCGCGACCCCCGCCATGAAGCCGCCGCCGCCGATCGAGACGAAGACGTGGGTGAGGTCGGGAATATCGTCCAGAAATTCGAGGCCGAGCGTACCGTGCCCCGAGATGATCGCCGGATCGTCATAGGGGTGGACGAAGACCTTGCCCTCGCTCTGATAGGCTTCGGCCTTGGCGAAAGCTTCCGCCGCATCGTCGCAGAGCTCCACGCGCGCGCCGAGCTTGAGCGTCAGGTCCACGTTGAACCGGGGCGTGACCTTCGGCATGAGCACGAGGGCATCGATCCCGAGGGTGCCGGCCACGTTCGCGACGGCGATGGCATGGTTGCCGCCGGAGACCGTCACGAGACCGCGCTGGCGCTCGGCGTCGGTCATGGTCATGACCTTGTTGAAGACGCCTCTGACCTTGAAAGAGCCGGCCATCTGCAGCGCTTCCAGCTTCAGGGCCGTGCGACGTCCGAGCCGGGCCGACACGTCGGGGCTGGCGAAGGCCGGCGTCCGCCGCACCTTTCCGGCGATGCGGGCGCGCGCGGCTTCGATGTCGGACAGGGTTACGTCAAAGGCGGTCATGCGGTTTTCCGTTCTGCAAAGGCGATGCACTCGATTTCGATGCGCATTCCGGGAGGAAGTCGGCCGATCTCGATCGTCGAGCGCGCGGGGTAGGGCGGGGCGAAGTTCGCGGCATAGATCTCGTTCATGGCGGCGAAATCGTCGATGTCGGTCAGGAAGACGGTGGTCTTGACCACCTGGTCGAGGGAGGCTCCGGCTGCGTCGAGAATGGCGGCGATGTTGTCGAACACCGCCTGCGTCTGCGCCCGAATGTCGCCCTCTCCCACGAGAGCGCCATTCGCGTCGAGCGGCAGCTGTCCCGAAACGAAGACGAGGTCGCCTGCGCGGACGGCTTGAGAATAGACGCCCTTGGGCGGAGCGGCGCGGGCGGTGAGAACAGCGTTGCGTGTCATGAGACCGATGATGAAAGGCGGCAGATCATTGTGGGGTGAACCGCCCGCGTCAACCGATCTTGTGCACTCCGCGCCCAGAAATGAAGCTTGACCACCTGCCCCCGAGAACCGGATGCTGCGGGTCCTTCAAGGAGGTTTCTCGATGTCCCTGTCCTCTCGCGAGATGCTCGCGCGTTTGATTGCCTTTCCGAGCGTCTCGACCAGCAGCAATCTCGATCTCATCCACTTCTGCCGCGACTGGCTGCAGAGCCATGGGGTGGAAAGCACCCTCGTGATGAGCCCCGAGGGGGACAAGGCCAATCTCTATGCAACGATCGGTCCGCGTGTCGAAGGCGGCATCGTGCTGTCCGGCCATACCGATGTGGTGCCGGTCGAGGGGCAGGCATGGACCAGCGATCCGTGGACTCTGACGGAGAGGGACGGCCGCCTGTATGGGCGCGGCACCACCGACATGAAGGGCTTCGATGCCCTGGTTCTGGCTCTCGTGCCGGACATGGTGCAGGCTCCGCTGAAGCGCCCCGTCCACATCGCCCTCTCCTACGACGAGGAGCTGGCCTGCCGCGGCGCGCCGTCGATGGTGCGGGCCATGGCGGACACTATTCCCACTCCGGCTGCCGTGATCGTGGGCGAGCCCACGCGCCATGCGGTGGTCACCGGACACAAGGCTTCCGTGCAGTTGCGCACCCATGTGACCGGATATGCCGTCCATTCGAGCCGCATCGATCAGGGCGTCAGCGCCGTCATGAACGCCGCCCGCCTGATCACTTGGCACGAAGATGTGATGGAGGAGAACAGGCGCCGGGTCGATCCCGCGAATCCGTTCGAGCCGCCCTATACGACCCTGCATTGCGGCATGATCGTCGGCGGCACCGCCGCCAATATCGTTTCGTCCTCCGCCTGGTTCTTCAGCGACATCCGCGCCATTCCGACCGAGGATCCGGTGGAGTACATGGAGCGCTATAAGGCCTATATCCGCGACGTGATCGAGCCCCGGATGAAGGCCGTCGTTCCGGAGACCGGAATCGCCGTCGAGCTGATCGCCGAGGTGCCGGGCCTACGGCCCGAGACGGACGGCGAGGCGGAGCGCCTCATGCGGCGCCTGACCGGCGACAACGGGACCCATGTGGTCTCCTACGGCACCGAGGCGGGCCTGTTCCAGAAGGTCGGGTGGTCCACGGTCGTCTGCGGCCCGGGGGACATCGCCCAGGCGCACCAGCCGGACGAATACATCGAAATCAGCGAGTTTGCGGCCGGTGAGCGGGTGCTGCGCCGCCTGGTGAGCGACCTTTGTGCCTAAATCCTGACCAAGATATTCAAAGTCAGGGCTAGACCATGGCACCTTTTCCTGCCTAACCTTGCCCTCCCGGGAGGAGACTGCCTCAGGCCGAGCTCCTCCATGAATAAAGAACATCGCGCAACGACGCGGGACTTCCAGTGGAGAACGATACGCAATGACGATGCGAACCAAAATTCTTGCAGCCACCGCTGCCGCGCTTCTGGTGGGCGCAGCTGTGCCGGCCATGGCCGTGACCCTGCGGTACGCCAACCAGGGCGACCTGAAGTCGCTCGACCCCTATACGGTGAACGAGACGACCACCAACGCCCATCTCGGCCACGTCTACGAGGGCCTCACCAAGCGTGGCAAGGACCTCGCCATCCAGCCCGGCCTCGCTGAGCGCTGGGAGGTCAGCGAGGACGGTCTGACCTGGCGCTTCTTCCTGCGCAAGGGCGTCAAGTTCCACAACGGCAACGACTTCACGGCCGATGACGTGATCTTCTCCGCGAACCGCGTGCGGGCGCAGGGCTCCAACTTCCAGACCCGCGTGCCGAGCAATGCCGAGTTCGTGAAGGTCGATGACCACACCATCGACGTCAAGCTCAAGACCCCCAACCCGATCCTGAACTCCCAGTGGGATACCTGGTACATCCTGGACAAGGAATGGGCGGAGGCGAACAACGCCACGGCTCCGACGCCGGCGGCGGCCACCACCCCCAGCTACGCCGCTCTGAATGCGAACGGCACCGGTCCGTTCAAGATCGAGAGCCACCAGCCGGGCGTGAAGACCGTCTTCAAGGCCAACAAGGAGTGGTGGGACAAGCCCGAGCACAATCTGGACGAGATCGTCTTCACCCCGATCGGCTCCGATGCGACCCGTGTCGCCGCGCTGCTATCAGGCGAGGTGGACGTGATCGAGCCGGTTCCGCTGCAGGACATCCAGCGCGTGAACAGCAGCCCGAACGCCAAGGTTCTGTCCGGTCCTGAACTGCGCACGATCTTCCTCGGCATGGACCAGACCCGCGACGAGCTCCTCTTCTCGAACGTCAAGGGCAAGAACCCGTTCAAGGACAAGCGCGTCCGCGAGGCGTTCTACAAGGCCATCGACGTCGAGACCATCAAGTCCCGCGTCATGCGCGGCTTGGCCACGCCGTCGGCCCTCATGATCGCGCCGGAACTCTTCGCCCATTCCAAGGACTTCGAGCGTCCGAAATACGACCTCGAAGGCGCCAAGAAGCTCCTGGCCGAAGCCGGGTATCCGAACGGCTTCGAGGTCGGCATGGATTGCCCGAACGACCGCTACGTCAATGACGAGGCGATCTGCCAGGCCGTCGTCAGCATGCTCGCCCGTGCCGGCATCAAGGTGAACCTGATGGCCCAGCCGAAGGCGCAGTATTTCGCCAAGGTGCTGAAGTCCGGCAACTACAACACCTCCTTCTACCTGCTGGGCTGGACCCCCGGCACCTTCGACAGCCACAACGTGCTGCACGATATCGAGGGCTGCCGCGACAACCCGCAATCCGCTCGCGGCGAGTCGAACCTCGGCAACTTCTGCAACAAGAAGCATGACGAGCTGACCGACAAGATCCTGGTGGAGACCGACAAGGCCAAGCGCGATCAGATGATCAAGGAAGCCTTCCAGATCACGTTCGACGAGTACGGCTATATCCCGCTGCACCAGCAGGCTCTGGCCTGGGGCGTCTCCAACAAGGTGAAGCTCAACCAGCGTGCGGACAACTCGGTGCTGCTCTACTGGGCGCAGAAGACGGAGTAATCCGCGCCTGATCGCTCGTCCCGGGCAGCACGCTGCCCGGGACAATTTATTGGTGGACGCTCGAGCCAAACGGCTTGGCTCGCGGCGCTGCGATCAAGAGACCTTTCATGCTTGCTTTCATCGTCCGAAGGGCTCTCCAGGCCATCGGTGTTCTTCTGGCTGTCGGCATCATCGCCTTCGCGATGTTCCGCTTCGCCGGCGATCCGGTGAACCAGATCGTCTCCATCGATACGCCTGCGGCGGAGCGGGAGCAGGTGCGGCGCTCTCTGGGCCTCGACGATCCAGTCCCCGTCCAGATGGCACGTTATCTGGTCCGGACGGCCCAGGGGGATTTCGGCGTTTCCTACCAGTTCCGCCAGCCGGTCTCGGATCTTCTGGCCGAGAGAATGCCGGCCACCCTCGAACTGGCGCTCTGCGCCACGATCTTCGCGACGGTGTTCGGCGTGCTGATGGGCGTCTATTCCGGTCTGAAGCGCGACAGCGTCCTGGCGAAGGTCTTCCAGACGATTTCGCTCATCGGCATTTCGCTGCCGACATTCCTGATCGGCATTCTGCTCATCTACCTGTTCGCGGTCACGCTGGGATGGCTCCCATCCTACGGACGGGGCGACACGGTGCAGCTGGGCTGGTGGTCGACCGGGCTCCTGACGGGTTCGGGCCTGAAGGCGCTCATCATGCCCTCCATTACGCTCGGCCTGTTCCAGATGACGCTGATCATGCGTATCGTCAGGGCCGAGATGCTCGAGGTGCTGCGCACGGACTACATCAAGTTCGCCCGGGCGAGGGGACTCACCACCCGCGCCATCCACTTCGGCCACGCCCTCAAGAACACCCTGGTTCCGGTCATCACCATCGTGGGCCTCCAGTTCGGCTCGGTCATCGCGTTCGCGATCATCACCGAGACCGTGTTCCAGTGGCCCGGCATGGGACTCCTGTTCGTCCAGGCCGTGCAGAACGTCGATATTCCGATCATGGCGGCATACCTCATGCTCGTCGCCCTGATCTTCGTGGCGATCAATCTCGCCGTCGATATCCTCTACACGGTAGTGGACCCGCGCCTGAGAACCACCATCCGTCAACCGACCTGAGGAGAGTACTTTGGCGGAAGCAATCCAAACGGCGCCCACGACACCATCGGAGCCGGCCTCCTGGGTCGGCCGGTTCCTGGACAGCGATGTCTGGGCGAGTTTCAAACGCTCCAAGCTGACGATCGCGGCGGCGTTCCTGACGGTGCTCTTCATGGCGGCGGCCGTTCTCGCAGGAGTCCTTGCGCCGCAGGATCCCTTCGATCCGGCTCAGCTCGACCTCCTGAACAGCCGCCTGCCTCCCATCTGGAATGCGGAGGGTATGGCGCCGTTCCTCCTGGGGAGCGACGAGCAGGGGCGCGACATCTTCTCGGCCATTCTCTACGGCCTTCGCATCTCCCTTGCGGTCGGCATTCTCGGCGTCGCCTTCTCGGCCACCCTCGGGATCGCGCTCGGTCTCATCGCCGGTTATGTCGGCGGAACCGTCGATGCCGTCATCATGCGCATCGCCGACGTGCAGCTCACATTCCCGGCCATTCTGATCGCCCTCCTGGTGGACGGGGTCGTGAAGTCGGTGCTGGGCGGGCAGCTCGATGCGGGGACGACGCTCTCGGTTCTGGTCTTCTCCATCGGCCTGAGCTTCTGGGTGCAGTATGCCCGCACCGTGCGCGGCTCGGTGATGGTGGAGAAGAACAAGGACTACATCGCGGCCGCGAGGCTCATCGGCCTGCCGGCTCCGGTCATCATGTTCCGGCACGTTCTGCCCAACGTGCTGGGTCCGGTCCTCGTGATCGCCACCATCAACCTCGCACTGGCCATCATCACCGAGGCGACCCTGTCGTTCCTGGGCACCGGCATGCCCGAAACCATGCCGTCCCTCGGCACCCTGATCCGCATCGGCAACAACTACCTGTTCTCGGGGGAGTGGTGGATCGTCGCGTTCCCGGGTATCGCTCTGGCGCTTCTCGTCCTCTCGATCAATCTATTGGGTGATTGGCTGCGCGACGCACTCAATCCACGGCTGAGGTGAGGGAGAAAGCCATGTCAGTACTGCATCCGGTTCTCTCCGTCCGCGACCTGCGCGTCGAGTTCGTCACCCGGCGCGGCATCCTCAAGGCGATCGACGGGATCTCCTTCGATATCGCCAAGGGCGAAGTGCTCGGCGTCGTGGGTGAATCCGGCGCGGGCAAATCGGTCACGGGTTCCGCCGTCATCGGCCTCATCGACCCGCCTGGTAGGATCGCCGGGGGCGAAATCCATCTCTCGGGCATGCGGATCGACAATCTTCCGCCGGAGGAGATGCGCCGGGTGCGCGGCAAGCGCATCGGCATGATCTTTCAGGACCCGCTGACGAGCCTCAATCCGCTCTACCGGGTCAGCGAGCAGCTGATCGAGACCATCCGCACCCACACCAACCTCTCGGCCTCGGCGGCCCGCAAGCGCGCCATCGACCTGCTGGCCGAGGTCGGCATTCCGGCGCCGGACAAGCGGATCGACAGCTATCCGCACGAATTCTCGGGCGGCATGCGTCAGCGCGTCGTCATCGCCCTTGCCCTCTGCGCCGAGCCGGAGCTCATCATCGCCGACGAGCCGACCACGGCGCTCGACGTCTCCGTGCAGGCTCAGATCATTTCGCTCCTGAAGCGTCTTGGGCGGGAGCATGGAACCGCGATCATGCTGGTGACCCACGATATGGGCGTCATCGCCGAGACGGCGGACCGGGTCGCCGTCATGTATGCGGGGCGGATCGCCGAGATCGGGCCCGTGCGCGACGTGGTGCAGAATCCGCTCCATCCATATGCCAAGGGGCTCATGGGGGCCATTCCGTCTCTCGAGAACGACTCCTCGGAGCGTCTCGTGCAGATCCCGGGCTCCATGCCGCGCCTCTCGGCCATTCCTCCCGGCTGCCCCTTCAATCCGCGCTGCCCCAACGTGTTCGACCGCTGTAGGGTCGAGCGTCCGGACCCGATCCAGCACAGCGAGCACCGGGTGGCCTGCCATCTCTACGATCAATCTCCCGTCCGGTCGGAGGCTGTTGCGTGACTGAGCGTCCCTATGTCGAAGTCAAAGACCTGCGTCGCGTTTTCGACGTGTCGAAGCCATGGCTCAACCGGGTCCTTGAGGGCGGCGAGAAGCAGTACCTGAAAGCTGTCGACGGCGTTTCGTTCAACATCGCCAAGGGTGAGACATTCGCCCTGGTGGGCGAGTCCGGCTCCGGCAAGTCCACGGTTGCCCGCATGGTCGTGGGCCTGCTGCCGCCGACGAGCGGCGAGGTCATGATCGACGGCATCTCCATGTCGAGCCAGGCCGCGTCCAGTGAGCGCCAGCGTCTCCGGCGCCGGATCCAGATGATCTTTCAGGATCCCTATGCCAGCCTCAATCCGAGGTGGTCGGTCGACAGGATCGTCGCCGAGCCGATCCGGGCCTTCCGCCTGATCGAGGACGAGAAGGACATCAACGCACGGGTCGGCGAGCTTCTGTCCTTCGTGGGTCTCCATCCCGCCGACGGCAAGAAGTATCCGCACGAGTTCTCCGGCGGCCAGAGGCAGCGCGTCGCCATCGCGCGGGCGCTTGCATCCGATGCCGAGTTCATCGTCTGCGACGAGCCGACTTCGGCCCTTGACGTGTCGGTTCAGGCGCAGATCCTCAACCTCATGCGCGATCTGCAGGACCGCCTCGGGCTGACCTACCTGTTCATCAGCCACAATCTCGCCGTCGTCCGCCACATGGCGAGCAGGATCGGCGTGATGTATCTCGGCCGCATCGTCGAGATCTCGGAGGGGCGCGAGCTCTTCACCCACCCGAAGCACCCCTATACGCGGATGCTTCTGGACGCGGTGCCGGACGTGGGCATGACCGGCCGTCAGCGCATTCCCGTGAGCGGCGAAATCCCCAATCCCATCAGTCCGCCATCCGGCTGCACCTTCAATCCGCGGTGCCCCTTGGCCAATGAGCGGTGCGTCGAGCAGGCGCCGCCGCTGCTGGGCGGCGTCGCATGCCATGCGGTGCACGAGGGACGGACGACGACCCACGCGGCGGCTTGATCCAGATGATGCGCGGTGCTGCCACGACCGTGCATTATGCTTAATATCGTGGGATATCGTTTCCCGGCCGCTTGAGGGAGCGGGGAAGGTGTGATCAAAGATTAATCCGCGTTAACGTTTGCGTCGGGTTGTCGGATGAAGCCGGTCGGTTCCAGAATTCCAGGCGTTGGCAGGCTGAATCTCCGGCGCACGAGGCGGATGCGGGTGCTTCAGCAGGCGAAGATCGTCATCGGCACCGAGGTCATGCTTCATTGCGAAGTGCGGGATCTCTCGGCCGGCGGCGCAAAGATCGCCATCAAGCAGCACGTGGCCCTGCCCGAGCAATTCGACCTTTTCATCTGCGCGCACGACATCCGGGTTCACCGGGCGCGTATGCGCTGGCGGCAGGGTGATTTCGTGGGCGTATCCTTCGGTGCCGACGAGGCGGATGAACAGCCACTTGCTCTCCCGGCGCCTCAGTCCGCCCCGGCTCAATCCTATCCCGTTCTCGTCCAGTCGAACTCCGTCGGCGCCAGGGTCTCGGAACCACGCCATCTCCGCCCGGCGTCGGGTGAAGCCGGGTTTCTCATCGTGGAGGGTGACCGCGTTCCCTCAGCCGAGTTGAGGCCGGCGCGAACCGTCATCCGGACCGGGCCTTATGGCTGGGAGCGAAGGCGGTTGAGAGGCCGTCGAAGCGCCGTTTAGGGGCAGGTCGCTCTCCTGCAAGAGTTCCCCGCCTGACACGCCCGGCGCTACGGATCCAGCTCAGGCCGAGACGGGGGCTCCGATGGAGCCCTTCCGGAATGCGTCTGCCTGGTGGATGCGCCGAACCAGTTCAGTCACGTCTTCCGGCGTCTGATAGATCCCAAATCCTAGCCTGAGCCGGTTTCCCCTGACATCGGTGACGACCCGTTGGGCTTTCAGGCGGTCATAGACGGCCTGAGCATCCGGCCTCTCGACGGTGAGAAAGTTCCCGCGCCTCGACTCCCTGACAGGCACCACGAGCGATGACGGGTCGAAGCCGGCGCAATGGGCCGCCTGCCGCACAAAGTCCTGTTGCAAGGCCGCGACATGGTCGTGGATTGCTTCTGCCGTAATGCTTGCGCCGACGAGCCACCGCATCACGGCATTGAAGCGATAGAGGCCGGACGGGTCGAACGTGGCTCCCATGAAGCGCCAGCCGTCCTCGCTATAGGCAACTTGGCCGCCCTGCGCCTTCGACAGGTCGCCGAACGCGGCAAACCAGCCGGTGTCGCTCGGCCGCGCTCCCCATCCGGGAGGGCAGTGCATGAAGCATGCGCCTTCGCCCGCCATGGCGTATTTGTACCCGCCCGCGACATAGAAGGCCCGGTTGGCCAACCCGCTCAGATCCGTCGGGCGGGCCATGAACCCGTGATAGCCGTCGATGACGAGCATGGCATCGCCGGCAATCTCTGCGATCCGTTCGATGTCGGCGACAAAGCCGGAACTGAAGAATACCTGACTGACGAAGACGAGGTCGTGCCCTGCTGCCGCCGCTTGCTCGAACCGGTCCTCAAAGCTGGCAAGGGGCTCGACCGGAACGCGGGTCACAAGAACATCGCCGTCCTCTTCGAGCCGCGCGATCTGCCGGCTGAACGAGTGGAATTCACTGTCGGATGTCAGAATCCTGATGCTCTGCCCGGCCGGGAAGCATGAAAGGATGCGTTTCAGGAACTCATGGGTGTTGGGTGCCACCGCAAGGGTTGTCGAATCCGGCAGGCTGAGATTTCGCGCCACATGCGACCTGAATTCCTCCAGCACCGGCCCGAGGACATGTTCCCACTTGTCGTCCATCAGGCGTGCCGCGTCGTCCCACGCCTGGAGATGGGCGTCCCGGGTCACGTCGGGCCATGGATGGTGGCTGTGAGCCGCGAAATGGAGACGACCGGGTTCTGTGTTCAGGAACCGGGAGAAATGAGCGCGCAGATCGAGCATGGAACCTGTTTCGTTAGAGCTTCGTCCGGACCGACCAGAGTTCGGGGAAAAAGGATTGTTCGAGAGCCCTGCGCAGGTACGCGACCCCGGCGCTGCCGCCGGTGCCCTGCCGCATGCCGATGATGCGTTCGACCGTCTTCATGTGCCGGAAACGCCATTGCTGGAATGCGTCCTCGAGGTCGACGAGTTCCTCGGCGAGCTCGTAGAGGTCGAAGCGCTCGTCCGAATGCCGGTAGATCTCCTCCCACACGGCCTCGACGGCCGGATGGGCTTCGTAAGGCCGCGTCACGTCGCGGGTGAGGATTTCGGCCGGAATGGCATATCCGCGCCTTGCAAGCAGGCGCAACACCTCGTCGTAAAGGCTCGGGGCATGGTAGACCCCCTCCAGCAGATCCGCGATTTCGCCACGATGCCGATGGGGGGCGATCTTCATGGCATCCTTCGCGCCGAGCTTGAACTCCACGAGGCGGTACTGCCATGACTGGAAACCGGAGGAGCGTCCCAGAGACGGCCTGAACCTGAGATAGTCCGAGGGCGTCATGGTCGACAGAACCGTCCAGGCCTGGATCAACTGCTCCTGAATGCGGTTGATGCGCGCGAAGCACTTGAAGGAGGGCTGAAGCTCGTCCGCGCGTATATGGGCGAGTGCCGTGTCCAGTTCCCGGTTCAGGAGCTTCAGCCACAGTTCCTTCACCTGATGGATGACGATGAAGAGGAGTTCGTCGTGCTCGTCGGAAATAGGGCTTTGGGCCGAGAGCAGGACGTCTAATCTGAGGTAGTCGCCGTAGCTCATGCCTTCGGAGAAGTCGGTGTGTATGTCGTTCGTTTCTGTCGACATGCCATCATCTCCTTCTTATCGGCTGCCAGGTCTTCGCCCTGAGAGCATTATGAAATTCGAGCGAAGATATTTCAACCTTAAAGCAATTGCATGTGGTCAGCGGCCCGCGGGCGGGTCGGGTGCCGGCTCGAAGAAGGCCCGGAAGTTCTCGAGCCAGGACGCCAGCCACAGCTCCATGGCTCTCTTGGCGGCGCCCTCCGTTGGGCCGTAGCCCCAGGCATCCTCCTGGAGCGGGCTGGACCAGATCCAGAACCGGTTGCTGCCGTCGTATTGAACGGATCCGACCTCGACGGTGCCGACGAACCCGACGTGCCGCTGAAGCGGCACCCCCGCCACGCTGTCCTGCTCCCATGATATCCGACTCATCGACATCGAATCCGAAAACGTTCGCGCCTGCGCATCTAGGGCAGGGAGGGGGCGTTGAAATGGCGCCCGTGACGAGACTAGAGTTGCGGCGGCAAGGAACCTACGAAGCGAGCGCCTGATGTCTTCCCTCACCGCCATCGGGTTCGATGCCGACGATACCCTCTGGCAGAACGAGACCTTCTATCGGCTTACCGAGGAGCGCTTCACATCTCTGCTCGCGGAGCATGGGGAGGCGCAGGATATCTCCCGGCGGCTGCTCGATGCCGAGAGGCGGAACCTGCGCATCTACGGCTTCGGCATCAAGGGATTCACGCTTTCGATGATCGAGACGGCCATCGAGGTGACGGACGGCAAGGTGTCTTCCCTGGTCATCCAGCAGATTCTCGCGGCTGGCCGCGAAATGCTCAGCCACCCCATCGAAACCCTCCCTTATGTCAGAGAAACCCTGGAGCAGCTCTCGGGCCAATATCGGCTGATCCTCATCACCAAGGGCGATCTCTTCGATCAGGAGCGCAAGCTCGCCCAGTCCGGCCTGGGCGACCTGTTCGATGCGGTGGAAATCGTCAGCGACAAGAATGCTGCGACTTACGAGCGGATCTTCTCCCGCTACGGCGACGGTCCAGGGTGCAGCATGATGGTCGGCAATTCTCTCAAATCCGATGTGGTTCCGGCGATACGGGCCGGGAGTTGGGGCGTATATGTTCCCCACGATCTCACCTGGGCTCTGGAGCATGACGAAGAGCCCGTCGGAGAGCCACGCTTCCGGCGTCTCGGCCACCTGGGCGAACTCGTCGATCTGGTTGCTCGGCTCTAGGGCAGTGGTTGGCGTGCCTCCTCGGCCCCCGACAGGGCAGTCGGGTTGAAGGCTTGCGAATGCGACCGCCGGTGTTATTGCGCCGCCTGTCTGGCGACGGCTCTGATGTCGGCGCGACCGATCCCGAGGTCGGTGAGGTCGCGGTCGTCCAGGCGGTCGAGTTCGCGAACCGTCTCCCGGTAGATAAGCCATTTGCGGAAGCGGTTGAGAGCGAGCGTGATCAACATGGAAAGCCTGCCTTCTCGGGTGGCAGGGCACATCAAGCAGCATCAGGTCGAGTGAGCCGTTTGGCCGTGCCGCCTACGAGCGGTTAACTGCGACACCCGACACAGGCATGGGGCACCCCTTGATCGTCGTTGGCGGTAATCCCGAGCGTTCCCGATTTTGTTCTTGATGATGAGTGTGCGAGCTTTCGCTGCGCTGCGGAATATGGGTCAACGAATATGACCTATGCGCGGGTCGCAGGGAACCTGCAGCAATGACTGAAAAAGCGGCTTCGATTTCGGCTTCTCTTCGGAAACAGTAATCTCTTCAGCTTCTTAATGAGCGACAGAAAGGGCGGATGGGCCTGCCTGCTAAATCAGCATCGGGCGAACTTGCTAATTGTGCAATGCAGCATAAACTTCTCCATCTCATGAGCAGCGATGGAGGCTCCTGTGCAGTCCGTCTTTTCCGTGGGGCAGTTCGTGCGCTTCAGGAAGCTGACCGGTGGAATCTACGAGATCGTCCGCGTCCTGCCTCTGGTGGACGAGGGCGCGGCCCTGTACCTTCTCAGAAGCACGCAGGGTGCCGAAGCCATTGCCCGGCACCATGAAATCGAAAAAGCCTGAGCGGCAGGGGAGCGCGTCCCGTCGCCGCCAGAGCACGCGTTATGTGCGGATGGATCTGCCACGCACCCGCTAAGGCTACATGGCGCCTCTTTTCTTCAACCAGGCCTGCATCTCGGCAATCTCGCGCTCCTGCTCGCGGATGACGTCGGTTGCCCATCTGCGGACTTGCTCATCCTTGGCATGATCGAGAGCAATCTTCGCCATTTCGATGGCGCCCTGGTGGTGGGGAATCATGCTGCGGACGAAGTCGACCTCCGCATCTCCCGTAAACGGGATATCCATGCCTCGGTGCATTTTGGCGTTCGCATCACGGAAGGCCTTCGTTGCGGGCGCCTCGGTGGTCTGCGCAGCCGCCGGGGGCGTGGCATGGCCGGAGTGACCACCATGATGGGCACCCTGCGCCGATGCGAAGTTCGGCAGGACGGCCATTGCGAGTCCAAGGGCGAGAACGGGCACTTTCATTGAAATTCTCCTTCGTCAGGGTAACGGGAAAGGGGGGATATGAGCGGTGTGGCTCTATTGGGCGTTAGGTTGTACCGGCTCAGCGGGGTAACCTGCCTGACTGAGAGTGGTCAGGAGAGCGGATTCCGTGGCCTCTGACGAAACGTCGATCTCGCGGGTGTCGAGGTTGCCTTCGATGTGAGCCGCGGGGTCGATGCTCCGGATGGCGCGGGTGACGGCGCCCAAGCAGCCGCCGCACTTCATGCCGGGCACGTGAAAGCGATGCATGTGAGGATCCTTCTTCATCAGGGTCCCAAAGGGTTTAGAGGTTCCCATGGTGGTAAGGTCAAGCGGGAAAAATGCGGACGACCTTCAGGGAAGGATCGACTGTCCTTGTTCTTTGTAAAGAACGAAACGATTGACATAAAGCACGTGTCGCGGCATCTGTGTCGGATCTCGGATAGG
This sequence comes from Microvirga sp. GCM10011540, assembly GCF_042650665.1. Classification (NCBI taxonomy): domain Bacteria; kingdom Pseudomonadati; phylum Pseudomonadota; class Alphaproteobacteria; order Hyphomicrobiales; family Methylobacteriaceae; genus Microvirga; species Microvirga sp. GCM10011540. Next base: position 98,485 of record NZ_JBHSBQ010000141.1, on the reverse strand, counting down.
GCCGATCCGTAACGGGCAGTGCCTGCCCGAACCAATCCTGTTCGTCCTGACCCTAGCCCTCGTCTCCGAGAGGCATATTCACATAGGTTGGCATAGCGATGACTCAGCGCATCTTTCCTGTTCCCTCCGCTTTGGAAGCGGCAGCACACGTGAGCGCTCCGGTTTATGAGAAATCCTATCGCCGTTCCCTCGACGATCCGGAGGCCTTCTGGCGGGAGCAGGCACAGATCCTGGATTGGAGCCACCCCTTCTCCCGGGTGAAGAACACGCGCTTCTCGCCGGACGACGTGACCGTCGAATGGTTTGGCGACGGCAGTCTCAATGCCTCTTTCAACTGCCTCGACAGGCACGTGGCGCGGCAGGGGGACCAGCCTGCGATTCTCTGGGAGGGCGATACTCCTGGCGACCGTCGGCAGGTCACGTGGAGAGAGCTGCAGCGGGAGGTCTCCCGCCTTGCCAACGTTCTGAAGGAATTGGGCGTTCGCAAGGGCGACTTCGTCAGCGTCTACCTGCCGGTCATTCCCGAGGCGATTGCCGCAATGCTGGCCTGCGCCCGCATCGGCGCCGTTCACTCGGTCGTCTTCAGCGGCTTCTCGGCAGAGGCCCTGGCAGGTCGGATCGAGGATTGCCGCTCGCGGGTTCTCATCACCGCCGACGAGGGAATGAGGGCGGGGCGGCGCGTTCCGTTGAAGGGGAACGCAGACGCCGCTCTCCAAGGCCTGCCCTTCGTCGAGCATGTGCTCGTCGTGCGGAGAAGCGGCGCGGCCGTTCCCATGACGGCAGGTCGCGACCGCTGGTACGACGAGGCTCTCGCCGCAGCTTCGCCGGACTGCGCGCCGGTCGAGGTCGGAGCCGAGGATCCGCTCTTCGTGCTCTACACATCGGGCTCGACCGGCAAGCCGAAGGGCATGCTCCATACGACCGGCGGCTATCTCGTGCACGCTGCTGTGAGCTTCAGGGCGATGTTCGACTATCGGCCCGGCGACGTCCATTTCTGCACGGCGGATGTCGGCTGGGTGACAGCCCACACCTACCTCATCTACGGCCCCCTTGCGAACGGAGCCACGATCGTGCTGTTCGAGGGCGTGCCGAGCTGGCCTGATGCGTCCCGGTGGTGGCAGATCGTCGAGGAGTACAAGGTCAACATCTTCTATACGGCGCCGACGGCGGTCCGTTCTCTGATGAGGGAGGGCGAGGCACCGGTGCGGAAGCACGATCTTTCGTCGCTGCGTGTCCTGGGCTCCGTAGGCGAGCCGATCAATCCGGAAGCGTGGCTCTGGTATCACGAGGTCGTCGGTGGCGGGCGCTGCCCCATCGTCGATACCTATTGGCAGACCGAGACAGGGGCGGTTCTCCTTTGCCCGATGCCCGGTGCGATGGCCCTGAAGCCGGGCTCCGCCGCAAAGCCGTTCTTCGGCGTTCGTCCGGCGCTGCTCGCGGGCGACGGGAGCGTGGTCGAGGGGGAGGGGACGGGCAATCTGTGTTTTGCCGATTCATGGCCAGGACAGGCAAGGACGATCCTGGGAGACCGCGAGCGCTTCCTGAACACCTACTTCAGCACGTTCCCGGGATTCTATTTCACAGGCGACGGCGCACGCCGGGATGCGGATGGCTATTACTGGATCACAGGTCGGCTGGACGACGTCATCAACGTCTCGGGTCACCGGCTCGGAACGGTGGAGGTCGAGGCGGCCCTTGCCTCCCATGCGTCGGTCGCAGAGGCGGCCGTGGTCGGATTCCCCCATGAAATCAAGGGCCAGGGCATCTTTGCCTTCGTCACCTTGAAGGATGATGCGCAGGAGACGGAAGAGCTTCGGGGGGAGCTCGTGCAACTGGTGCGCACCAGGATCGGCCCCATCGCTACGCCCGACCGTATCGAATGGGCGCCCCAGCTTCCCAAGAACCGTTCGGGCAAGATTCTGCGCCGGATCCTCACGCGCATCGCCGCCGGTGATTTCGAGAACCACGGCGACACCTCGACGGTTGCCGATCCGACCGTTGTCGCGGATCTCGTCAGAAGGATGCGGCCCTGACGCCCCTGTCACGGTGATAGCTGAATCCCGAACCGGCTACAGCGAGAGATGCACGGGCACGGCAGCCTTCATCGAGCGATCGGGCCCGAGCTCCTCGCGACCGACCCTCAGCAGTTTGGCGAGGGTGCTGCGGGCGCGATTGACCCTGCTTTTGATGGTGCCGATATTGGTGCCGCAAATCTGTGCCGCCTCCTCGTACGACATGCCTTCGGCCGATACGAGGAGGAGGGCCTCGCGCTGGTTGAGCGGAAGCTCGGCTAACGCACGTTGCAGGTCGCAGAAGTCGAGATGCGACTCCTGAGAGGGTGCCACGGCGGCCAGCTGAGCCCAGACGCCATCCGGGTCCTCCACCTCACGCTTGCGCTTGCGATACTCCGTGCGGAACCTGTTGCGCAGGATCGTGAACAGCCACGCCTGGATGTTTGTGCCGATCTGGAAGGTGTGGATCTTGTCGATCCCTGTCAGCAAGGCTCCCTGAACAAGGTCGTCCGCGCGATCGAGATCTCCCGTGAGGGAGACGGCGAAAGCGCGTAGGTGCGGAATAGCAGCAAGCATCTGCTGCTCCAGAGAGGCCTCAACCGGCACGCATCACCTCCACGTCGATCTCAAGACTTACAGGGAGCCACGAGAGGAGGAGGGATGCATTAACCTATGATGAGATGAAGACGTTTCAGCTCAGAATGCGGGTGGCTTCAGCAATTTATCTCGCCGCCCATTAATTGCCAAGTTTCGAGATCGACAAACAACAGACGCGATTGTTGAAATACAGGATAGATCTTCGCGACTGGCTACGTTTGTTCCGTGTCTGTCCTGTTGTTCTGTGCGAATCCATGCCATCTCCAGCCCGTTGCGTTATTGATTGCTCCCAACGCCCGGCTGTGGCGGAGCCTTTCCGGTCCGCGCGGGATCGGTTCCCTGCGGAGCGTCCTCTGCCGGTTTCACCTCATCCGCGTTCGTAATTTCATGGCTGGCGGCCTCGCGCGACGGCAGGTCCCCATGCGGTGGAGCGCCTGCCACGGCCGCTCCTGCCATGTACGAGGGCGGATCGCTTGCGGGAAAGGAATATTCCGAGCCGGCATCGACCAGGTCGTCCTCTTCTTTCTTCACGCTCATCAAACACCTCCCGTTCCGGATCAGAATCCACATTACAAGAATGCGCCACGAGGCTGCCTGTTCGGCGAAGCGACAAATATTGCTGAAGAGCCGAGCGGGTGTACGGCTGTCGTCGCCCGGACCTTAGGCGAGCGGCGCGCCTCGCGTCGGCCTCTCGGGGACGAACAGGATGCCTAAAAAATCAGCTCAAACCGGCCGCAGAACTCGCGAACTTTTCATCTGACACATTGTTGAGCTTACAGGTTGGCGGGTCCCCAGAACGCTTTTCCGATAAGGAGACAAGCATGGAACACAGGCCCCTGTCTGAGCTCAGTAGCGTCGCGGATCTGAAGAAACCCGTTCGAGTGCTGTCGAGGCGAGAGCGCCTGGACCGTTGGGCCGAACTCCTGGAGCGCGAGCCGGATCGCCTGCTGAGAACGCTCGACGAGATCGAATGGAAGCCGAAAGCGGAACGCCGCGCCTTGCGGGCCGACGATTCGGCCCTGACCATTGCCTTCAACGACCCGGTGCTTCGGTCCGACGGCTTGGGAAGCGACAGGTTCGGCGACGCTGTCGATTTCTTCCAGATTTCCGAACATGACGCTCACATCGTCCTCTGCTCGTGTCACGGGGGCGAATCCATGAGGTCCGAGGAGGCTGCACGCCGTGTCCGCGGGATCCGGTCGCCCAGCCTGTGGGCGCTCTATTTCGGCTGGTTCCGGTAGTCCGCAGCCGGTCTCGCCGGAACCGTGCGTGGTGGGCGGGGCCCCCGCACATGGGTTGATGCGCGCCGGCCGACTTGAACCTCTTGCCGCTTGGACCCACTGTGCCGCAAAGAAGCGGTGCTGAGGTTCAGGTGGCAAAGGGGTAGGCGACATGATCGTGGTATTCGGGTCCATCAACATGGATCTTGTCGCGAGGGTACGAACCATCGCGCGTCCTGGGGAGACGGTCCTGTCGCGTCGCGCCGACAGTTTCTACGGCGGCAAGGGAGCCAATCAGGCCGTTGCTGCGGCACGGATCGGACGCGGTGGACCGGCGGCGGTCGCCATGGCAGGCGCCGTGGGAGCCGATCCGTTCGGGAGCGCCTGCCTCGACAATCTTCGTGACAATGGAGTCGATGTCGAAGCCGTCAGGATCCTTGACGAGCCGACAGGGTGCGCCTTCATTACCGTCGACGAGAGCGGCGAGAACGCCATCACGGTCGCCAGTGGCGCGAATATGGCCGTTCGTGCGACCGATATGCCGGAACAGCTTCTTGCCCGGGCGTCGGTCCTCGTCCTGCAGATGGAGGTGCCTGTTGCCGAAAGCCTCGAAGTGGCAAGGCGGGCGCGCCGGAGCGGAGCCGTCGTCGTGTGGAATTTCGCGCCTGTCCCAGCCATCGAAGACCGTGCCCATCTGGTTGAACTCCTCGCCGCCACGGACGTGCTGGTGGTCAACGAGCACGAAGCCATTTCCGTAGCGGAAGTGTTGGGCGAGGCAGTGGCGGGAGAGTATCTGAAGGCGGCCGGCGTTCTGGCGCGATCCTATGGCCCCGTCTGCATCGTCACGGCAGGCGCGAGGGGCGCTGTTGCCGTCAATCCCGACGGTACACAAATTCATGCCGCCACGCGGCCGATTACGCCCGTCGATACGACGGGCGCAGGCGATACCTTCGTGGGCGTGCTTGCCAACGGTCTCGCGGAGGGACTGGAGGTCGGCGAGGCCATGCAAAGGGCGTGCCTCGCAGCATCCCATGCTTGCCTCACCGCAGGCGCGCAGGCGGGGATGCCTCTGAGACATGAACTCGAGAAGGCCCGCGCGCAGGGCTAAGGGGTCTCGCTTTCCTGCTGGATGACCCGGGTCAGACTGCCCGTCGAGGGAAAGAGCGGGATCAGGCAGGCCTGAAGGGCGTGATAGAGGTCCGGCTTGCCCGTGAAGAGGGTCGTGGCCGGCTGCAGGTCTTCCGAAAGCTCGGGATACCAGCCTCCATGACGGTGATCGATCAGGTGGCGATCCGCGAAGCCCCAGAGGTGGCGATACCAGGCCTCGTGGAACTCGCTGGGGCTGTGCTCGGTCAGGAAGGACGCAGCGCCGATTGCCTCGGCACATGGCCACCAGAGCTTCTGGCGCAGAACAGGCTTGTTGTCCCAGTCGAGGGTATAGAAGAAGCCCCCCTTCTCCTTGTCCCATCCGAGTTCGACCGATTGCCTGAACAGCGCGCGCGAGGCCTCGGGGAGCCAGGCGTGGCGCTTGTCGCCGAGGGCCCAGAGCTGGAGCAGCAGCCGCGCCCATTCCAGCCAGTGACCGGGCGTAAGGCCATAGGGACGGAACACGTCGTAGCCGCGGTAGTCCTTGTCGAGCGCCCAATCGGATGTGAAATGCTCGGCCACCCGGTGGTCGAGCGCGGCGGCGTGGCGGCCGATGATGAGCGATGCGATGCGCTCGGCCTTCTCCAGATAGGATCGGTCGCCCGTCGCCTCGAAGGCGGCCATGAGGGCTTCCGTCAGGTGCATGTTGGAATTCTGCCCGCGATACTGGCTGACGGGCGACCAGTCCCGGGCAAACTCCTCGGCCACGGCACCGTGCTGGTCTTCCCAGAAACGCTGTTCGAGAACCTGGGTGATGTCTTCCAGAACCCGATCGGCGAGCGGATGTCCGACGACCTTCGCGCTGGATGCCGCCAGGAGGACGAAGGCATGGCCATAGGCCTGCTTCGTGTCGTCTTTCGGACCGTTGTCGTCGAGAGACCAGACATAGCCGCCGTGCCGTGTGTCGCGATGGCCGTTCCAAAGGAACTCCATTCCGTGGTCGACGATGGCATCGCATCCCGGACGGCCCAGCAATGTACCGATGGCGAAGCAGTGCACCATACGGGTCGTGTTGTGAATCTGGCGGACGGGATTGCCGTCGTCCGTCCGCTGTCCGGTTTCGTCCAGATCGAAGAAGCCGCCCGCTGGATTGATGAGCCGGTGCTGGAAGAAGTCGAACAGGTTGTTCGCCTGGTCGGCAAGCCATTGCCGATGAAACGGCCGTGTCCGCCAGCTCGAGCCGGTGGGAGGAAGAATGGGCTGGTTGGCTTGCATGTCGAACTCCGGATCTTTCGAAACTGGCTTGCGGTTCCAGGAATGGGCGAGCTGCTATCGCGCCTTCATGAAGCTTTCCACCTCGTCCCAAGTCGGTGGGTTTGCGCCCCGGCGGGTGCAGACGATTGCGGCCGCCGCAGCCGCGAAATCGAGAGCTGCCTCGACCTGGGCGCCGTCGAGGCGGGCAACCTGCTCCGGCGTCAGCCGGGACTGGGCATCGAGCCAGGCGAGAAGAGCGGCATGGAACGTATCGCCGGCCCCGACCGTGTCCACGACCTGGACCTGCGGCGCCGGACGCTCCAGAACGGATCCGTCGAACACGGCCATGGGGCCTTCCGCGCCGCGGGTGATGACGACGAGCTTCGGGCCTTGCTCAAGCCATTCCCGGGCGACGGCCACGGGCGCCTTGCCGGGGTAGAGGAGTTCCACGTCCTCGTCGCTGGCCTTGATGATGGTGGCATCGGCCAGAAGCCTCTCGAAACGCTGCCGGAATGCTGAGAGATCCCCGACCACCCGTGGCCGGACATTGGGGTCGAGCGAGATGACCCGCGACCCGGCCTCGCGCCGGATAAGGGTCTCTATGGCGGTGGAAACGGGCTCCACGCCGAGGGAGTAGGACCCTGCCGCGATAGCGTTGACCGTCGCCGGGAGCGTTGAAGGCAGAGCGTCTGCCGTGAGCGCCCGGTCGGCGCAGTTCTCTGCATAGAAGGAATATTGGGGCGCTCCGGCCGCATTGGTCGCGATCACGCTCAGGGTCGTGTGCTTGGGGCTGCGGTGCAGAAAATCGGAGCTGACGCCGGCTTCGTCCAGACGGCTCGCGAGAAAGGAGCCGAAAGCGTCTTCCGAGAGCGTCGAAAGGAAGCCGACGGGGCAGCCCAAGCGGCCGATGCCGATGGCGACGTTGAAGGGCGAGCCTCCTGCCACGGCCTCGGCCGGCAGTCCTTCCGGCGAGGTCGCTCCGATGAAAAGGTCGATCAGGGCTTCGCCGCAGACCAGGATCATGGGAGGCCTCCAGGCATGAGGATGTTGGGCAGGACCGATATCATGCGAAGCCTTCGCAATTAAGCGGGAACCGGATCGGCAGGAACGGGCTGGGAGGGCATTGCTGCGATCCGCTTGAGATCGCGCAGCACGTGATCGAGCGAAACGGGGCCGCTGGCGCCGCCGAAACCGAAATACAGCTTCCTGTAGATGGCGAAGAGCTGCTCATACGTATCCCGGGTGGCAGGGTCCGGCTCGAAAGTGCGGAACGGAAGGCAGATCGTCTCCTGAGCCTGGTTCAGGTCCGGATAAGACCCGGCGGCGAGGCTTGCGAAAATGCTGGAGCCGAGACCGGTCGGAATTCCTGCGGGCACCAGAACCGGCCTCCCAAGCACGTTTGCATAGACTTGGTTCAGCACATGGTTGTGCTGCGGGATGCCGCCCGCATTGATGACGCGTTCGACGGGGACGCCTCCTTCCGCGAGACGTTCGAGGATGATCCGGGTGTGGAACGCCGTTCCCTCGATGGCCGCGAAAAGCTCGTCCTGGGCCGTGTGCAGCAGGTTCCATCCCAGCGTGATGCCGCCGAGATCCGCCTTGACGAGAACCGTCCGGTCGCCGTTGTCCCAGGTCAGGCGCATGAGGCCCGTCTGGCCGGCGCGGTACTGCTCCAGCCCCTTCGAGAGCTCTTTGATGCTCGTATTGGCGCGGCGGGCGATGGCCTCGAAAATGTCGCCCGTCGCGGAAAGGCCCGCCTCGATGCCGACCAGGTTCGGGTCGACGCTTCCGGGGACCACTCCGCAGACGCCGGGGATGAGGCCCGTCTCAGGGGCCATCGCAATGATGCAGGTGGATGTGCCGACCACGTTGACGACGTCGCCCACGCGGCATCCGGCCCCGATGGCATCCCAGTGTGCATCGAACGCCCCGACCGGAATGGGAATGCCGGCCGAAAGGCCGAGGCGCTCGGCCCAGGCGGGGGACAGATGGCCCGCGACGACGTCGGACGTCTGGTAATCGCCGGAGAGCTTGTCGCGGATGCCATCGAACAGGGGATCGACCTTCGACAGGAAGTCCTGCGAGGGCAGTCCTCCCCAACGAGGATTCCACATCCATTTGTGGCCCATGGCGCAAACGCTGCGCTTGACCTGGCGCGGATCGGTCACGCCGGTCAGTGTCGCTGCGGCCATGTCGCAATGCTCGAGAGCCGTGACCAGCCGGTCGCGCTTTTCAGGGTTGTGCCGCAGCCAGTGGAGCAGCTTGGCGAAGCCCCATTCGTGTGAATAGACCCCGCCGCACCATTGGATGGCCTCGAGGCCCTCTCGGTGCGCCAGTGCGGTGATCTCCTCTGCTTCCGCCTTGGCCCGGTGGTCGCACCAGAGATAGTAATCGTCCAGCGGTTCGAGCCCTTCGCCGACCATGACGACGCTCGAGCCTGTCGTATCGATGGCGAGCGCGGCCACATCCTCGCCTCGTACGCCCGCGGAGGCCAGGGCGCCCCGCACGGCCTGCGCCAAGGCGTTCATGTGATCCGCGTGGGACTGCGTCGCGTAGTCCGGGTCGTCCCGCCGCCTGTGGAGAGGGTATTCCGCCGTCGCGAGCCCGAGGGGCCCCTTGCGGTCGTCGACCAGGGTGACGCGTACGCTGAGAGTGCCGAAATCGGCGCCCGCTACAATGGCCATCTGAAGACCTCGTGAGACTGCTCAAGGAGTGGCTCAGGGAGCCAAGTTCTATGACCCGGACTGTCCATAGGTCGCCGTTTGGCCATGCTTCCTGAAGTAGTGCCTGTCAAGAAGGGCCTGAGGCACGCCGGATTTGTCGGGACGGAGCGAGAGCGTGTAGGTCGCCATGCGCGCGACCGCCTCGAGCACGACCGCGTTGTGAACGGCGTCGTCCGGGGTCCTTCCCCAGGCGAAGGGGCCGTGATCGGCCACCAGGGCCGCCGGAGCTTCCATGGGATCGCGGTTGCCGAAGCATTCGACGATGGCGACCCCTGTCGCACGCACGTAGTCGCGGTCGATTTCCTCGGCCGTCAGCTCCCGTGTGACCGGCACGGGTCCGTAGAAATAGTCGGCGTGCGTGGTTCCCATGGGAGGAATCGGACGGCGCGCCTGAGCCCAGGCGGTCGCGAATTCCGAATGGGTGTGCACGACCCCGCCTATTTCGGTGAAGGACTTGTAGAGGTGAAGATGGGTCGCGAGGTCGGAGGAGGGGCGAAGTTCGCCCCACACGACCTTCCCGTCGAGGTCCGTCACGACGAGGTCGTCAGGGGTCATGCGCTCGTAAGGCACCCCGCTGGGCTTGATGACGACGAGGTTCTCGTCGCGGCTGATGCCGCTGACATTGCCGAACGTGTAAAGAACAAGCCCGCGGCGGACCACTTCCAGATTGGCCTCCAGAACCTGCTCCCGCAGCTGCCTCAGCATCGAATGCCTCCAATGCCCGATCATCGGGTGGAATCTGAAACGGCGGCCGCAATCCATCGATTGCGGCCGCCGCCTGTCACGTGGTTTTAGCGAACTGCCGTCCAGCCCTGGTACTGGCCGACATTCTCGGAAGTGATGAGCTTCGGCTCGAGCAGAATCACGTTCTTTTCGGGCTTCTTGCCGTTGAGGATGCCGGCCGCGAGTTCAAGCGACTGACCCGCCATGGTGTAGGGATCCTGCGAGGCGGACGCCTTGATCAGCGAGTTGCCGGACTTCAGCTCCTGCTCGATATCCGGTGCGCCGTCGACGCCCGTGATGATGAACTCGCTCCGGTTGAGCTGCTTTGCCGCCAGATTGACGCCGATCGCCGTCGGGTCGTTCACCGCGAAGATCGCATCGACCTTCGGGAAGCGGGTCAGAAGGCTCTGTGCGACGGCGAAGCCGCCCTCGCGGGAGCCCTTGCCGTCCTGGTTGTCGGACAGGACCTTGATGCCGGGGTTCTTGTCGAACACGGACTTGCAGCCCTTCACCCGGTCGACGATCGACGAGACCTGCGGGCCGTTGACGATGATGACATCGCCTTTGCCCTTCAGCTGGTCGACGATGTACTGGCAGGAGAGCTCACCAGCCTTGACGTTGTCGGTCATGACGGTCACGTCGGCGCCTGCCGCGGCCACGTCGAAGGCCGCCACGACGATGCCGGCCGCCTGCGCGCGCTTCACGGACGGCTCGATCGCAACAGGATCGACCGCGTTCAGCATGATGACATCCACGCCAGAGGCAATGAAGTTGTCGATCTGCGTGAACTGCTTGTTGAGGTCGTAGTCGGACGAGACGGCGGTGACCCTGACGTTGGGATTGATGCCTTTCGCCTTGTCCTCGATGCCCTTGATCGTCGCGACGAAGAAGGGGTTTCCGAGCGAGCCGACGGAGATGCCGACGTTCTGGAGGTCCTTTGCGTAGGCAGGGCTCGCCAGTGCGGCCATGAGAGCAAGGCCGGACGTCAGTCTTGAAAGTTTCATTGCTTCCTCCTGGTATTGGGTAACCTATGACGCTTCGAAAGCGGGTCCGGCCTTCGAGGCTGCATATACGAGCGCCCGGATCCGGGCGCTGGTATTCCTGATCAGGTGCGCGTTGATCCCTTGAGCCGGTAGCGGTCGAGCGCCACGGCCCCGATGATCACGAGCCCTTTGATGATGAACTGCCAGATGTCGGACACGCCGACGAGGATCAGGCCGTTCGACAGAATGGCGATGATGAGCGCCCCGATGAGGGTGCCCCATATGGAGCCGATGCCGCCGACGAAGCTCGTGCCTCCCAGAATGACCGCCGCGATGGCATCCAGTTCGTAGGATTGCCCGAGCTGCAGCCCGTTGGCGGCATAGAGCCGGGCGGCCGACATCACGCCGCCCAGCCCGGCGGCGAGGCCCGAGAAGCAGTAGACGAACAGCAGGACCGCCCAGACCTTGATGCCCGTTAGCCGCGCCGCATCCGGATTGCCGCCGACGGCGTAGATGTGCACGCCGAGCACCGTGCGTCGGAGGATGAACCAGGAAATCAGCACGACCGCGAATGCGATCCAGACCAGCCACGGTAGCCCGAAGAGGGTGCCGTTGCCGATGAAGGCGAAGGGGAGCTGCGGATTGAACTGGGTGGTGTCGCCGCCCAGAAGGCGCGCGAGGCCGCGCACCGCCGTGAGCGAGCCCAGCGTGACGATGAACGGGGGCAGGCGGCCGAATGCGATGAGGGCGCCATTCACGAAGCCGAGGATGAGGCCGGCCAGGAGGGCGGCTGGAATGCCCATCATGCCCCATTCGGGAATGAGTGAGCCGAGAATGGCGACCATCGCGGCGGCGGCCAGGATCGAACCCACGGACAAGTCGATGCCACCGGTGAGGATGACGAACGTCATTCCGGCGGCAAGGACGATGTTGATCGACGCCTGCTGGGCGACGATGGACAGGTTCTGGAAACTCATGAAGCGGCCGGACATGAGCTCGAAAACGATGGCCAGGATGATGAGCACCGGCAGCATGCCGAGCGCCTGCAGGGTCGAGCGCCATGCCATGCGCCGCTGGTTGCTCTGCGCGAGTGCGTCAGCGCTCACCGCTCCGGTCCCTTGAACTGTCGTGCTGGTCTTGTCCGCGGGGCTCATGCAGCTGCTTTCCTCACACCTGTCGCGATTGCTACGATGTTCTCTTGCGTGATCGGCGGATGATCCGTTCCTCCGACCTCTCCCTCGATCCTGCCTTCGCGCATGACGAGCACGCGGTCGCACACGCCCACGATCTCCGGCAGCTCGCTGGAAATGACGATGACGCCGACACCACGGCGTGCCAGGTCGTCGATGAGACGATAGATCTCGGATTTGGCGCCGATGTCGACGCCGCGGGTCGGCTCGTCCAGGATAAGGACGCGGGGCTGCGTCTCCAGCAGGCGAGAGAGCAGGACCTTCTGCTGATTGCCGCCCGAGAGGCTTCCGACGTTCACGAGATCGTTGCTGACGCGGATCGCCAGCGCCCGAATGGCCTCGATGGCCCGATCCTTGGCGGCCTTCAGGTTCAGGACGCCTCCGGCACGGGCGTCTCTTCCGAGGACGCTCAGATTGACGTTCTCCCTCACCGTCATATCGAGGAAGAGACCGAGGTGCTTTCGGTCCTCCGTCAGGTACACCACGCCTGCATTGATCGCGTCTTCCGGCCTGTTGATCGACAGCGGTTGCCCATTGAGGAAGATTTCCCCGCTGGTCCGGCGGTCTGCCCCGTAGATGAGGCGGGCAAGCTCGGTTCTGCCTGCTCCGACCAGCCCGGCGATTCCGAGGACTTCGCCCTCATGCAGCTCGAACGAGCAGTGATGCACGCGCTTTCCGTCGCCGACGTCGCGAACCGCGAATATCACGGGCCCCCGGCTGCCATGAGCATTGTGCTCCTTCTTGTAGAAGGAGGACAGGTCGCGTCCCACCATCATCTGGACGAGTTTCTCGGCCGAGATCTCCTCCTTCGCGAGAGTGCCGACATAGGAGCCGTCCCTCAGCACGGTGACCCGGTCGGCAAGCTCGTAGATCTCGGCCATGCGATGGCTGATATAGATGATGGCCAGCCCGTCGGCCCGAAGCTGGCGGACAAGACCGAACAACGCCTCGGTTTCTTTGGAGGAGAGGGAAGTCGTGGGCTCGTCCATGACGAGGATGCGCGAATTCGCGATCAGTGCCCTTGCGATCTCCACGAGCTGACGCTCGGCCATGGATAGTTCGCTGACGAGTGTCGTCGGCTTGAAGTCGACATTGAGCCGGTCGAGAACGGCACCGCAGGCCTCCTCCATGGAGCGGCGATCCACCATCGGACCGCTCTTGTGCTCCCTCCCGAGCAGCATGTTCTCGGCCACCGAAAGGTTGGGCGCGAGGGAAAGCTCCTGATAAATGATGGAGATGCCGTGCTGCCGTGCCGTCAGAGGGCCGTCGATAACGACTGGGCGGCCGTTGATGCGGATTTCTCCTCCCGGGTCGGCTTGGTAAGCCCCAGAGAGGATCTTCATCAGGGTCGACTTCCCGGCGCCGTTTTCTCCCATCAAGGCGTGGATTTCGCCGGGATAGACGGTGAGGGACACGTCCGTGAGCGCTTTTACTCCTGGGAAGGTCTTTGTGATGCCGCGCATCTCAAGGATCGGGGAGGGTCCTGTCATGGACGGTTCCCCAATGATATTTCATTTAGATTGGGATCTAACCTTTCATATTCCCAAGCGGACATCATGCCAACAGACCATACTCGGACAACAACTGGGTCGAGTTCCCAAAATGCAGCGATGATGGCAGGTTTCAAGCCCTGACCGTTCTCGGCATGGCTTTGATGCACAACCTTTCCTCCCTGATATCAGCGTGTTGGGCGGTCACGGCTTTTCATGCAGGATAGTGAAAATACTATCGTTACGTTACGGCCTGTCAATTGAAGCAGCGCGGCCGAACTCCGGCTTCAGGGCCGAGTACAATCTGCGGAATGCCTCGATCCTCGGCCGGTATGAATCGACGAGATGCGCCTCGGGCTCGATGGTCTCGATGATTGCCGGTCCGGTGCAGACCTCCTCCGGACGTTCGCCCGTTGCCGCGAGCCGAGCCAGCCGGGCTGCGCCGAATGCAGGCCCCTTGTCGCTTCCCTCGTAGCGGATGAGCGATAGGTCGAGGACATTTGCAAGGATCCTGGTCCAGAAGGAACTGCGTGACCCGCCGCCGATCAGGCCCACATGGGACAGGGTCGTGCCTGCATGTTCGAGGCATTGCTTGGCATCGGCAAAACTGAACGCCACACCCTCGAGAACGGCCTGAACGAGATCGGTTTGTCGTGTCTCCGGAGACAGGCCGAAAAATACGCCTCGGGCGTAAGGATCGTTGTGAGGTGTGCGCTCACCGGTCAGGTAGGGCAGGAAGAGCAGGTCGGCCGGCTTCCGATAGGAAGCCTCCGTTCGCTGCAGGAGGTCCGCGATGTCGCCGCGGAGCAGGCCCGCGGCCCAGGCGAGGCAACTCGCTCCGTTCAGCATGGCGGCCATCTGAAACCAGCGGTCCGGCACGGCGTGACAGAAGGAATGGATCAGCGCTTCGGGCGCAGGGCTGAAGTTCCGGGTGGTGACGAAGAACTGTCCGGACGTGCCGAGGGAGATGAAGGCAGAACCGTCCTCGATCGCGCCCAGTCCGACGGCGCCTGCTGCCGCATCGCCTGCTCCTCCCGCGACGATCACATCGCTCCGCAACCCCCACTGCCGGGCAATCTCGGACCGTACGGTGCCGGAGGGTTGCGATCCTTCGATGAGCGTCGGCATCTGCGTGCGGTCGAGCCCCGTCGCTGCAAGAGCTTCGTCGGACCAGGAGCGTGCCGCCTCGTCCAGCCACCATGTGCCGGCAGCGTCCGACATGTCGGTTTCCCGGATGCCGGTCAGCTTCAGGCGAATATAGTCCTTCGGCAATAGGACCTTACGCACGGCGCGAAACGTCTCGGGCTCGTTGCGCGCAAGCCAGAGCAGTTTCGGAGCCGTGAAGCCCGGCATCGGGATCACGCCCATTACGCGCGACAGGCTCGAGTATCTGCTTCCAAGCTCTTCCGCCTCGCGGAAGGAGCGTCCGTCGTTCCAGAGGATGGCGGGACGGAGGGGTTTATCACTCTCGTCGAGCAGGACGGCACCGTGCATCTGGCCGGAAAGGCCGATGCCGCGAATATCGGCGACGGCCGATGGCGCCTTCGTGCGCAACTGTTCGACGGCCGCGCAGACCGCCTGCCACCACGCTTCGGGATCCTGCTCGGACCACAGGGCCTGCGGACGGGAGACGAGCAGCGGAATATCCGCTTCGGCAAGGACAACCTGCCTCTCGTCCACGAGGATGGCTTTGACCGCTGAGGTTCCGACGTCGATTCCGAGATAACCAGGCACACTCTCGCTCCATGCGGGGCTGTCAGGCCGATGCTCCGCGCAGCTTGGCAATCTAGATCGGCCTCCCGGCTTGGCAATCTCGTCGGAGGATGACGTTACGGCAAGTGCAGGCGTGCTGTGGGCCTGGGGATATCCCGGTTCATGGGCGGGCAAGCGCTATTCGGGCAGGGTTTTGAGCCTTCTGCGGGTTGGAACCTCGGTCAAAGCGGGCTGTTGCTACTGGCAGCGACAGGAGGATGACGATGGTGGATACGCGCCAACGCAAGAGAGGTGTGTTCAACGACGATAACGGCTATGGCGATGTGCCGTCGGGTGCTGTCGGCGTGCGCGGTCTCCGGGGCCGCGAATACACGGGCGGTTACGGTGACGATACCAACGAGTTTACAGGCGGCATGGTCGGTGACGGGCATGGCGGCCCGCCGGACGACGCCGGTTTCGCCCCCCGCTACAGTCACAATTCTGGATATGGCGCCTTCGGAACGACGGATCGGGACAGCGAGAGCCGGTCCGGCGAGGGGCAGCATCGCGGACGCGGCCCCAAAGGGTATCAAAGGTCGGACGAGCGGATCCATGAGGATGTGTGCGAACGCCTGACCGACGATCCTCTCATCGACGCGTCGGAGATCGAGGTTGAGGTGAAGGAGCGGGAAGTGACGCTCTCGGGCTCTGTGGCCTCTCGCGGGCTCAAGCACCGGGTGGAGGATATCGTCGAAACCGTCTCCGGCGTCAGCCACGTGCAGAACAACCTCAGGATCCGCAGCGTGCCGTGAGACTGCCCCGTTCGGGAGATTGCGCGCCCATAGACGTGTCTGTGGGCGCGTTTCTGTTCGGGTCGACTCATGCTGGAGACGGGACGCCTGCAGCAGGCAGGATTCGTCAATCCTTGTCCCGCTCGTGCTTGAGATCGTCGATGCGCTTCGAGGCCTCGGCCTTGTCGAGTTCCGGATCAAAAGCATCCGGGTGGTGCGTCTGTTCGGACAATGTCTTCAGGTAAGAGGCTTGGGCTCCGGTCATGGGTTCATCGCCGCTGACCCATTGATCCGGATCCTTGATCTGGTTGGACTCGGGGGAGGGCGTTGCCTTCGGGTTGGTGGCGCGAGCGTCGTTGTCACGGCGCGTCATGGCATCTACTCCATAATGTTCCTACTTTGTTCTAACGCCGGCAAGCGGAAGGCGTTCCGGTTTCTGGCGCCCGAGCGGTGAGAAGCGTTAGCGGGGCCGCTAGCGGACCCTGATGGAATGCGGGGTTAACCGGAGTTGTTCGTCGGTCGCTCGTGCACGAGCCGGGCGATCCGATCGAGGTGGCGGTCGCGAATTCCGAAGCCTTCCAACCCGTGAATCGTGTCGAAAAGATAGTCGCGGCAGGAGCCCAGGATGCCAGAAGCGTCCCCGATGACGCGCGCCGTATCGGCCTCCGATGTCGGGCGCACGTAGTTCGGGGCTCTGCGATTGATCGTGAAGGCAATGGCATAGGTTCCGGCAGGTACGCCGGAGCCCTGAAGCTCGACCCACCGAGGAACATAGGCGCCTGTCACCATTTCCCGGCGCCAGACCAGCTCCAGTTCCGTCTCCGCCTCGGATGCCGCAATGCGAAAGGCTACGCCCCGGCAAGAGCCGCCCCGGTCGAGGCCGAGCACGAGGCCCGGCCTGTCGGGAGTTCCCCGCCCGATCGGTGTGGAGAGGCAAAACTGCCGGTGCCATCCACGGATCAACACCGTTTGCTTCTCGACATAATGAAAGGCCGGGTTCCAGATCAGAGAACCATAGGCAAACAACCAGACATCCCCGGCCGACGGCCGTGCCGCCAGCGTTCCCTCAAGCGACGCCTGCCTCTCCTGATCTGTCAGGAGAGGCAGGGCGCTACCTGAATTGGCAATCATCTTGTGCACGAAGCCCTCCCGCAATGCCTCGCGGGTGAGGAGGGGTTCCCGTCTCTTCGTGCCTGATGCTTCCATCTGGTTCTCCGGCTCCGACGCGCGGTCTACCCCGTGCTAAAGCTCGGCTTCCGGGCCGCGCCTCGATCGAAGCTTAGCTGGCCGGGCGGAAGGTCTGGCCGTCAAGGGTCTGGCAGGAGTTCTCAACCGACTCGAGAGTGAAGCCTTCACCCGATTCCACCAGGCGGCAGCGCATCGGGAAAGACGCACCGCTCACGTCTCCGGTCGGATTCTGGAACGTCACGACGCCGTTGGCCATGGAGTACTGGCCGCTGACCTGTCCGGAGCCCTGGTTCTGGGTCATCTCGAAGTTGCCGCCGGGGTTGAGCGTGAGCGAGATGGCGCCGCTCGTGTAGGGGCGGCCCTGATAACGCTGCAGAGCCGCGTTTTCACCGCCGACCGCTCCCGTGGTCTCCGAAGGCGTTTCGCTGGGAGCCGTTGCATTGGCCGGAGGCATCGTCATCGTCGCCGGAGGCGCAGCATTCGGCTCGGCTGCCGTGACTTCGGTCGGAGGCGGAGCAGTGGTCGTCGCGGGTGCTGCCGTGGTGGTCGTGTCCGTGGTCGCGACGGGAGCCTCCGCGGTCGTAGGCTCTGCAGGCTGCTGTGCGACTTGATCTTCGCCGCAGGCAGCAAGACCGATGACGAGTAGGGGCGTGGCTGCCAAGAGCTTGAGCTTGGTCATGGTTCACCTCGTTCAGATAGTGATCGTGGGTTCTCCTACGCCAACGCACCAGGCTACGAGGCGTTCAGGTCCAAAATTTCCTCGATCCGTGTGGCGATCAGGGCGTGGACTGGTTTTCCCAAGCACCGCCTGGGTTTCAGCCTTGGCGGAAACGTACGGGTTTTTCGGCAGGAGTCCGGTGGCGGAACCAGACGGCGGTTTGCACCTTTTCAACTGTTTGGTTGTTTGACGCGGAGGCCATCGCCCGCATGATCGCTGTCGGAACACTCATTTTTGTTCTGTTTTTGTCCCTTATCGTGGTCCGCATTGCTGCCGAAGCCCTGATCCTCACGGGTGTCTCGCGAGAGGCCGCGCGCTTTCAGGCCCGCTCCGCCTGGACCGGAACCGGCTTCACCACGTCCGAGGCCGAGCAGGTGGTGAACCATCCCGTGCGGCGGCAGATCGTCAGCTCCCTCATGTTCCTGCGGAGTGCAGGTCTGGTGACGGCGGCTTCGACACTGATGCTGTCCTTCGTCAGCGTCGAAGAAAGTGGCGATGGGTTGGTCCGGCTGCTCTTCTTGATCGTCGGCGTGGCCGCGCTCTGGTTCTTCGCCAAGAGCCGCTGGATCAGCTACTGGATGTCGCGCGTCATTGCCCGGGCTCTCAAGCGGTACACGGATCTCGACACGCGTGACTATGCGGGGCTGCTCCATCTCGCGGGCGAATATGCGATCATGGAGCTGAAGGTTCAGGAGGGGAGCTGGCTTTCGAACCGGGCTCTGCAAGATCTGCGCCTCACCGACGAGGGTGTGCTCGTGCTGGGGGTCACTCATCCTGACGGCAATTATGAGGGCGCTCCGAGAGGGAGCACGGTCGTGCACGTCGGCGACACTCTTGCTCTTTACGGGCGCTCCTCCGAATTGGCCAAGCTCGGCCAAAGAAGGGCTGGCGCGGAGGGCGAGCAGGAACGCAAGGTTGCCGTGGAGGTCGAACGCGGCATCGAGGGTGAGGCGTCGCAGGGCAAGTCTCAGGAAAAGCTTGTCAGCCCTCCCTGAAGCGCCTGCCCGGGATCCGTTTCATTTGCTTTGCCGGGGAAGGGGCGGGATCACTGGATCGCAAGCAGCAGGGCCGTATAGGCGCCAGCGCCCAGCGCGAATGCGGAGAACCGGCTCTCCCGCTCCTCGGGCAACTCCTCCTTGAGCACGTTGAGCACGATCCCGCCAGCCAGAAAGGCAAACAGCGCAGCGATTCCGAGGTCAGGAATCGTCGTCGTCACTCCGGTCAGCCAGCCGACCAGCGGAGCCACTGCCAGGATCCAGCGTCCTTGGCGGTCATAGACCGCGCCGTGACTTTCGCGGAGGCCTTGATCGTTGACCACGAAGTGCAGGCCCAGGGCGATGCCGAAGATCGCAAGCCCCTGCCACGTCGGATCCTCCCGGTGAAGAAGGAGGTATCCGATCAGAACGTTGTAGATCGCGAACGATCCCAGATGGATCCAGAAAGCTCCTCTTGAGGGGCGCCGCTCCCGGCCTGCCGCCATTTCCCTCCTGGCCGAGCCACGAGCCAGGCGTTCAAGGCCGTAGAAAACAGCAAGGCCTATCAAGGCAATCAGATAGATATGGCTCTCGAACCGCGACAACAGGCCGGGATTTTCCTCGGCCCTTCGCTGGAAGGTCTCCTGATGCTCGGCAAGATCGGGCAGGAGGTGCACGAACACATAGGCCACGGAAACCCCTCCGGCTATGGACAGCCAAGCGCTCCGGGGCGTGCGCCGGAGGAAATCCATGTTCTTGCCGAGGATGTGAATCGCGGCAAAACCAAGGGCGATGAAGAGGGATAAAACCGTTTGGGACAGCGTCTATCTCCGTCCGGGCGTGAGGATGGTGTGATCCGGCCAACGCCTCTATCGGGAAGAAATTCTCAGGGCGCCAGAAGGCCCCTCTTCGGGGGGAGAGGCGGAACAGCATGTCCGTCAAGCCGTTCACTGGCTAGGCGATTCAACGGATAGGAGACTCACGATGGACCTGTGGCAGATGGTTCTGGCAGATCATGCGAATATCAGGGAACTCTGCCGTGAGGTCCTGCATGCCACGGGCGGCGGGCCGAACAGCCGTGCTCACCTCTTCGAAGAACTGGACATAGAGATCGAGCGGCACTTCCGGGCAGAGGAAAAGGTTCTTTATCCGGCTCTGGCTCAGGACCAGCGCACGGAGCAATATCTCGACGAGCTCGAACAGGAGCATGACGAGATCCGTCGCCGCCTCGACGAACTTGCCTCCCGCCCCGACAAGGACAGCCGTAGCTGGGGGCTGAGCTTCAATGAACTCACGAGCACGATCAGGCTCCACTTCAGCCTTGAGGAAAACGGCATTTTGACCGTGGCCCGCGGCGTCGTGGACGCCCGCGAGGCGGAGGAGCTTCGGCGCGCTTATGAACGCGAGAAGATTGCCTCCATACAGGCACGTCGCTGGCACCTTCCGGCTGCCATCATGCCGGAGCGTTATGGCATCTCTACAGGCACGGCGCTCGGCGTACTCGCCGGCCTCGGGGCCTTGTGGGGTGTCGCTCTCGCGTGGCGCATGAGCCACCAGGGTCAGAAGCGCGCCAGCGCGATACGTCCTGTCTTTGTGCAGCCGGAACCACCATTCCCCCTCAGAAGCCGGATCGAGAAGCTCGGCGAGCATGGCGCGGCAGGCTCCTTCGCAGGCCGCCAGGCGGCGCAATCCACGACCGGGCCTGGAGGTGCGGCGGCATCGCACCAGATCGCATCCGGTGACAGCGCGGACGGCTCGTCTCCCAACAACTGGTTTTCCTCGGCCAACCCGCCGCGGGCGCCTTCCGGCATCAGTTCGGGCCTGCAGCCGGGTGGCGTCGTTCCCGGCGGCGGACCAGGGGCTTCCGTAGGTTCAGTCGGGACAGGCGGAGCTCAGACCGAGAACCGGGATAGCGGCTCCCTGAAGCGGGACGGTCGTTAGCACGCCGGACGAGCTGCGGTGCCTGATGGGCGGATCCTCCGTCCGGTCGGCGTTTCACGCCCATCAGACCTGCGGGAAGAACCGCTCCGATGCGTGTCACGGTCTTCAGTGCCAAGCCTTACGACCGTCGCTTCCTGGGCAGGGCCGGCGACGGTTCGGGGCATGAATTGTCCTATCTCGAACCCCGCCTCTCCCTGGAGACCAGCGGTCTCGCGGCCGGTGCCGAGGCGGTATGCGCCTTCGTCAACGACGAAGTGAACAGGGACGTGCTCGCGAGCCTCTTGTCCCAGGGCGTCAGGTTGGTGGCGCTGCGTTCCGCCGGATTCAACAATGTGGATCTGGAGGCGGCTCGGGATCAGGGGATCACTGTCGCTCGCGTTCCCGCCTACTCGCCTTACGCGGTCGCCGAACACACCGTCGCGCTCATCCTGACACTGAATCGCAAGACCCATCGGGCCTATAATCGGGTGCGCGAGGGCAATTTCGCCCTCGATGGTCTCCTGGGTTTCGACCTGGCCGGCAAGACCGCCGGCGTCGTGGGGACCGGCAAGATCGGAGAGGTGGTGTCGAAGATCCTCCTGGGGTTCGGCTGTACCGTACTCGCCTACGACCCCCAGCCCAACCCGGTCTGCGAAGGCATGGGCGTCCGTTACGTCCCGATGGAGGAGCTTCTCTTCTCCAGCCATATCGTCTCGCTTCACTGTCCGCTCACGCCGGCGACGCATCATCTGATCGGTGCAGAGGCATTGCGGCACATGAAGCCCGGCATGATGCTCATCAACACGAGCCGTGGCGCCGTCGTCGATACGCGCGCCGTCCTGCGGGGTCTGAAGGAGGGTGTCATCGGGAGCCTGGGGCTCGACGTCTATGAGGAGGAGGGGGACCTCTTCTTCGAAGATCTCTCGCAACGCTTCATCAGCGACGACGTTTTCGCGCGTCTTCTGACGTTCCCCAATGTCCTGATCACGGGGCACCAAGCCTTCTTCACGGAAGAGGCCCTGACCAATATCGCGGAGACCACCATCGCCAACATCACGTCGTTCGAGCGCACGGGCCGTGCGGTGCACGAGGTCTCCGTCGAGAGGATCGCCCGGGAGGGCAAACCATCAACAGGCACGGCCGCATAGCCGTTCGACGGGTCTTGTTCCCGAAGCCGGCTTGGTCTTGAGTCCATGATCTCAGGTGGGCACGACCCCGCTTGTTGATGAAAGCGAGACGGAGACGAGGACCAGCATGAAGCCGATCGTGACATTGACCCTCAATCCGTCGATCGACGGCTCCAGCGAGGCGGAGGTTGTGCGTCCCATTCACAAGGTGCGCACCACGAATGAGCGCTACCACCCGGGTGGAGGGGGAATCAACGTCAGCCGCGTCGTGCAGGAGCTCGGCGGGCTCTCACAGGCATTCTACCTGGCGGGTGGGGCTACGGGCAACGTCTTCGAGAACTTGCTGACGACACGGCGCATCATGGGGCGGCGGATCGCCATCGAGGACCATACCCGGGTGAGTCACACAGTCTTCGAGCGTTCCTCGGGGCTAGAGTACCGCTTCGTTCCCGAGGGGCCGGAGATCCGATCTTCGGAGTGGCAGGAATGTCTCGAGGTGCTTGGCGGGGTGGAATGCGACTATATCGTTGCGAGCGGCAGTCTGCCCCGCGGTGTGCCGACGGACTTTTATGTGCGTGTGGCCACGATGGTCCGCGCGAAGGGCGCCAAGCTCGTGCTCGATACCTCGGGCCCGGCGCTCAAGGAGGCCCTTTCCGCAGGCGGCGTTCATCTTGCAAAGCCCAGCCTCGGCGAGTTCGAGCGGTTGGTCGGGCGCGAACTGAAGGATCCGGCGGCTTTGGAGGATGCAGCCAAGGACTTCGTCCGAGCGGAGCGGGTCGAACTGCTCGCCATCACGATGGGACACGAGGGGGCGCTTCTTGTCCACAAGGACCGGGTCTCGAGATTGCCCGCATTGAATGTCGAGGTGCGGAGCGCGGTCGGCGCCGGCGACAGCTTCGTTGCCGCCATGACGCTAGCACTGGCGCGCCGCTCCGACGCCCAGGAAGCCTTCCGATGGGGCGTTGCTGCAGGAACGGCGGCCGTACTCACTCCCGGGACGGAGCTCTGCAGGCGTGCGGATGTGGAGCGGCTCTACAGCGAGATCGCCGGTGAGACCGTCTGATTTTTGATCCCGTCTCTCGCCTTCCTATATAGCCCCAAGCGAAAGCCAGGAGGGCACTGCTCTCAGGCTGGTCCCAGACCGAGACGGGAGGCGAACCATGCTGGAGATCATTCCTGCTTCAGATCAAGTCGTAGCAATGCGAGCATCCGGGCGGATCGATGAGAGCGATATCGAGAGAAGTATTGCGGCCGTCGAGGCCGCACTCGCTCGCCAGGATCGCATCGCGCTCTATGCGGAGATCGACATTGCCGGAATTACGCCTGGGGCGCTGACGCGGGATATCGGCTACGGCTTGGGTAAACTGCGGGAGCTCCACCGGTTCCCCAGGGCTGCAGTTGTCACGGATCAGGAGTGGGTTCGCTGGATCGCCCGGGTGGAGCAGGCTATCCTGCCCGGCGTCGAGGTCAGGATTTTCCCGCCCGCAGAGAAGGACGCGGCGCTGGCATGGGCGTCAGAACCGATACCTCATTCGGCATCCGAGCCAGAACCAGGCGAGCCGTCGATCCGGCCCATCGGCACGACGAAACCGGGGGTCATTGCTTTCGAAGTGGGCGGCAGGGTAGGGGCCGACGATATGAGGCGCCTGATTACGCTCTTCAACGAGGCCATGGACGGCCACGAACGGTTGAGGGTTCTCGTGCGTGTCCGCAACTTTGACGGCGTTACCCTCGAAGCGCTGCGCCAGGAGGGCCTCATTGAGGCCAAGATGAAAGGCTGGCAGAGGGTGGAGCGTTACGCCGTCGTCGGAGGGCCTGCGTGGATGGAGGGATTGACGCGAGGTGCTGCCCCATTCGTCGGAATACAAACCCGTCACTTCAAGCTGGAAGACGAAGCCCAGGCTTGGGATTGGCTGGGAGCGAAACCTTCCGGGCAGGCCGCCGGCAATGAAAATTCCTGAGCGACCTCGAATGCGGATTGTCGCTGCTGCCATCGGCATGGCGATTGCCCTGATCGGTGCCGCTGGCGTAGCGGGCGCCGAGGCTGCGGCATCCCCTGTCACGATTCAGGAGCCGGAAGGAGAGCGCCTCGTCGAGCGCCTTCGCCGCGGAGGTCTCGTGCTGTTCTTCAGACATGCCGACACGACGGGGATGCCATGCGACCGCTCGTACAGGATCGGAGAGCGTTCGGGACAGCGCAATCTCTCGCCTGAGGGGCGTGAACAATCGCGCCGGATCGGTGAAATCCTGTCGGCTTTGGGTATTCCGATCGCCGAGCCAGTTCTTGCCGGTCCGGTTTTCCGGGCGCGCGACACGGCGGAAATCGCCTTCGGGCCGGAGCGTGTCCGCGTCACCGACAGTCTCCTCGCCGACGATTATTCCGGCAATCGACTGCAGTGGGTTCTCGCCGAGCACCGGCGGCTTTTTTCAGATCCTGTCCCAAGCGGCGTGAACCGTGTGCTGGTGGGCCATCGAACGCCGGCGATCATGGTGCTGGGTCCGGGCGTCGGCGGGACGGCACTGCCGGAAGGGGCGGCGGTCGTCATCGATCCGGAGCGTGGAGATCCCAGGGTCCTCGGCATTCTGGCACTGGCCCCGCTTCCGGATCGTGGCTTTCACAGCTGCTGAAACATTCGCCGAAGGCGTTCCATAGCGCGCGCGATTTCATCGGGCCTGCCTCTTGTAGAACGTGAACCTGCCCCCCATATCCCACTTACCCCAGCGGACATGATGAGGACTTCGAAGCGGCAGGCGTCACTGCCCTGCTTCGCTGTGATCGTGGTCAGGACGGATGAACTCCGGCTCGATCTGTTCCTGCGCTTGCCTGACGATGCGAGCGCCCGTCCACTGGTACCGTTCAGCCCAGGCCCGTAGCTGGCGAGGAGTGGGACGCGAAGGCGTCTCGTCCTTCGCCCCGGAGCCTGGGCTTTTTCATCTTGGATGGCGTCAGTTTTCCGCCGGCGGATCTATCTCGCACGGATTCAGGATGCGCATCTCGATGCGACCGGGCAGATGCATGACTACCGAACAGGTGCGGACATCGAGAGCGCATGTCGAGCAGGGGCGATGTTGCGGAACCGAGCTGAACCCCGCTCGTTACACCGGCTCAATCGGACATCTCCCATGAAAAAGCCGAGTGCCGGATCAGATACTCCCAACCCCCAGCAGGATACCGTGCCTGTTCTCGAAGAAAGCGTTCTTTCGGAGCGCAGGCCCGTTTCCGAGGAGGTTATTCCTCTGGCGGAGGAGATCGCGCGCGTCGAGAAGCGGGAAAAGGTTTCCGGAAAGGTGAGGGTGCGGACTCTGGTCGATACGGTCGAGGAGTTTGCCCGTGCAGCCTTGAAAACGGATGTCGTCGAGGTCAGCCGTGTTCCCAAGGATCAGGTCGTTGATGCACCCCCGTCAATCCGCACGGAAGACGATGTCGTGATCGTGCCGGTGTTCGAGGAGGTTCTTGTTGTCGAGAAGCGCTTGGTTCTGAAGGAAGAGCTGCATATCCGGCGTAGTGTGACGACGGAAAACGTCGAAGTGCCGGTAAGCCTCAGAAAACAGCGTGCGGTCGTCGAGCGTGTCGATCCCGATGATGAGAGCGACAAGTAGCATACGCTTACACCAGGAAAACGCGACGTCATGTGGAAGCCCGGCCGATCGGCCGGGCTCATTCTGCTACTGAAGTTAGCGCTTGCGCTCGGGGGATCCCGACGTGCCGGTCAACCGCCCGTCACGATCATCCTCGACATCGACTTCCGTGCTGCGGACGGTATCCGAGATGGTTTCGGTGCGTTGCTCCACATCCTTCCGAACGACGAGCTCCTCCTTCACACGAGCTTCCTTCGAGACGACAGCCTCTTCGTCGTGCTCTTCGACCTCGATAGTGCGCTCCTGGAAGGGATCGCCGCTGACCGATCCGGTCCGAGCGCCTCCGGAAACCGGACGGCGTTCGACCTCGAGAGTCTCATCGCGCAGGGTAACCTGTTCCTGAACAGGCCTCTCGACGACGTGGGAGTGAATGCGCACGCGGCCGTGACTTACCTCGCGCTTGCCGACGTGGAGCTCTTCCTCAGCGATCGGGATCACCTCATCGCGACCGCTCATCCCGGTCATGCCGCCGGTTCCGCCGGTGCTACGGCTCCGGTCCTCCGTGGAACCCTGGCCAAGGCTCGCGATCGATCCCGTCATTCCCTGCCATCCCTCCGAGCGCCAGCTGTTCTGCTGCTCATCGAGATCCAGAGCGCCGTCGCCGTCCAGGATGCTGATCACCCGGTCGACTTCATCGTCCTCGCACCGTACGGCAATAAGGCTACGACCCCGGCGGACGCCCTCGGCATAGGCATGAGCATCGGAGCGCGGCACGCCGGCACCTTCGAGTGCGTCGGACACATTGTCGGAGGCGTCCGAGTAAACGGTGACGTCGCTGCGCGACAGGCCAGCCTGTTCGAGGCGGCTTACGATAGCCGACGCGGCACTGCGATCATGAAAGAGCGAGGTGACGGTTTTGGTCATTGAAATAATCTCCTGAATCGGCATGACATCAAACCGGTCATGACATCTGGATGAGCTGGAATGCTCGGCAGCAGAAGCTACCTAGAGCATATATGAAACGGCCGGATCGAACGCTCGGCCGAAGAAGCATGCGGCTCAACCTACTGGTCCTATAATGAGTTGTACTGCTGGGGGTTCCAGGCGTCAGAAGGCACTGGAGAGGACGATGACGACCCTTCGTGCGCTAGCTAGGCAGCTTTGAGTCGTAGCGGGATTCCGTAGGCGAACATGAACGATGGAGCTTTCAGTGACTGGACCTCACCTGATTTATGTCGCTGACCCGATGTGCTCATGGTGCTGGGGATTCTCCCCCGTCATCAGTCAGATCACGCAGCAGTTCGGCAGCAGCCTTCCCATTCGGCTCATCATGGGCGGACTGCGGCCGGGTACGACCGAGCCACTCGACGAGAAGGGCAAGCGTACGATCCGCGAGCACTGGGACCACGTGCACAGCGCTTCCGGGCAACCGTTCGACATGGCATTCTTCGACCGTCAGGGGTTCGTCTACGACACCGAGCCGGCCTCTACGGCCGTGGTTGTCGTCCGCCGAAGCGGAATGGACGGAGCGCTGGCTTACCTGGAGAGAGTTCACCGCGCCTTCTATGCCGAGAATCGTGACGTCACCTCCATTGAGGTGCTCACCGAACTGGCGGAGCAGGCAGGAGCCGACCGAGAGGAGTTCTCCGATGCACTCCGGAGCTCGGAGGCGCAGCAGGAGGTCTGGAGCGATTTCACTATTTCGCGATAGGCTGGCATCACGGGGTTTCCGACGCTGCTGGCCGGTCCAGGAGGGAACGCTCCGTACGGTATTGTTACGCAAGGCTTTCAGCCACCGGAGCGAATCCTGCCAGTGCTCGCGCAATGGCTTGACAGGATGGAAAGCCCGCAGCCGAGCAGACCGGAGGAATGAGAACCGCCCCCTTAAGCAGCACCAACCGATCCTGTGGGCGGCGGAGCGGCGACGGCGCCAAAAGGGGTGCCGTTCATTTAGCTTTCTTGGCCGAACGCCGCGGACTGACCTCAAGAGGTGCCGAGACGAGCGTCTTACCCGTGCGCGGAATGGAGAGACTGAGGTAAACCGAGCCTTTCTCCGCCCATTCCGGGAGACGGAACGTCGTGCGCAACTCACCTCTCCCATTCACACGGGCGCCCCGTAGAATAAGGTGATGCTTCGGCGAGCGGCTCTTGCCTCCCTTGATCCAGACGCGCATCCGGGGCGGCAGATCGGAGACCTCGATGGCGACCCGGTGCCCACGATCCGTCTCGGTCAGGCTCGCGACGATGCCGTCGCCCGTCTTGCTGGCCGTCTTGGTCGTCGCCTCGTCGTCCCCTGAATTGGGAAGAGCGAGCGTCGTCCCGACCTCGACGAGATTGGGGTTCCTGATGCTCGGGTTTTCCCGAAGCAGATCGGAAACGGTTGTGCCACAGCGCCTGGCGAGCGACGACAGGGTGTCGCCGGGGGCAACCTTCACGGATTGCCCGCATTCCTCGCTCCGTTGGCTTGCCGCTTCGGCCGAGGGTGCTGCTGCCATCAGATTCAGCACAAGCAAGCCATACGCGCCAACCCGTATGGTGGAGGCGAGAGCACGCCGGCAGGATTCCCTTAAGCTGAACTCTGATACGCTCATATCTTGGCAACGAGAGGAGTTCGCCGCGGTTCCGGAGCCTCACCGCCCATGGAAGGGCTCATGCAGCGGATTGCCGCTTTGCCGGCAGCGCTGCAGCCGACACCCACAAATCCTCTGACAATGGAGAATGCCGGTTGATGAAGTACCTTTATTGCACGGCTATGATCTGCCTGTGTTCGCCCGTCAGCCTTGCTGCCGATGTCACGATCGCCCTTCCTGGCTCGTCGCCTGTCGAAAGAAACTATGTTTCGTACAAATGCCAGGGAGGTCTGCAGCTAAAGGTTGAATACATCAACGCGGGCCCGAACTCCCTTGCAGTGGTGCCTGTCTCAGGTAGCGTTCTGGTCTTCGCCAATGTCATGTCCGGGTCTGGAGCGCGCTATGCGGCAGGACCTTACATCTGGTGGACGAAAGGCACGGGGGCGGAACTTTACGATCAGCGCCAAGGCGGTGGATCCAAGCCGATCGCATGCACGGAAGTCGGGAGCCCTTGAAGGTTGCAGTGCCGGCGGAACTCGCGCTCCGCACGGGCGGAGCCATGTCATCCGGCGCCTGGGTTCCCTCCTGAGATGCGAACAGGTCTACAATAGGTCTGTCGCCATGTTCTTCATTTTCCCAGCATCTGCAACGCTTAGCGGATGAATTTGCCGATATTCGGTTGATTAATACGTGCCGCCGTCACCCAAATTTCCCCAGTTGTACCTGTATATTCTCCGAAGGTGGGGCTTCTGCTCCAACTTCCGGTGAACTATTCTGACTGAATGAAACTGCGTCGCCCGATCGTTTCGGAACTAGCGGGAAAGAGAGACCATCGGGCTAATCGGCTCCTTGCCGCTTTGGAGCCGGAAGATCTGGCCTATTTGGCTCCGCACTTGGAAATCGTGGCCCTGCCGAAGGGGACGATTCTCTACCAGGCGGGCGAAACCCTGCGCTATGCCTACTTCCCACATGACACGATCGTATCGCTCGTCGCCGATATGAGTAACGGCAGTTCAGCCGAAATGGCGGTTTTCGGCTGCGAGTCCATGGTCGGTCTCATCAGCGCCTTCGTTACCCGACAGTCGATCGGGCGGTATGTCGTGCAATTTCCCGGCGTGGCATCGCGCATCTGTCTGGATCGGATGCATGAGGCGATCAATGTCCGCCCCAGCATCCGGCAGCTGATCCTCCGCTTCACGGAGGCCCTCCTTTCCCGGATTCTTCAGAACGTTGCCTGTAATGCCGTTCATAGCGTCGAGGCTCGATGCTGTCGCTGGATTCTCAGCACTCACGACCGCCTCAACCAGGATACGCTGCCCCTTACCCATGAGTTTCTAGCCGAGATGTTGGGCGTACAGCGCTCGACCGTCAGCATTATCACGCGAGCGCTTCAGGCGGAGGGGCTGATCCAGCAGGGCCGCGGGTTTATCGCGGTGACGGACCGGTCGGGACTCGAGAGGGCCAGTTGCGAATGCTACGGAAAGGTCCGCCGGAATTTCGAGGGTCTCCTGCCGCACACCTATACCAAGACATAGCGCTTCCGCGCTCCCCTTTCCTGGTAATGCTTAAGCTTCACGGGAATGTTATCTCACTAACCCTTAAGGGGAGAGGAGCCGCCGGCTCTCTGTCGGTTTCCCGACAGACGGAGTACGTCGCTCTCGCTATCCTGAGCTTCTTTTAAAGCCAGGAGGAGGGACATGGCCAACTTGCAAAAGTGGACCTTACGCGAGACTACGCACAAATCTCCTGACCCGAGTGGCTGCACCTTGTCGGCGCGAGAGGCCGACATTCTGCGCTCCGTGATGGAGGGAGCGTCGCGTGGAACGATCGCTTCGGAGCTCGGTGTTTCCGAGCGCACCGTGAGAGATCACGTAAAGTCGATCCTGAAGAAAGTTCAGGTCATGCATTCAGATGCGGTGGTTTCAGAGGAGAAGGTCGTCAGCGCCTGATAGATTCGGCACGACTC
Source organism: Microvirga sp. GCM10011540 (assembly GCF_042650665.1). NCBI lineage: Bacteria > Pseudomonadati > Pseudomonadota > Alphaproteobacteria > Hyphomicrobiales > Methylobacteriaceae > Microvirga > Microvirga sp. GCM10011540. The sequence continues at coordinate 68,682 of NZ_JBHSBQ010000141.1, read as the reverse complement.
CGCCAGGTCACGCAGAGCCAAGGAGGGGACTGGCTATTGGTGCAAAGAGGGGCTGCCAGACATGCCTCTCAGAAGAAAAAAGGCCGCTGTTGCCAGCGGCCCGAAGTCTAGGGAGGAAACGCCCAAAAGGGCAGCGATACGACGACGCCGTCGCCATATCGCACTGAGATAATTAAGGCTTGCGGCTTTCTCGAGCAAGCAGAAAAGGGCAGCATTGCTGCCCTTTTACGTCTGTACAGGCATGCGTTCCATGCATGGTTTGCAGTCGGACCTGCCCCGATGGAGCGTCCTCTCCGGCGGGCTCATGGATCTGTCGGCGTGAGTTCCAGGACGTTGTAGATGGGAATGGCTCGGCTGAGACCCTTCAGGGCCACGTCGCCGAGAGGGCGCAGAACTGCTGTTCCGTCCAATTGCGAGGCAACTCGTTGCGTGACGAGAATCTGGTTGTCTCGCGCTTCTGAGCAGAGGCGCGCCGCCACATTGGTAACGGTGCCGATGGCCGCATAGTCGAAACGCCCTTCGAACCCGATTCGGCCAAGGGTTGCGTACCCTTGCGCAATGCCGATCCCAAACCCGATCGAGTACCCACGAAGCTGCCAGCTCTGTGCCAGCGCGGTGGTGCGATCCCGCATTGCGATGGCAAGCCGGACGGCTCGTGCCGCCGGATCCGGGCAAGGAATAGGATCGTTGAAGAAGACCATCATTCCATCCCCGGCGAATCGCTCGAGAGTGCCCTCGGCCTGGTACACGAGCGGGCCCAGAGTTGCGTGATAGGCATTCAGAAGGTCCATGACCTCCTCAGGCTCCGCGAGCTCCGAGAAGCTGGTGAACCCGCGCAAATCGCAGAAGAGAACGACAATCTCGCGACGATGATGTTCCAGAATTCCAGCCTGGACTCCTTCGGAGACGATCATGTCGGCGACTTGTGGCGGCAGAAACCGCCTCAACTCCCGCATTCTCTCCAGTTCCCGCACCTGTCGCTGGATCCGCTCCTCCAGGGTTCTGTTCAGCGCGGCCAGTTCAGCGGCTTGGCGTTGAACAGTGTCGTAGAGTGTCTTGATCCGCAGGAGAGAGCGCACTCTCGCCACGAGCGTCGTGGGTTCGAAGGGCTTGGTGAGATAGTCGTCGCCACCGGCATCCAAACCCGCCACGACATCCTCGACGCTGGACTTGGCCGTCAAAAGGACGATCGGGATCGCCCGCAGGGCTTCGTTTCCCTTGAGGCGGCGGGTCACCTCGATGCCGTCGATCCCAGGCATCATCACGTCGAGCAGGATCAGGTCGGGAAGAATCCGGGATGTCTTTTCAAGAGCCTCGTGACCATTGCGGGCCGTCTCGACCACGTATCCTTGAGCCTCAAGCCGTACCGTAACGATCTCAAGGTTCTCTTCGACGTCATCGACGACAAGGATGAGAGGGCGCTCACGCATGCAGGCTTCCCGGTTCAGTCCAGGAGTTCGCGAACCGTCGCGAGCAACTGGCGAGGGCTGAAGGGCTTCGCAACATACCCGTCGCAGCCAGCCGCTCGCGCTTTCTCCCGGTCACCCGACAGGGCATAGGATGTGACGGCTATGATAGGAATGGGGTGAAGCGCGGTATCGGCTTTGATCTGGCGGATCGCCTCGTACCCATTGAGAATGGGGAGCTGAATATCCATCAGTATGAGGTCGGGCCGGAATTCCGCCGCTGCTGCGACAGCCGAACGCCCGTCATGCGCCTCCACCAGGTCAAAACCCGCGTTGGTGAGAAGATCGCGCAGGATTTGCCGGTTGTCTTCGGTGTCCTCTACGATCAGGATCCTCTTTCGCTTCATGCGGCCTCCGTCACATGGCTCTGGCCGAGAGGAAGATCGATCACGAAGGTCGACCCACATCCGAGAGCGGAACGAAGGTCGATTGTTCCACCATGTTTCTCTACGATGCGTTTGGAGATGGCAAGCCCGAGGCCGGTTCCACCCTGCCCGTGAGTGGCTGGATTGGAGCCTTGCTGGAAAGCCTCGAATATTCGCCTTTGGTCCTCCGGCGAGATCCCGATTCCCGTGTCCTCGATAACGATCCTCAGCCGTCCATCCTCGACCCTGACGACGATGTCGATTGATCCTGCCTCGGTGAACTTGACGGCATTTCCGGCAAGGTTGACCAGCACCTGCGTAAGGCGCCGTTCGTCACCGCACCCGGCGGGCAGTCCTTCGGGAACCGATGTGCGAAGGGTCAGGCCCTTGGCCCGGGCGAGTGGTTCTATCGTCGAGACGGCAGCCTGCACCAGATTCTGGATTGAGTAGGATTCGGCCGCAATCGACAATTCTCCCGCCTCGATCTTCGAGAGATCGAGAACATCGTTGATCAGGGAAAGCAGGTGACGGCCATTCGCCTGTACGCGGCCAAGAACATTCTGCGCTCTGTCGGGCATGGAGCCGTAGAGGCCGTCGATCAGTAGTTCCGTGTATCCCAGAACCGCATTGAGGGGGGTTCTCAGTTCGTGACTCACGTTGGCCAGGAAGCGGGATTTTGCCTGACTGGCCTCTTCGGCGTGCTGCTTGGCTTGACGCAGCGCCTCGTCGCGGGCATGGCGCTCCGCAATATCCCGTACCACGCATATCAGGCCGCCGCCCTGGATCCGCGTCAGTGAGATGTCTTGGGGGAAAGTGCTCCCGTCCCGCCTCAGCCCTACAGCCTCACCGCTCCAGCGACCGTGCTGGAACACCGTCGGCATGGCGTCCTGCTCGATCCGGGCGCGCTCCTCGTCAGTGTAGAGTTTTCGCCAGCTTTTGCCTACCAGTTCGGAGGGATGCTCGTAGCCGAAGATCCGGAGATGGGCTGCATTCAGGTATTCATAGGTCTCGTCGGGGGCGAGAATGGCCATACCATCCATCGCCGCCTCCATGGCGGCGAGATGACGGCGGAGAACCTCTTCGATTCGCTTCAGCTCGGTAATATCGAAGTAGGTGAGCATACGCCCTCCGTCGGGGAGCGCGGTGCATTGATACTGGATGATCCTACCGCTTCTGAGGCGCATCTCGGTTGGCGTGACATGGCCTCTTCTGATCTCGGCGATACGGCGCTCCTTGTAGGCCTCCCACTCATCATCCTGAATGTCGTAGATTTGGGAAACGCGGCTCTGCTCCATGTCCTCTTCGAGATTTCGCAGACAGTCATAGAACTCTGCCGGCATCTGCCACAATTCGCGATACGCTCTGTTGGCTAGGCGGATCCGAAGGTCGGGATCAAGGAAGAGGACGCCGTACTGAATGGTTTCCAGGACGGCATTGAGGTCGCGTAGTGCGGCTTCGGTTTCCTTCTTTGCGAGTTTCAGTTGCTCCTCGCGCTTCTTGAGTTCCGATATGTCGTTGAAGGAGGCTAGGAGCGCCGGCTGTGCCTCGTAGTCGGCGATGGCGGCGTTGATGAGAGCCCAGTGCTTCGTCCCGTCAGGGCGCCGCATGACGATCTCCATGTCGCTGATGCGACCGTCGCGCGCCAGGATTTCGAATATGCGGGTCCGATCCGCCGGGTTGGCATAGTAGTCGAGTCCGGACGTTCCCTTCATTTCCTCGGGCGAGAGGCCGGTGACTTCCGCCGTGCGGGCATTCGCGTACAGGATCCGTCCGTCTGATAACCGGGTCACTGCAAGTGGGAACGGGGCGAGTTCCAGGAGGCGCCGCTGGCGCTGCTCGGCTGCCGCAATGGCATCGAGAGCTCGTTTCTGCTCCGTGATATCGACATAGGTGAGCATCCGCCCGCCATCGGGGAGGGAGACGCAGTTATAGCGGAGCACCCGCCCGCCGGGAATCCGGATTTCGACAGGTGCCTCGTCGCAGCCGCGAATGCGCTCGACGATATGAGCCATGCTCGTTTCGGCGGTAGATGGATCCACCTCCATGATACGGCAATGGTGGGCGACGAGATCGTGGATCGGTGTTCCATTGGCGATCAACCGATCGGGCGTATTCCACATCTGCTTGTAGGCGCGGTTTCCAAGTCGGATCCTCAAGTCGGGGCTCAGGAAGAGGATTCCGTAATCGATGGTGTCGAGGAGGGCGTTGAGCTCCCGGTGATGAGCCAGCTCGCGCTCGGCCCGTTCGCGCTTGGTCAGTTCATGCGCCAACTTTTCGTTGAGCTTGGAGAGGCTCGCACTTCGCTCGTTCAGCGCGGATTCGCGGGCGTCGATCTGCCGTGCCATCGCCGTAAAGGCTTCTGCCAGTTCCCCGATCTCATCGTTGCGGCGGAAATCGAGCGACGTGTTGAAGCGCCCCTCGGCGACCGATCCGGTGGCTCGCACGAGTTGGCGTAAGGGGATGGCGATCTGCGTCCTCAGGGTCGAGCTCAGAATGAAGAGCTCGAACAGGAGGGCCAAAGCTCCCATGATGAGAATAAGGCGTGCGGTATCCCAGGCGCTCTCGGCGGCAAGGGAAAGAGGGAAGACCGTTGCCAGCGTCCATTCCGGGCCGCCAAGCTTCGTGACCGCAACGACCTCATTGTGCTTTCGGTTGCGCACGACCGTCTGACCGGGATCGCGCTCGCGCACGAGTTCGTGGATCTGCTTGAGATGAGCGTCGTTCGTCTCAGCGACGGGAAGGGAGCCGCTCTTGGCCTGAATGGCATCCATGTATCGGGGATGAGCGATGATCCGTCCCTCATCGGAGAACAGAACGTTGTATGTCCCGCCCGTATCAGCGCTGGCTGCTCGTCCGATCAGGTCGTGCATGAGGATGTCCTGGCCGATCTGGATGAGGGACCGGTCCTCGACAATGGTGGGGCGGGTGACCGAGACCAGCCAATCGTTGATGCCGTAGTCGAAATAGAGCTCGGACCAGCGCTCCCTGCCGGACACGAGTGCGGATCCGGCATTGGCGCCAGCGACGACGACAGCGTCCTTCCTGTCCGAGAGCAGGCTCAGCTTGCCTGAGATTTCCCAATCTCCTGCTCGCAGGGCCCAGGGCTGCCCCGGCCAATACATGATGACGGCGCCTTCCGGGGCGATGGCATAGAGGTTGGCAAATTGACTCTGCCAAGCCGGGCCGAACTGGGTGATCAGGTCGAAGGCGGCGATAAGGCGGCGCTTCAGGTCCCGATCTGCGACCACATGCTTGCCGATGAAGCCTGTTACTCCGTATGTGCGAAAAACGTCCTCGCTGAGCCGTGTGGTTCCATCGGGGTGCTGCTGGAAGAGGGCTGAGAAGCGCTGTTCGGCTCCCTGAGGGTCCAGTTGGCTGATTTCGCGTTTGTACGCGTCCGCAAAGGTGCGGATGTTGCTGCTTGCAAGATCGAAGATCGCACTCTCGCGCACTCGCCTTTGCTCGACGTAGCGCTCGAGGTTTTCCGTTGCCTGCTGCTCAAAGCCGGAGCGGACATGCCAATAGCTCAGGATCGTAGCGATCGCGACAACGATGCTGATGCGTACGGTGATCTTGCGGAGCGTCTCGCGCGTGACCGAATGTTTCGGTTCCGTCGGTGATGCCAGATGCTCATCGGTCGTGGTCATGGCACGGCTCGCGCAAGGGGAGGGGACGCCTTGATCCCCAACTGCTTGGCGATCCGCGCATTGAAGAAGAGTTCCCCCTCTCGATTGTAGGACAGCGGTATGTCGCTGGGCTTGGTTCCCTCCAGAATGTGGAGGCTTGCCTGAGCGACCCAGCGGCCCTGCTCTTCCGGGCTTTTGACGACGCCGAGGAGACTGACCTCCGTCAGCCATTCGAAATCGGTGCCGCTCGGGATTTCGCTGTGCTCTTCGGCCAAGCGACGGGCATCAGCCGGATCCCAGTCGGCGATGGCTCCGACGCCGAGGATCATGAGCATGTCGACTTCCTGCTGGGCGCGCAGGAAGGCCGCCTTCCAGTCCGCATACGAGTTGACGAAATAGGTCTTCTCGTACCTGATCCCGAAGAGGCGCTCGTGATAGGCAAGTTCCTTGCGCTTGACGTCCGTGTCTTCCGAGAGGAAGCCGAGCCTTGGCCCGCGAGCATTCTGGCTCATGAGCCGGAGAATCTGCGGTACTGGCGAAACCTCGACCATTCCTGTGGTGTTGCGGTAGGGCAAGCCGTAGATCGAGGCGTCCCAATTGAGACCGCAGAACACGACCGGAACCGAGAAATTGCGCAGGTAGGGCTGAACCAGGTGATGAGCGGCAGGATCGTCGCTGACGGTAATGACGTCGGGTTTGAACTCCTCGATCACCTGCCTGGCATTGTGAACGGAAGCGCTGATTTCTTCGTCTGCAGGACTTCGCTTGGTATCCAGATGGAAGACCCGCAGCTCGATGTCCCTGTCCTTCAGACCGTCGCGGAGCGCTGCCACGATGCGGTCGTTCCATTCATTTCCAGCATGATAGGAGTCGACATGAAGCACCTTTCGCTGGGCCTGCACCGGCTGACTGTGGATCAGGAGCGCCGCAATGCCGAGCAAGATCAGGTAAAGGATATATGGAATGCGTGGCATACACACCTCCCCATGCGAGGCATGGCCCGATGCCGCCGGCTTGCAACCGAACCGCGGCGGCGGGAAGGGCCCTCCAAGGATGAAGTGCGGTCGAAACGCTGAGGCATGGTGCGAACCGTCCGTGCGAACGTTCGGCTGCCTTAGCGGGAGGGTTGTTTCTCGGGCAGATCGCCTTGGACTTATGCCTCACTGCTGAGCTTTGCTTCACGCACCATAGTATGCGCTCATCCACGCGCGCTCAACTCTTTAGCATGTCGCAAGCCCCTTAAGTGGTACGAACAGGATGATCTTCCTGAATATTGAATTCGGTTTCCGAAACCTTCTCCATGGCAGCGGATCGCTGGTCCGGCTACCGCTCGGTCTTGATCATCGCAAAGGTAACGACGAGCCTCTCGACGACAGGGTTCCTCAGGCCAGCTCAGCGGATGGTGCCGCATCAAGTGGGGCGCACGCTTCACAGATGGCTTGAATGTGCGTGTGGTCGGTTCCGCAGCAGCCGCCGATGACGCACAGATGCTTCATCCTCTGCCGGAGGGCTCTATAGTGGCCTCCCAGAGCGGCAGGATCTCCAGGATCCAGCTCCGTGGCGGCGTCGAGTTCCGCGTGGCTTAATTCTGAGGCATTGGCCCGCAGACCGCGGATCCGCCCGATCCATGCTCCCGACGCATCGATAACGCTTTCGAAGTGGCTCGGGTGAGCGCAGTTGATCATGTAGTAGGCGGGGCCGCTGCCTGTCGCGGCATCAACCTGTTCGATGGCGCTTTCGAGCGTGTCGCCGGAGGGAAGCCGTCCATCGGTTTCCACGGTGAACGAGATTACAACCGGCAAGCCATTGGCCTGTGCGCTTCGCACGATGCCGATGGCCTCCTCGGGATATGTAAGTGTCATGGCGGTTACCATATCTGCCTCCGTATCCCGGAAGACTTTAATTTGTGCAGAGTGATACCGTTGGGCCTCTTCAGGACGCATTTTGGCGCCGACCTTATAGCCGTCGCCGCGCGGCCCCAGGATGCCGTTGATAACGATTGGGGTGCTGGGCGTCGCGTACCTGTCCCGCACATGGCAGGCGAATGCCACCGAACGCCGCTGAATATCTGCAAGATCGTCGGCCGAGTAGCCGATTTCGGCGCCCCAGTCCGCATTCGCCCGCCACGTGACCGTATCGAGAATGAAGCCGATGCCCTGCCGTCGAGCAATCGCCAAATATGGCCTGAAATAGTCATGAAGGATCTCCTTTCCGCGCTCGCTCATGATGAGGGGAAAGGCGGCAAAGCAGGGTAGGTCCAGACCTTGATGAAACACCAATGTGGTCTCGAGCCCGCCATCCGTGAGGAAATCGCCACGGGACAATTGCGGCAGCTTGGGTCGATGGAAAGCCATGACTGCTCCTCCTTTGCAGGGCATGGCGCAAGATTGGAGTGCCGGCTTCCTGGGGTCTGTGAGGGGAATCACACTGTCCCGTCCGGCCGCGTCCCGTCCTCCGAAGGTGTCGACAGGCGCGACGGTTGCAGGACGCGGATGCGGTTGCGGCTCAGTTCCACCAGTCCTTGGCGCCGCCAGGTCTGGAGTTGCCGGTTCACGCTCTCGCGGGTCGCTCCTATGAAGATGGCAAGCTCCTCCTGGCTGACGTGCAAGTCACAGCCATAGTCTTCGCTGAGAGCCACCAGCCGGTGAGCCAAGCGGATCGGCAGTGGCAACAGAGCTCTCTCTTCCATCTGCCCGCTCATCCAACGGATGCGTTCGCACAGAAACTCGATGATACGAACCGCCACGTCAGGCTTGGTGGCAAGAAGATCGAGAAAGTCCCGGCGGCGAACCACATAGAGTTCGGTCGGCTCCGTTGCTACGGCGTCTGCCGTCCGCGGCCTTCCATCGAGAAGAGCGACCTCGCCGAAAACATCACCGGGGCCGAGCAGGTTGAGAGTGAGGCGCCGCCCGGAGGCAAGCCCGGTGCCGATACGGATCTGTCCGCGGCGCACGGCATAAAGAGCATCGCCCGCATCTCCCTTGAAAAAGAGCACTTCTTCCCGATCGAGGTGCCGCGTCAGGCAAAGCAGGGCTATTGCTTGGATCGCCTCGGAACCAAGGCTGGCAAAGAACGGATTCGCGCCCAGCAGAGCAGTGAGGTTGCGCGGCTCAGCCATGGAATATGCCCTCCGCTTTGGGTGCCCGAGCTCGCGTGATCCTCGTCACAGACCGCGGGCGGCAAGTGCAGCAGTCTCGACGGTGACACGGGCCGACCACACTGACGGCCTTCGTCACACCAGGGCCGAGCCTGCGGCCGGCCCATTCTAGCAGCCAACATGATTGGAGGCACGCTATGACGTACTTCACCGGTCTACTGATCGGCCCGGAGCGATCCGCTTCCCGATGGAACGTGAGAATCTCCTCGGATTATCTCAACCTTCTAAGGAGCCCAATCGCGCTCGTTCGCGGCATCATTGCCCGGGAGCGAACCCGTCGCCAGCTGCTGGAGCTCGATACCCGCCTCCTTCGGGACATCGGCCTTGAGCCGTATGAGGTCTTCCACGGCTGGGCTGAATCCAAACATTCCAAGCGGTGAAACCGGGAGGAGCGGACCTTCGAATTGCACTCTCCCGAGCTGGGTCTTCAGGATCCGCATTCACGACAGAGGACAGTCATGAATCTTTATTCTCGCTATATCGGGCCGAAATTCGTCAGCTGTCTCTGCTCGATGAAGGACATCGAGGCTGAGCGGGAGCGGGTTGTTCCGCTGGCACAAGGGGTCGTTCTTGAAATCGGGATCGGTCCTGGGCTGAACCTTCCTTTCTACAATCCGGGGCAGGTCACGAACGTGATCGGTGTCGATCCGAGCAGAGCCTTTCTCAATCTGGGCGAAGTGCGCCACCGGGCGAGCCGTGTACCGCTCGAAATCATCCGTGCCCAGGCGGAGGCGCTCCCACTTGGGGATGCCTCCATCGATACGGCCGTGGTCACCTACACGCTCTGTTCGGTGCAGGATCCGGTCCAGGCCCTTCGAGAGGTCAGGCGTGTGCTGAAGCCGGAGGGCCGGGTCCTATTCCTCGAACATGGTCTGTCACCAGAGCCCGGCGTGGCGCGCTGGCAGTACCGGTTGAATCCTATCTGGCGCTCGCTCGCCGTGGGATGCAATCTGACGCGCCCGGTAGCGGCCCTGCTGAGGCAGGCCGGCTTCCGGTTCGAGAACGTCGAGGAGTATTACGTGAATGGCGCGCCTCGGCCAATCGGATTTCACTGCCGAGGTGTCGCCAAGGCCACCTGACAGGAGTGATCAGGCCATCCGGTCCAGACCTATGCGGTTGGCTTGCCTCCGCCGGCGGGGCAGTGCCGAGAAGACAATTGAAATAATGTATCTTTTTGTTGCGTCGTCACCCCTTGAAGCGACCTGGAGCCATTGGACGCAGGCAGGATTTTGCACCTAGTGCTTGCAAGGACTCAATGGAACGGTCATGGTTAATGAAAGCCTGCGTGATCCGCATCGAGGGTGCGCTGGGGCCAAGGGGGATGAGATGGGCGAGAGGCGCAAGTGCCGTGTCCTGATCGTGGAAGACGAGGCCATGATCTCGATGCTGATCGAGGACATGGTTCTGGATCTTGGATGCGACATCGTCGGTCCGGCCGCCCGGCTCGATCAGGCTCTCACGCTTGCGCTGCAGGCGGAAATCGACGTCGGATTGCTCGACATCAACGTTGATGGCTCCGTCGTCTTTCCGGTTGCGGACGTGCTGCGCTTTCGCGGGATCCCGTTCATTTTCTCGACGGGATACGACGCCCGCACTCTTCCGGAGCGTTTCAAGGGCACCCCGACTCTGACGAAGCCATTCCTTCACCAGAGCCTTGCCGAGATGCTGACGACCGCCCTGGGAGATGCCGTATCTCCCGAGCCGGCCTCGCTGGCCGGATAAGCTCCCGTTCGGGCGTAGAAAGTTCAGGCGTCTGGGCAGATGATCCCGAGGGGGCGATCTGCCCCGCCGGTGCGAGCAGTTGCATTGCGTCAGCGGCGCTCGCCATGTGCCCGGAACCATCTGAATCCATATGGCTCCAGCCTGATCGGTGATGCAGCTTTCTTCATAGACCGATCGTCTTCGCTGCTGAGCAGGGGTCTCATCTGATCGATGTCATCAAGCTGCAGGCGGGCTTCTGCGGGGCGGTCGGCGAGATTGTGGAGGGTGATGACCGTGGCGCCTTCCCAATCGTAGCGAATCGCAAGCAGGCTTGTGTCTTCCGTCTGCAGTATCTCTCCCCGAGCCCAACCGACTTCCGGGCAGGCACGGCGAGTGCGGACAAGCCGCTGCAGATGAGACATCAGCGACCCGTCCAAATCTCTCTGGGAGGCGACGTTGACCCGCTGATAGGCGAAGGGCCCATCGGATATCACGGGACGAACGAGTTTGTCGGCGGAAGCCATCGAGAACCCGGCATTCGGCTCATCGGCCCATTGCATGGGCGTTCTGACGGCATTGCGCTCTTTTAGAGAAAGATCCTCTCCCATGCCGATCTCGTCGCCGTACCAAAGGACGGGTGTTGCCGGCAAAGCGAACATAAGGCTGAATGCCAACTTGAGCCATCGCTCATCGCCGTCGAGCATCGGTGCGAGCCGCCGACGAAGACCACGCCCGTAGAGTTGCATGTCGGGGGCGGGTCCAAATCTGGAGAAGACCTCCTGCCTTTCTTCATCCTTGAGGCGGCCGAGATCGAGTTCATCGTGATTGCGTAGAAAACTTCCCCACTGGGCCTTTAGCGGGATCTCCGGCGTATCTCGCATGATGTCGCGGATCGGCTTCGCATCGCCTCGGGCGAGACTCAGGAACACATGCTGGTTGAGCATGAAGTTCAGTATCATGTGCATACGCTCGCCGCTTCGGCCGAAATACTCGTCGACCTCTTCCATCGTGATGTTCGCTTCCGCCAGCATCACGGCCTCGGCACGACGCCAGGAGAGGACGTCACGCAGCTCGCGCAGGTATTCGTGCGGGTCATGCTTTGGTCTCTCTCGCTCCGGGAGCCCCTTGTACTCGATCAGGAAGGGAACGGCGTCGAGGCGAAAACCGGAGACTCCTAGCTGCAGCCAGAATCCCATGACCTTCTCGATCTCCGCCCGGACTTCCTCATTGGCGATGTTGAGATCAGCTTGGTGCTTGTAGAAGCGGTGCATGTACCAGGCTTCGGCGACCTCGTCGTAGGTCCAGATCGAATCCTGCACGCCCGGGAAGACGACGCCCTCGTGGATGTTGTCGGGCTTTTCCTTGGACCAGATATACCAGTCCCGGTAGCGCGACTGGGGATCTCGACGAGCCTCCTGGAACCAGGGATGATCGATGGAGGTATGGTTGGCGACGAGGTCGACGATGACCCGTAACCCCCGATCCTGAGCGGCATGAGTGAAGGCGACGAAATCTCCAAGAGTGCCGAGGCGTGAATCGACGCCGTAAAAGTCCGTCACGTCGTATCCGTTGTCCCGGTTCGGAGACGGATAGAAGGGGAGCAGCCATATGCAGGTCGCGCCGAGTTCCTCGATGTGGTCGAGGCGGTCGGCGAGCCCTTGGAAGTCGCCCACGCCATCGCCGTTCGAATCCATGAAGGTTTCGACATCGATGCAATAGATCACGGCGTTCTTGTACCAAAGGTCGAGCATCGAGCGTCCTGCCTTTGTCCTGCTATAGGGCTATGAAGTCTCACATCCAAATGTGCATTTCATGGCCCTCAGGAAACGCTTGGCCATGGTAGAGCGACCAAGGAACGTGTCCTGTCGCCTTCATCTCCTCCTTCTAGCAATATTTTCAGCGCCTCGAAGAGAAAGCGCCGGAGAGCCTTCGGTTCCTCAAGGTAGGATTCTTCAGAAGGCGACAGACCCTGTCCCCTCCGGCGTCATGGCCGGAGGGCGGAACCATCACCAAGGGCCAGCCATTGGCATTTGATCCACTTTCAGAGGTATGCGGACCATCAAGAGCGAGCGGAGAGCATGTCCATGCCTGAAACCACCTGGTGGAAGCGCGGAATCGTCTACCAGATCTATCCCCGTTCATTTCAGGATACGAACGGCGACGGCATCGGCGATCTTCAAGGGATCTCCCAAAGGCTCGATTATCTGCAATGGCTGGGAGTCGATGCTATCTGGATCTCTCCGATCTTTCCGTCCCCGATGGCCGATTTCGGCTATGACGTTTCAGACTATTGCGGCATCGATCCGATCTTCGGCACTCTCGACGATTTCGACAGGGTCCTTGAACAGGCACATTCCCGAAACCTGAAGGTCATTCTGGATTTTGTCCCGAACCATACATCCGACCAACACCCATGGTTTCTTGAGAGCCGCTCGTCGCGAACGAATCCGAAGCGGGATTGGTATATCTGGCGCGATCCGGCTCCGGGCGGCGGAGTGCCGAACAACTGGATCAGCAATTTCGGCGGACCTGCCTGGGAGTGGGACGAGGCGACGGGGCAGTATTACTATCATGCCTTCCTGAAGGAGCAGCCGGACCTCAACTGGCGTAATCCGGAAGTCAGGGAAGCAATGTTCGATAGCCTGCGCTTCTGGCTCCGGCGCGGTGTGGACGGCTTCCGGGTCGATGTCATCTGGCACCTCATCAAGGATGCCGAGTTCCGGAACAACCCTCCCAATCCCGGCTACCAGTCGCATCAGGCGGAGATCAACAAGTACCTCCAAGTCCACTCGGCCGACCAGCCGGAGGTCCATGACGTGATCGCTGCGATGCGCCAGGTTTTGGAGGAGTACGAAGACAGGGTGCTGATCGGCGAGATCTACCTGCCCCTGGAGCGCCTTGTTGCCTATTACGGTAAGGACCTATCAGGAGCGCATCTCCCCTTCAACTTCCAGCTGATCCAGACCGCGTGGAACGCGCACGAGATCGAAAAGCTCGTCAACGAGTATGAAGGGGTCCTGCCCGACGGCGGATGGCCCAATTGGGTTCTCGGCAATCACGATCAGCCGCGCATTGGTGCCAGAATCGGCAAGGCGCAGGCCCGGGTCGCGGCGATGCTGCTGCTGACCCTGCGGGGAACGCCTACCATGTACTACGGCGACGAACTCGGTATGACGAAGGTCGAGATCCCGCCCGAATCCGTGCAGGACCCATGGGAGAAGAACGAACCAGGTCTCGGCCTCGGTCGTGATCCCGCACGCACGCCAATGCAATGGGATTCCTCTCCGAATGCCGGCTTCACCCCCGGCGAGCCGTGGCTGCCGCTCGCGCCGGATTTCCAGACCTGCAACGTGGAAGTGCTGTCCCAGGATTCAGGCTCTGTTCTATGTCTCTACCGGCGCCTCATCGATCTGCGCCGTCGCCACCTGGCCCTCAGCATCGGACAGTATTTGCCGGTGCAATCCGGCGGGCAGGTCTTCGCGTATGAGCGCCGACATGGAGCGGAGCGGTTGCTCATCGTGCTTAATTTCGGCCATGCAGCTCAGGCTATCGACCTGCCTGACGGGGTTGGAAAGGCGCGTGTGCTGCTGTCGACGGTTCGGAGCGGAGACTGGCATGTGGAGGCCGGCTGCCTGGATCTGGCTCCAGACGAGGGACTAATCGTTGCTCTTGAGGAAGGATAGGGCAGGGGCGGCCGCTTGGGCGCCTACGAGCCTTTCCAACTGCCCGATCCTCTCGTCGATATAGCGCTCCATCAAGCCGGGAGCTGATGTTCCGAACATCCTGATGCGGCCGGTATGCGCCAGAAGGAGCAGGCCGGCCGCATGAGCGAAGGTGTCGACCATCATGAGGTCCGCCTCTTCTTGAGAAGCTCCCATTGCGCGGGCTGCTTCCGCGATCGGCAGAAGTGCGGCTGCGAGGCCGGCATTGAGCTGCTCGTCACGCTCGCGGCCCAGTCCCTTCGGCTTCATGCCTCCCCGGAACAGGTAGAATCCGAGGTCGAGATCTCGCGGATTGTCCGCATAGTACTTGAAAAAGGCCATGGCTGCGGCCCTCAGGCCTGGGGCAGGGCCATTGGTGTTGGCGACCGCCGCGGCCATGGCCTCCCTCAGATTGTTGAGCGAGGCCTGAAGCACTTCTGCATAGATCGCCTCCTTGGACTCGAAATGGAAATAGAGCGCCGCGGGCGTGTAGCCCGCTTCCGCTGCGATGGCACGGAGCGAGGCGCCATCCAGACCTTCGGTCTCGAAAATCGTCCGCGCGGCCTCGAGGATAAGGCTGCGCTTCAGGTCTCGAACAGCCTGGGCTCGCCCTCGGTTGCGCGGTTCCGCTGTCATTCCGGCCTACTTTCGTCGATGCTTGACGGATTTTTCTAACACTGTTCAAATGCTGCAACAAGCTCAGAGGAGCCCGCCATGCTGATGAATGCCGCCGAGTACCGGGAGTCGCTGCGTGCTTACAAGCCGCGCGTCTTCGTCAACGGGAGTACTGTCGAGAGCGTTGCGGACGAGCCTCTTCTTGCGCCAGGAGTGAGCGCGGTCGGGATCACCTACGATCTGGCTCACAGGGTGGAGCATCTGCCGATCATGACAGCGCGGCAGGGCACGTCCGGCAAGATCGTCAACCGGATGCTACACATCAACGAGAGTTCGACGGATCTGCTTTACAAGCTCGAGGCGGTCCGACTGGTCTGCAAGATCTCGGGATGTGCCCAGCGCTATCTCAGCCACGATGCTCTCAACGGCATTTACCAGGCGACCAAGCGGACCGATGAGGTTCATGGCACCGATTATGCCCATCGTTTTCTCAACTATCTTCATGAAGTGCAGGATCGAGACCTGACACTCGGTGCCGCCATGACGGACGCCAAGGGCGATCGTTCGAAGCGGCCGGGTCAGCAGGCCAATCCCGATGTCTACGTTCATATCAAGGAGCGTCGCCCGGACGGCATCGTGATCCGCGGCACCAAGGCTATCGTGACCGGTGCTCCTTACATGCATGAGTTCCTTGTCATGCCATGCCGGACACATACGAGGGAGGATGCCGACTTCTCGGTGTGCTGTGCGGTGCCTGTCGACGCGCCCGGAGTGACCATCGTAGCGCGCCCTGCCGGTCGCCCGGGTGAGGCGGCCGCGAAGTTCTCCGCAAAATACGGGCAATCGACCGGCGTGGTGATCTTCGATGACGTGTTCGTGCCCCATGACCGAGTGTTTCTTGCGGGTGAGCATGAGGAGGGCGGCTTTCTCACCACGTCCTATGCCACCCATCACCGCCATTCCTGCATCGGAGCCCGTGCTGGCTTCGGGGACCTTTTGATCGGCGCCGGTGCGCTCATGATCGAGGCGAACGGCCTCGACCCCGACCGGCACGGACACATTCGGGAGGCCATGGTCGATCTCATCACGATCACGGAGGGATTTTATGCCTGCGGTGTGGCCTCCTCCGTCTACTGCGTGAAGGATCCGGGTGGTTCCGTGATGCCGGATGCGGTGTTCTCCAACATCGGAAAGCTCCTGCTCGCCACGAAGATCTACGACATGCACAAGCTGGCTCATTATGTGTCAGGCGGGCTGATCGTGGCCTTGCCGGGCCCGGACGAGGATCACAATCCCATGACCCAGGCCTCCTTGTCGGCTGTTCTGGGCGGGCGGCCCGACATCCCGATGGAGCAGCGGATGGAGGTTTCCCGTCTGATCGAGGACCTGACCGTTTCCCACCAGGCGGGCTGGTATTCCGTGATTTCCTTGCACGGGGGCGGCTCGCCCGAGGCGATGAAGCGCGAGATCTGGCGCAACTATCCCGTCGTGGAGAAGATGGAGCTGGTCGAAGGCCTGCTGGACCGCGGCGTTCTCGATGAGGGCAGGCGCGTCTCGAAACAGCCGGGACGATGCTGCGCAACCGGCTGCGAGGTGCCAAGCGTGCCGACAGAAGGCTCAAGGATTGATGAACAGGTTCCTACGGCCGCCGAGTAAATAGTGGCACCTCGAGAGAGGGGCGACAAGGGCACACGGATAGGGCCGTATGATAACGGCCTTTGAACCTTTGTCGGTGATGATGGCCGAGGTAGCGTGGGCCTTCCTGTCCCGAACAGGGGCACAAGGCCCGCAGGAGGCCGGCCCTCGGCCATCTGGCCTGATCGTGCAAGGAGCCGAACATGAACGATGACGCGGAATCCGTCGCGACGCGGCTATGGCGCGACCGCGCTCAGATCCGTGAGCAGGAGCGCGACGACGCGATGGCCCGCCTCCGGATCGCCGAGGAAAAAGTGGCGATTCTCCTGGCCGAGAATGACCGGCTCGCCGCGGAAAATGCCCGGTTGCGCGCGCTCTCCGGTCCTGACAGCGGCCAGGGCGAGACCGAACTGCAGATGGAGGCTCTGAGAGGCGCTCTCCTGCCTCTGCTGTCCCAACACGGCGGGATCATGAATTCGTAACGCTTTTCCTTCATATAGCGGTGCACTGGTCGAGGATACTCCTTTTGCGCCAAGCCCCATTAACCTTCCGCTAACCATGTTGGTCGTGAACTGATGTGCAGCGATACGTAGCAGTCGCGATAGCTGCAACCGGCTTCCGTCCGCCAATCCCGCTCGCGGTTCTACGCAGGCCGGCTGGTGATGCAGTCGCAAGGACAGCTCTAGACCCTTAGCGGGAGGATGTGGATGGCAAAGGTTCTCGTTGTGACGTCAGGCAAGGGAGGAGTCGGCAAGACGACTTCGACGGCGGCTCTGGGTGCGGCGTTGGCGCAGAACAACCAGAAAGTCGCTGTCGTCGATTTCGATGTCGGACTGCGCAACCTGGACCTGATCATGGGCGCCGAACAGCGGGTCGTTTTCGACCTGATCAACGTAATCAAGGGCGATGCGAAGCTTTCCCAGGCGCTGATCCGCGATAAGCGGATCGATACTCTCTCGCTTCTTCCCGCATCCCAGACCCGGGACAAGGATAACCTGACCGAGGAGGGGGTCGCCCGCGTCATCAGCGAGTTGCGCGAGCAATTCGACTGGATCATCTGCGACAGCCCTGCCGGGATCGAGCGAGGAGCCACTCTGGCGATGCGGCATGCCGATGTTGCCGTTGTCGTAACCAATCCGGAAGTCTCCTCTATCCGGGATTCCGACCGGATCATCGGTCTTCTCGACGCAAAGACGGAGAAGGCGGAGCAGGGCGACAGGGTGGAGAAGCACCTTCTGCTCACCCGCTACGACACGGCTCGCGCCCAGCGTGGCGAAATCCTGAAGGTCGACGACGTCCTCGATATCCTATCCATACCGCTGCTCGGCATCATCCCGGAGAGCCCCGATGTGCTGCGGGCATCCAATATCGGGGCACCGGTCACGTTGGGAAGTCCGAACAGCGTCGCGGCCCGCGCCTATCTCGATGCCGCAAGGCGTCTGAGCGGTGAAGTCATCGCTCCGCAGGAGAAGCGGGGCCTGCTGAGCAAGTTGTTTACACGGAGAGCCGCATGAACATCTTCAAATTCCTCAACCGCCGGACATCGGCGCCTGTCGCCCGCGAGCGTCTCCAGGTCCTGCTGGCGCACGAGCGCACGATCGTGGGAGGGCAGGACGATCTCGTCGCAACGCTCCGGGAGGAGATCCTGGCGGTGATCGCCAAGCACATGGCCGTGGAGCACGACAACGTCCAGATCAAAATGGATCGTGGCGCTTCCGTCTCGACACTCGAGGTCGATATCGAAATCCCGACGGCTAAAACTGGGATGCGCCCGGCAGCTTGACCGAGGGCTCCTCACGCGGGGTCCAATGGAGGGGGCCGGCGTGCTCCGGCCGGTCTCCCTGTTGGATCTCACATGTCGAATAATTGAACGGCAGCATCGAGGCCCGTGAGGCATGGGGGGATGAGACTGCTGCGCAAGCTTGACCTGTGGATCCGGGAATGGCTCCACGCCTGCTTGAAATTCCTCTTGATCGTTGTGCGGAACTCCTGATCCGACGCGGCGTTAACGTGCCTTTCCAAATGGATTGGCGATGGCTCTTCTCGATTATGCCGGCTATGCCGCGGCGGTTTGCACAACCGGCGCATACATCCCCCAGGTGCTTCGCGTCTGGCGTACCCGATCAACCCAGGATATCTCGCTCAAGATGTTCCTGGTGCTGGTGACTGGGCTGTCTCTCTGGCTCGTCTACGGCATCTGGAAGAGTGAAATCCCGCTCATCATCGCGAACAGCATCACGCTCATGCTTGCGAGCACCATTCTCTATTTCAAGCTCAAGCATGGCTAAAAGGCTCCGCTTACCTGCTCTTTCTGGTCAAAGCACTTCTCAGGAGCGCCAATGATCAAGGCGGTAATATTCGACGTTGACGGTACGCTGATCGATACCGTCGATCTGCATGCGGCAGCATGGGTTGAGGCACTCAAGCATTTCGGCTTCGAAGTGGCATTCCAGGACATGCGGGCGCAGATCGGCAAGGGTGGCGATCAAATCCTCCACGGGCTTCTCCCGCCCGCTCTCGTGAGCGAAAAGGGAGAGGAGATTCGGGAGTTTCGCACCAACCTGTTCAAGAGCGACTACCTGCCCAGGGCGCGAGCTTTCCCTGGCGTGCGGGATCTGTTCGAAACCCTCAGGGACAGGGGAAAGCGGGTCGTGCTCGCCTCGTCCGGAAAAGAGGACGAGGTGGAGCACTACAAGGAGATCGCCAATATCGCCGATCTTGTCGAGGACGCCACCTCATCAGACGATGCGGAGCGCTCGAAGCCTTTTCCGGACATCTTTCGCGCAGCTCTGGCTAAGCTCGGACCCCTGACGGCGGAGGAGGTCGTCGTTGTCGGTGATACGCCTTACGATGCAGAGGCAGCCCGTAAGGCGGGCATCAGGTCGGTGGGGGTTCTGTGCGGAGGCTTCCCGGAGGATGCTCTCCGGGCCGCCGGCTGCATTGCGGTCTATGATAGCCCGGAAGACCTCCTGGTCCGCCTGGACCGATCCGTGCTTGCCGATGGTTGAACGTGTTGCCGGACGCGGATGGGGAGCTACAATAGGCATTCATGCCATTACCGATCGTATCGCACCCGGCCTATCAGGCTGCGCTTCCCGACGGGCATCGGTTTCCGATGCGAAAATACGGGCGCTTGGCCGAGGTTTTGCACGGGAAGGGGCTTGCCTCCCATGGCTTTATCGTACCCGATGAGGCTGGGGCGGATCTCATCGCGCTTGCTCATCACCCGGTTTATGTGGATCAGGTCTGTACCTGCTCAGTCCCGCGCGAGATTGAACGCCGGATAGGCTTGCCGGTGGATGAGGGCGTGGTACGCCGCGCGCGAGCCTCAGCCGGCGGTACGCTGTTGGCCTCGAAGCTCGCCCTTCAACATGGCTTGGCCGGGAGCACGGCGGGTGGCAGCCACCATGGACAGCGCGAAACCGGAGCGGGCTTTTGCGTGTTCAACGATGTCGCCATTGCGGCTAAAGCCCTGAAACATGAGAGGCGGATCCATCGAGCGCTCGTGGTCGATCTCGACGTTCATCAGGGTGACGGCACGGCCGATTGTCTGCGTGACGATGCAGACTTGTTCACCTTCTCGGTTCACGCCGAGAAAAATTACCCGGTCCGCAAGATTCCGAGCGATCTTGATATCGGCCTTCCTGACGGCGTGCAGGATGATGCGTACCTCGATGTACTACGGGCGCATCTGCCACGGCTGCTCGATGCCCTTGCGCCCGATCTCGTGTTCCTGAATGCCGGTGTCGATCCACACCGCGACGACAAGCTGGGGCGCCTCGCTCTCTCCGACGAAGGCCTGCGCCGGCGGGACAGCTTGGTCATCGAAGAGACGCGCACCCGCGGCATCCCGTTGGTGGCGGTCATCGGAGGTGGCTATTCGGCCGATATTGATGCCCTGGCCCACCGTCATGCGATCGTGTTCGAGGCGATGGCGACCTGGCACGAAGCCAGCGCCTGAGGTCAGGACTCCGGATTTCGGATCGGACCTCCGCTGTGAAAGCGCAAAGCCACCACGGCTTTCCTATGCTCGAAGCGCTTCCGGCTGCCGGGTGTCGAGAACGACCGCCTCCGTGGCGAGGCGCTTTACGCGCTGCTCGACGTCCGACTTGACCTTCTGTATCGCGGCTTCCTTGACCGGCCCATAACCCCGGATCTCCATTGGAGCCCTGGCAATCGCCACGAGATCGGGAAGGCGATCCGCGCTCAACCTGTCGAGGATCATGTCGATCTGCTTCTCGTACCATGCGATCAGCGCCCGCTCCGTCCGTCGCTCGGCCGTGTATCCGAAGATATCGAACGGTGTGTTTCGCAGGACCTTCAGGCGAGCCAGGACTTTCATCGGCGTTTGAACCCATGGCCCGAAAGCGTGCTTTCGCGGTCGCCCGCGCGCGTCGCGCTTCGTGGGCAGGAGCGGCGGCGCCAGGTGATACTTCACCTTGTAGTTTCCGTCGAACTCCCGCTGCAACTCGTCAAGAAAGCCGGTTTCCATATGAAGGCGCGCGACTTCATACTCGTCCTTGTAGGACATCAGCTTGAACAGGGAGCGTGCGACCGCGTCGGTCAATGCCTCCGATCCGAGGGCGGCCTCGGCCGCGCGAACCCTGGCGACGGTGTCCGCGTAGCGTGCAGCATAGGCCGCATCCTGATATGCAGTCAGGAAGTCGATCCTTCGTGCGATCACTTGGTCCAAGGTCTCCGGTTCTTCCGGCCTGTCGCCGGCCGCGTGCCGCACGAATTCCGGATCAGCGCTGAAGAGACGGCCCCAGGCGAACGCTTCCCGGTTTTTCTTGACCGAGACCCCATTGAGCTCGATAGCCCGCGAGATCGCCTCGAGGGAAACGGGAACGAGGCCCTGCTGCCACGCGAAGCCCAGCATCATGACATTGGCGTAGACCGTGTCGCCGAGCAGCGTTTCGGCCAGGGCATTGGCATTGATTGCCGCAAGGTTGCCGGAACCCAGTACCCGCTCCATCGACCGCAGGCGTGTCTTGCTCGCGAGATCGGCGTCTCGGAAGCGCACGACATCGCCTGTCGGCATCTCGGCCGTATTGACGACGGCGCGCGTCCCGGGCCGATAGGTTCCGGAAGCCTTGGGCGAAGAACTGACGACGAGATCGCAGCCGATCAGAGCATCCGCCGCCCCCTGGTCGATACGAACCTGATGAAGCTCGTCGGGACGTGCGGCAATGCGGATGTAGCTGAGAACCGGCCCAAATTTCTGGGCGAAGCCGGTAAAGTCGAGAACCGAAACCCCTCTGCCCTCGAGATGCGCAGCCATGCTGATGAGCGCTCCGACGGTGACCACACCAGTACCGCCGACACCTGTGACCAGCAGATCGAAGGGCTTCTCGAGAGACGGCAGGGCAGGGGCCGAAAGGTTCATGGCGCGTGCGCCGGCGTCTATCCCGCTCGTGGTTCTGGCGCGGCGCTTGGCTCCCTCCACTGTGACGAAGCTCGGACAGAAGCCGCCGAGGCACGAGAAATCCTTGTTGCAGGTCGAGAGGTTGATCTTGCGCTTGCGGCCGAACGGCGTTTCCTTCGGCTCGACGCTGAGGCAGTTCGAGGCGACGGAGCAATCGCCGCAGCCTTCGCAGACCAGATCGTTGATATAGGCGAAACGGGCGGGATCCTCCATTTGACCCCGCTTGCGACGGCGGCGCTTTTCGGTGGCGCAGGTCTGCTCATAGATCAGCACCGTGACGCCCGGAATCTCCCGCAGCTCCTTCTGCACGGAATCAAGATCGTCCCTGGGGTGGATCGTGACCCCGCCGGGCAAATCCGCAGGCACGAATTTGGACGGATCGTCCGACACCAGCGCGATGCGGGAGACGCCCTCGGCGCGCACGCTGTGGGCGATGGCATAGACGCTGACCGGGCCGTCGACCGGTTGGCCGCCGGTCATGGCGACGGCATCGTTGAACAGGATCTTGTAGGTGATGTTGGCGCGCGCTGCGATGGCTTGCCGGATCGCCATGGAGCCAGAGTGATAGTAGGTCCCTTCGCCGAGGTTCTGGAAAACGTGACCTTTCCCTGTGAACCTGGAGGACGCGGCCCAGTTCACGCCTTCTCCGCCCATCTGGATCAGCGACGAGGTGTCCCGATCCATCCAACTCGCCATGAAGTGACAGCCGATTCCTGCGAGCGCCTTCGATCCTTCCGGCACCTTCGTGGATGTGTTGTGGGGGCAGCCGGAGCAGAAATAAGGGGTGCGGGTCGCGCCCGGCACGGAGATCACCCGTTCGGAATCCGGTATGAGCGCTGCAGCGCGGTCTGCAAGGTTGAGGTCGGGAAAGATGGGATCCAGCCGCTTGGCCAGGACGCCGGCGAGGAAGCGCGGAGACAGCTCGCCCGTCCACGGGATCAGGCGCGCGCCGGTCTCGTCGTGCTTGCCGACCATGCGCTCGGGCTTGGAGCCCGGATAGTCGTAGAAATACTCCTTGAACTGGCTTTCGATGATCCCGCGCTTTTCCTCGATGACGAGGATCTCGCGCTTGCCCTTCACGAATTCCATCGCATCGTGCAGCGGGAGCGGCCACACCATTCCGACCTTGTAGATATCGATCCCGTGCTGCCGGCAGGCTCCTTCGTCGAGCCCGATCAGCCGGAGCGCCTCCATCAGATCGAGGTGGGCCTTGCCCGAGGTGACGATGCCGTATGTCGCCCAGGGGATGTCGTAGATGCGACGGTCGATCGGATTGGCCTTGGCGAAGGCATAGACCGCGTGCTTCTTGGCCTCCATCCGCTCCTCGATCTGGGGTCCGGGCAGATCCGGCCAACGATAGTGCAGGCCGCCGGGCGGGGGCGTGAAGTCCGGCTGGAGAAATGTCCGGGGAGGGCGCAGTTCGACCGAGGTGCCGGATTCCACAATTTCCGAGACCGCCTTGAAGCCGACCCACATGCCGGAGAAACGGCTTAACGCATAGCCGTACTCGCCGAATTCCAGATACTCGCTGACGCTTGCAGGATGCAGCGTCGGCATGAACCAGCTCATGAAAGCGACGTCGGACTGATGCGGCATCGATGAGGACACGCATCCGTGGTCGTCTCCTGCTACGACCAGCACGCCGCCGTGCGGCGACGATCCATAGGCGTTGCCATGCTTCAGTGCATCACCCGAGCGGTCGACGCCGGGGCCCTTGCCGTACCAGAGGCCGAAGACACCTTGGACCTGCCGGTTTGGGTCGGTCTCCACCTGCTGGGAGCCGAGTACGGCCGTCGCGGCGAGATCCTCGTTGACGGCTGGAAGGAACTCGATCCTGCTCGCTTCCAGCTGCTCCTTGACGCGCCAGAGTTCGAGGTCGAGGCCGCCGAGCGGCGAGCCCCTGTAGCCGGACACGAAGCCTGCGGTGTCGAGGCCTGCCGCCCTGTCCCGCCTGGCCTGATCGAGGAGGATCCGAACGATAGCCTGGGTCCCGGTCAGGAAGACCCGGCCCTTCTGGCGGGCGTAGTGGTCGGTGAGTTGATAGGCATCGAGCAACTGACCTGTATCCATCGACCTACCCCGGAACTATGAGCGAGCGTTGAGCTCGACAAGGATAACTCTGAACACCTGGTAGGTGTTTCCTATTCTTTCCGCTGCGGAACACCGATTTGGTAGAAAAATGCCGCCGGCTGCTATAGGTGGTAGGAAATTCCAGAATCAGAGGATTTCATGATCGAAAAGCAGGACGAGCACATCCTCGCGCAGCTGCAGAAGGAGGGGCGGACGACGAACCAGCAACTGGCGGAAGACGTCGGCATGTCCACTTCGGCTTGCTGGCGGCGTGTGCGGGCTCTGGAGGATTCCCGGGTGATCGTTGGCTACTCGGCTCTGGTGGACCGCGAGAAGGCGGGGTTCGCCACCTCGGCAATCCTGCACGTTTCCCTGGAACGGCACGATGCGAAGTTCGTGGACGAGTTCGTTTCGCGTGTGACGGCGCGCGCCGAGGTTCTGGAATGCTTCGCAACGACCGGAGACGCCGATTACCACCTACGCGTGGTCGTGCGGGACATGAAGGCCTACAACGAATTCCTCGACGAGTTCATGTTCCGGCTGCCCGGTATCCGCTACGTGCGCACCAACGTAATCCTGAAGGAGATCAAGACCAGCGTGGCGCTGCCGTTCTGAAGAGCGGCCGGAGCCTTCGCTACTTGCCGTCGGGAAGCAGCGCATAAGCAAGCTGCGCCATGGCGACAGGGCGGCCATCCCCATCCGTCCTGAGCGTGACGCTGCCGAAGGCCATTGTGCGTCCGAGGCGGATGACCCGCGCCTCCGCAAGCACGTCCGCATTCGCAGCGGGGCGAAGGAAATGCATCGTCTGGTCGACCGTCGTCATGGGCCTGTAGGCCCCGGCTGCGGAGGACACGGCAAAGACCATCGCGGTGTCCGCCACGCTCATGAGTGCCTGTCCGCAGACCACCCCGTTGTCGCGACAGAGCTTATCGGAAAACGGCATGCGGAGAACGGCGCCGTCGGACTCCAGGCTTTCGATGCTCAGATCGAGATCCTGAATCCAGCGGGCAAAAACGCTGGTCAGCATCTGCTCCGCCGCCGCGCGGTCGAATTTGTTCATCGTTGCCCCCTTTGTGATTTATCCGCCAAGGCTTCGCGCCTCATTCAATCGACATCCTTTGATGTCCCCGACGATAGCATCGTCAGAGCTTTTTCGAAGAGATGCCCGATCGCTTCGGCTAGCCGGCAATCTCGTTGATCTGCATGATCGGCTGGACATTGGTGAAGTTCGCGATGTCGGCGAAGATCTCCCGTCCGTGAGCTTTGCCCGCGTCCTTGAACTGCTGCAGCGAGCCGAATGTCAGCAATGCGATCATCCGGTACATCGGCGGATTGCCGTTCGGTTGTCCGACGCCGCTCAGGATCTGGACATCGGTCAGTCCGAGCTCGGTCCAGCGCTCCTTCACGAGCGGGATATGCTTTTGAAGGTAGTAATCCCTGTCGAAGGCGGCCTCCGCATCATTGGGATACATCACCGTAACCAGGATCATTCGCTTTCCCACCCGGTGGCATGGTTGTGATCGGCCGCCGGCGGGGCTCGCCCGTTCCGGCTGCCATGTTCATAAACCCCGAACCTAAACCGCTTCCAAGGTCAGGGCGATGCCTTGGCCGACACCGATGCACATCGTGGCCAGGGCGCGCCTGGCATTGCGGTGTCTCATCTCGATGGCCGCCGTAAGAGCCAGACGTGCCCCGGACATGCCGAGCGGATGGCCCAGCGCAATGGCGCCGCCGTTGGGATTGACGTGCTCCGGATCGTCCGGAAGGCCCAATTGGCGCAGGCAGGCCAGAGCTTGTGCCGCGAAAGCCTCGTTCAGCTCGATCAAGTCGAAATCCGAGACCTTCAGCCCTTGGCGCTCCAGGAGCTTGCGGGTTGCCGGAACAGGGCCGATGCCCATGATGCGGGGCTCGACGCCAGCCGTTCCGAGGCCGGTGATCCGAGCCAGCGGACGGAGGCCGAAGCGCTCGACCGCCGCCTCGGAGGCAACCAGAACCGCCGCCGCTCCGTCGTTGACGCCTGATGCGTTGCCCGCAGTGACCGATCCGTCCTTTCTGAACGGCGTCGAGAGCGCAGCGAGCTTTTCGAGGCTTGTCTCGCGGGGGTGCTCGTCCTTCTCCACCAGGATGGGATCGCCCCTTCTCTGCGGGATCGAAACCGGCGCGATCTCTTCCGCCAGTCGGCCGCTCCGCTGTGCGGCAGCGGCCCGTGCCTGGCTGCGGAGCGCGAAACGGTCCTGATCCTCACGCTTGATCTGGAAATCCTCGGCGACGTTCTCGGCCGTTTCAGGCATGGAATCGATGCCGTACTGCGCCTTCAGCACGGGATTGACGAAGCGCCAGCCGATGGTGGTGTCGTGGATCTCGGCCGAGCGTTGGAAGGCCTCCGTCGCTTTGCCCATCACCAGCGGCGCCCGGGTCATGGATTCCGTCCCGCCCGCGATGGCGAGGTCTATCTCGCCCGCCTTGATCGCACGCGCGGCGGCTCCTATGGCGTCGAGGCCGGAGCCGCACAGGCGGTTGATCGTCGTGCCAGGCACACTGGTCGGCAGGCCGGCGAGCAGCGCGCACATGCGCGCGACGTTCCGGTTGTCCTCTCCGGCCTGGTTCGCACAGCCGAAGATCACCTCGTCGATGGCGTCGGACGCGACGGATGACTGCCTCTTCAGCAGTTCGCGGATGACATGCGCTCCCATGTCGTCCGGCCGCACTGAGGCAAGGCTGCCGCCATAGCGGCCGATCGGCGTCCGCACGCCGTCGACAAGATAGGCATCGGCCATGGTCCTAGCTCCTTCGTTGAGGTTTTCCGTATTAGGAATAGAAGCGTGCGCCCGAGGAGGCGCGGCTAACGAGGCCGGCAGCAGGCTCCCATCCTGGACCGTCCTGAGCGGCCCGTTCGGTAACCTTGTCGAGAATAGCCTGCAGACCGACGCGATCGGCCTCGAACAGAGGTCCGCCGCGCCAGGCAGGGTATCCGTAGCCGTGCATCATCACCACATCCACATCGAGCGGGCGCTCGACGATGTGCTCGTCGAGAATCTTGCTGGCTTCGTTGACGATGGCGGCGCGGATGCGCGCCTGAATCTCGTCGGCAGAGATCGGGCGACGGGTCAGCCCGCGGCGCCGCGACGCGCCTTCGACCAACTCCGTCACGAACGGATCGGGGATCCGCTTTCCGCCTTCGTAGCGATACCAGCCTGCACCGGTCTTGCGGCCGAAGCGGCCCGCCTCGCAGAGACGGTCGGCGACATCCACGTAGCGCTCGCGCGGGTCGCGCGTGGGCGCGAGGCGTTTGCGTCTCGCCCAGGAAATGTCGAGACCTGCCAGATCGGACACTGCGAACGGTCCCATCGGGAAGCCGAACGCTTCCATTGCCGCGTCGACCTCATGCGGCAGGGCGCCTTCCTCGATCAGATACTCCGCCTGCTGGCGGTAGCGGGATAGGATGCGGTTGCCCACGAAGCCGTCGCAGACGCGGCAGACCACGGGCACCTTCCGCAAACGCTTCGCGACGGCGAGGCCCGTCGCCACCACGTCGGGCGCCGTCGTATCGGTCTTCACGATCTCGAGGAGCTTCATGATGTTCGCCGGACTGAAGAAGTGCAGTCCCACCACGTCCGTTGGCCGTGCCGTGGCGTCGGCAATGGCACCGACGTCGAGATAACTGGTATTCGTCGCCAGCACCGTCCCGGGCGGGAGGATCCCGTCGAGATCGCGGAAGAGGGTGCGCTTGACCTCCATGTCCTCGAAAACGGCCTCGATCACCAAGTCCCGGTCCGAGAGGGTTGCGAGGCCGACATCATAGCTGATCGAGCTTAGGCGTTCGTTGCGGGTGGCGTCCGTGAGGCGCCCGCTCGCAACCTGCTTGTCGTAAATGTCGGCAACCCTTGCCCTGCCTGCCGCCAGAGCCTGCTCGTTCGTCTCGACCACCTTCACGTCGAAGCCTGCATCCGCGAAGGCAACGGCAATTCCGGAACCCATTGTTCCGGCCCCGATGACCCCGACCTTTTGAACCGGGCGAGGTTCGACATTGTCGAGGCCCGGCACCCGCGTGACCTCGCGCTCGGCGAAGAAGGCATGCCGCAGGGCGGCAGACTGCTCGGAGGAGCGGAGCTCCAGGAATGTTTCGCGTTCGCGCGCCATCCCTTCGTTCAGCGGAACGTCGGCGGCCAGCATGGCAAGTTCGGCCGCCCTCACGGGCGCTTCTGCGCCTCTCGCTTTCCGGCGAATCTCGCCGAGCTTCGCGGCTGCGACCTCTGCGCCCATTCGGGTCGCGGGCAGGTCTCCCGTTCGCCGGAGCGGCTTGCCGATCATTTCCCGGGCGAGATCCATCGCGTCGGCGCGAAGATCTCCGGTCGAGATCCGGTCGGCCAAACCGAGATGCAAGGCCTCCGCAGCCTTGACGTTCCGGCCGCTCGATACGAGGTCGATGGCGACTTCCGTTCCGACCAGCCGGGGGAGCCGCTGCGTGCCGCCGGCACCAGGGACGAGGCCGAGCTTCACCTCGGGCAAGCCGAAGGACGCTTTGGCGTCGACCACACGCCCATGGCAGGCGAGGGCGATCTCGCATCCTCCACCGAGAGCCGTGCCGTGAAGGGCTGCGACGACAGGCTTGGAGCAGTCCTCGATGGCGTTGATCACGTCAGGCAGGTGCGGCTCGCGCGGGGGCTGCCCGAATTCCCGGATATCCGCGCCGGCCACGAAGGTGCGGCCCGCGCAGGCAATCACGGCGGCTTCGATCTCCGGGTCGAGATCGACCTCCCGGATTGCTTCGAGCAGGCCCGCCCGAACGGCCTGCGACGTCGCGTTCACGGGCGGATTGTCGATCTCGATCACGGCGACAGGTCCCGTCCGGAAGAGCCGGACGGGTTCGCTTGCAGTCCCGTCGGCTTGAACAGGCGAGGGGGCTGAGATTGTCGTCATGGGCGCACCGCATTCATCGTGAGGAGCTCATAATTCGCGACTGTCTCGTCCTTGTCGGTCGTGATCTCCACGTCCCACCGCACCTCGCCATATTGCTCGTTGCGCGGCGACTTCGCCTTCGCCGTAAGCCGCACCTTGATGGCCTCCCCCGGTTGCACGGGTTTGATGAAGCGCAGCGAGTCCAGCCCGTAATTGGCGAGCACCGGCCCCGGATCAGGATCGACGAAGAGACCTGCCGCGAACGACAGCAGCAGATAGCCGTGGGCCACGCGGCCCGGGAAGAACGGGTGGTCCTTCGTGGCTTCCTCGCTCATATGAGCATAGAAGGTATCGCCTGTGAATTCTGCAAAGTGTTCGATATCCTCGAGGGTGATCGTCCGCAGCTTTGAGACGAAGGTCTGCCCGATTTCGAGATCTTCGAAGTGGTAGCGGAAGGGATGCCGGTCCTTCTCGATTGCCGGCGCGCCCTTGATCCAGCTCTGCGTCACCTTGGAGAGCATGCCCGGCGAGCCTTGAAGGGCCGTACGCTGCATATAGTGATGCACGCCGCGCATGCCGCCCAGTTCCTCGCCGCCGCCGGCCCGGCCCGGACCGCCGTGGACCATGTGCGGCATCGGTGAGCCGTGGCCCGTCTGCTCCTTGGCGCAGTCGCGGTCGATCAGGACCAGGCGCCCGTGGAAGGCGCCGACGCCGAAGACGAGATCCGCCGCCGCGCCGGGGTCATAGGTGTAGAGCGATGCCACGAGACTGCCGTCGCCGCGGTTTGCCAGGGTGACGGCTTCGTCGAGCCCGTCATAGCCCATGACGGTGCAGACCGGGCCGAAGGCCTCGACCCGATGAACGTTGGTGGCGCGGATCGGATCCGGGCAGTGCAGGACGAGGGGAGGCATGAAGGCGCCGCGCTCGCGGTCCGCTCCCTCGACATTGAAGTTCTCCAGGTCCCCCACCACGATGTCGGCCTCGGCGCGGAGTTTCTCCACTTGGGCCAGCACATCACGCCGCTGTCCCAGACCGACCACGGGGCCCATGCGAACGTTCTCGAGTTCCGGATTGCCGATCTGAACCTTCGACAGACGCTCGCGCAAGGCGTCGATGACAGCCGGTACATGTGCGTTCGGAGCGATGGCACGGCGGATGGCCGTACACTTCTGGCCCGCCTTGACGGTCATCTCCTTCGCCACCTCCTTGACGAAGAGGTCGAATTCCGGCGTTCCGGGGCCTGCGTCAGGAGCAAGGATGGCGGCATTGAGCGAGTCGCGCTCGGCGATGAAGCGAACGGCCTCGCGCGCGATGACCGGGTGCCGCTGGAGCTTCTGGGCCGTGTCGGCCGACCCGGTGAACGAGACCACATCCTGACAGGTCAGGTGATCGAAGAGGTCGCCGGTGGATCCGATGACGCATTGAAGGGCGCCCTCGGGCAGAATCCCGGACTCCGCAATCATGCGGACGAGAGCGTGCGCTACGTAGGAGGTGATCGTCGCCGGCTTCGTGACTACGGGCACGCCGGCGAGCAGGGCCGGGGCGAGCTTTTCCAGCATGCCCCAGCACGGAAAGTTATAGGCGTTGATATGAACCGCGACGCCGTTCAGCGACGTCAGAACGTGCTGGCCGACGAAGCTTCCCGCCTTGGAGAGGGGCTCGACAGAGCCATCAAGAAGGAAGGTGGAGTTGGGCAACTCCCGCCGGCCCTTGGAGGCATAGACGAAGAGAGTGCCGATGCCGCCGTCCACGTCGATGAAGTTGTCGGATCGCGTGGTGCCGGTTTGGTAGGAAATCTTGTAGAGTTGCTCCTTGCGCTCGGTCAGATAGATCGCGAGACGCTTCAGAAGCTCGGCTCTCTGATGGAACGTCAGCCGCCGCAGATTGGGGCCGCCGACCTGCCGGGCATAGGCGAGGACCTCGCCCATATCCAGGCCGCCGCTGACGACCTGCGCGACGACGTCGCTCGTGACGGCGCTGCGAACTTCGGCCAGTTCCTGACCGGGAGCGGTCCAACTTCCGCGAACGAAGCTCTCAAGTCTCATATCGATACCCTGAATTGGTGTTCCCGCGCCCATGTGACGGCTGCGCTGTTTTTCCGTATTATTAACCGACCGACCGGTTAGTCAAGGAATATTGGAAGCGCGGCTCCGGCCGTGCACGGCTCGACAGAGAAGCGCGGAAGAGGAATAGGTTAGCTGTGCAATATGCGAAAGGGCGCATGCCGCCCGAACCTGCAAAGGAACTGGAGTAGGCCGCATGGCAGCGTTCGTTGAGGCCCTTCTGGATCGGTTTCACGAGAGGACGCCGATCAGGGCCGGTTCACTGATCGTGACGGTCTTCGGGGATGCGGTCGTTCCCCGCGGTGGGGTTCTGTCCCTGACCTCGCTCCATGAAATCATGAGGGCGTTCCGCATCAGCGACACGCTCGTACGGACGGCCTTGTCCCGCCTCGTCTCGGATGGCTGGTTTGAGCGGTGGAAGGTCGGGCGCAACAGCTATTACCAGCTCACCAGCCAGGGGCGGGGGGCCTTCGCCCAGGCGACGCAGAGGATCTATGCCGATCCGCCGCAGGATTGGCGGGGGGGCTTCGACCTCGTTCTGCTCGAGAACGCGCAGGACCGGCAGACTGCCAAGGCCAAGCTGTCGGAGGCGGGATATGGAGCCCTTGGACCCGATCTGTTCATAGCGGCAGCGGCGGCCACTGGCGGTGAGGGGGCGTTCCTGCGCCTGGCCGCGACACCGGCCGACCTGCCGACCGCCCGGCGGCTGGTGGAGCGGGCATGGCCGCTGGAGGAGATCGAAAGCCGTTATACGCGCTTCACCAACATCTATTCGGGAACGCTCAAGGCTCTCCAGAGCGGGGCCCCTTTCACCGATCTCGATGCGTTGCTGGTGCGGATCCTCCTGATCCACGACTACCGCCGGGCCGTTCTGAAGGACCCGCTGCTGCCGCCGCCGCTTCTGCCGGAACCCTGGGCCGGAACCGCGGCCCGGGCGCTCTGCGGGACGATCTACAAGACGTTGCTTCCTGCTGCGGAGCGCTGGATCGACGCCCATGCCCAGAACGACGAAGGAGCACTTCCGGAGGCTGACGGAGGTTTTCGCCAGCGCTTCGCAGCCTTCCCGGCGATTGCCGATGCGGGACTTCTCGGCTGATCCGTTACACAAATCTCTTGCATATTGTATTTTTTGTGACATATTGGGAGGGTTCGTAAGGTGCTCGAACTCGGTTTGCTGTTCAATGTGGGCGCTGACGACCGAAACCGCGTTGTATTTCAGCCCTTGCGGGCACCCGCTCGATGCTGCCCGGGACCTGGTGATCTTCAACGGGGCCGTGGGGTGCGAAGTGAGGTGGCGACAAGGCAACGAAGGCAGGGAGAAACGCCATGTATGCACAGATGGTGAAAACGGGCGTCGATCACATCCAGTCCAAGGAGGAGATGTCTCCGGAGGAACGCGCCTTCCAGGAGCGTGTCGACGCGGATATCAAGATCGAGCCCAAGGAATGGATGCCTGAAGCCTATCGCAAGACCCTGGTCCGGCAGATTTCCCAGCACGCCCATTCCGAGATCATCGGCATGCAGCCGGAGGGCAACTGGATCACGCGCGCGCCCACCCTGGAGCGGAAGGCGATCCTGCTCGCCAAGGTGCAGGACGAGGCAGGGCACGGCCTCTATCTCTATTGCGCCGCCGAGACCCTCGGCGTGACCCGTGACGAGCTCATGGAGCAGCTCAACAGCGGGAAGGCCAAGTATTCGAGCATCTTCAACTACCCGACGCTGACCTGGGCCGATATCGGGGCCATCGGCTGGCTGGTCGACGGCGCCGCGATCATGAATCAGGTGCCGCTGCAGCGGTGCTCCTACGGTCCCTATTCCCGCGCCATGATCCGGATCTGCAAGGAAGAGAGCTTTCATCAGCGGCAGGGCTACGACATCATGATGAAGCTCGCGAGCGGAACGCCCGAGCAGAAGCAGATGGCCCAGGATGCGCTGAATCGCTGGTGGTGGCCGTCCCTCATGATGTTCGGCCCGTCCGATGCGGATTCGGTGCACAGCGCCCAGTCGATGCGGTGGAAGATCAAGATCAACTCCAACGACGAGCTGCGCCAGAAATTCGTGGATCAAACGGTGCCTCAGGCCGAGTATCTCGGCCTCACCGTGCCGGATCCCGACCTCAAGTGGAACGCGGAGCGCGGACACTACGATTTCGGCAAGATCGACTGGGACGAGTTCTATCAGGTGATCAACGGGAACGGCCCTTGCAACCGCCAGCGGCTGCGGATGCGGGTGAAGGCATATGAAGAGGGGCGCTGGGTGCGCGACGCGGCCGATGCCTACGCGGCCAAGAAAGCGGCGCGCGCCAAGGCTCAGGCTGCCTGAGCGGGAGGTAAATCATGACCGACAAGAAAGAATGGCCTCTCTGGGAGGTTTTCATCCGCAGCCAGCACGGCCTCGCTCACCGGCACGTCGGCAGCCTCCATGCTCCCGACGCCGAGATGGCGATCATGAATGCCCGCGACGTGTATACGCGTCGCAACGAGGGCGTCAGCATCTGGGTGGTTCGCGCATCGGACATCGCGGCCAGTTCGCCGAGCGAGAAGGGGCCGCTGTTCGAGCCTGCCAACAGCAAGGTCTATCGCCACCCGACCTTCTATGAAATTCCGGAAGAGCTGGGGCATATGTGATGGCCGAGCAGGAAGCCCTCTTCGAGTATCTGCTGCGTCTCGGCGACAACGCCCTGATCCTGGGCCACCGTCTGTCCGAATGGTGCGGACATGCGCCGGCCCTGGAAGAGGATCTGGCTCTGTCCAACGTGGCCCTCGATCTGATCGGCCAGACGCAGCTCTGG
Organism: Microvirga sp. GCM10011540; assembly: GCF_042650665.1. Lineage (NCBI taxonomy): Bacteria > Pseudomonadati > Pseudomonadota > Alphaproteobacteria > Hyphomicrobiales > Methylobacteriaceae > Microvirga > Microvirga sp. GCM10011540. Next base: position 35,168 of record NZ_JBHSBQ010000141.1, on the reverse strand, counting down.
CTGAATCTGGCCGGGGAGGTCGAAGGAAAGGGGCGGGACGCCAACAACCTTGCCTATCTCCGCGACGCGCGGGATTTCCGGAACGTCCTGCTGGTGGAGCAGCCGAACGGGGACTTCGCCGTCACGATGGCGCGGCAGTTCTACTTCGATGCCTGGCATTACCTGCTGCTGCGGGAGCTCATGAATTCCACTGACGGCCGCGTCGCCGAGATCGCCGCGAAAGGGCTCAAGGAGGTCACCTACCACCTGGAGCGGAGCCGCGAGTGGGTCGTCCGGCTCGGCGATGGGACCGAGGAGAGCCAAGAGCGTATGCAGGCGGCTCTCGACGATCTCTGGATGTTTACGGGCGAGTTGTTCGAAGCCGACGAGGTGGATCAGGAAATGGTCCGCAGGGGTGTGGGGCCGGACCTCGGCGCCCTGCGCGAGCCGTGGCTCGGCCTGATGCGGGCAACCGCCGAAGAGGCCACTCTGACGCTGCCGCAGCCCGGATGGGCCCAGCGCGGCGGAAAGCGCGGGATCCACTCGGAGCATCTCGGCTATATCCTGGCCGATCTTCAATTCCTGCAACGGGCCTATCCCAACGCCACGTGGTGAGGAGGCGATGACGAGCATCCTGGCGCGGCCGGACCCCGATCGGATCAAGAGCTGGCTGGAAGAGGTTCCGGATCCGGAGGTGCCGGCCGTCTCGGTCATGGATCTCGGTATTGTCCGGGATGTCCGGTGGGACGGCGATGAGCTCGTGGTGGCGATCACGCCGACCTATTCCGGCTGCCCCGCCACCAGCGTCATCGCCTTGGACATCGAGACAGCCCTGCGGGCGCGGGGAATCGAGCGACTTCGGATCGAGCGGCGCCTCTCGCCTCCCTGGACGACCGACTGGATTACGGAAGGCGGCCGGCGGCGGCTTGAAGCGTATGGTATTGCGCCTCCTGCGGAGAGTGCCGGGAGCCCGTCGCCCTTCGATCGCTTCCTGCGCAGCACGCCGCTTGTGATCGCCTGCCCGCGCTGCCGGTCGGAGAATACGTTCCGCGTCAGCGAGTTCGGGTCCACGCCGTGCAAGGCGCAGTATCAGTGCCGCGATTGCCTCGAGCCTTTCGACTATTTCAAGTGCATATGAAACGAGCGGACGCTCCATGACGAAGTTCTATCCGGTCACCGTCTCCGACATCAGGCGCGAGACCCGCGATGCCATCATCCTGACCCTCGACGTGCCGGAGGAGCACAAGGAGGCGTTCCGCTTCTCCCAGGGTCAGTATCTGACGCTGAGAACCAATATCGACGGAGATGAGGTCCGTCGGTCCTATTCCATCTGCGCCGCGCCGACGGATACCCGTCTGCGGGTGGGCATCAAGAAAATCGCGGGCGGCCTGTTCTCGAACTGGGCCAGCGAGAACCTGGCCCCCGGCCAGATGATCGAAGCCATGCCCCCGATGGGCAATTTCTTCGTTCCCCTCGACGAAAAGCGGAAGAGGCACTTCGTCGGATTCGCGGCGGGAAGCGGAATCACGCCGCTGCTCAGCATCGTGAAGGCGACGCTTCAAGCCGAACCTCAATCCTCGTTCACCCTGTTCTACGGCAACAAGGCTTCCAGCTCGATCATGTTCCGAGAGGAGCTCGAGGACCTCAAGAACGAGCACCTTGAGCGGTTCAGCCTCATCCACATCCTCAGCCGCGAGCAGCAGGATATCGACCTGTTCAACGGGCGCCTGAACAAGGAAAAGTGCGACCAGCTTCTCGACCATTGGATCGACGTATCGTCCATCGACACCGCCTTCATCTGCGGGCCGCAGGACATGATGCTGGGCGTTGCGCAAAGCCTCGAAGAGCACGGCCTCGACAAGCGCCAGATCAAATTCGAGCTCTTCGCCACCTCGACCCCGAGCCGCCGGCAGCGCAGGCCCGAGGAGGCGCAGACCGAGGACCGCAAGAATCTCTGCGAGGCGACGGTCATCATCGACGGACGCGCCCGGACCTTCTCGTTCGAGAAAGGCACGGCCTCGGTGCTCGATGCGGCAGCGGGCGAGGGGATGGAGCTTCCCTATGCCTGCAAGGGCGGCGTCTGCTCCACCTGCCGGGCGATGCTCGTGGAAGGCGAGGTCGATATGGACGCCAATTTCGCTCTGGAGGACTACGAGGTCGCCCGCGGCTACATCCTGACCTGCCAGAGCTACCCGGTGACTGACAGGATTCTTGTCGATTTCGACAAGTAACCGAGGGGGGATCCCATGGTCGATGAAGAGAGCCTCGTCAGCTTCGTCGCCGGCGGCGGTCGCCTGAGCGCTCCGGACAACGTGACGCCGCGCTACCGTGGCGAGCTCATGCGTCTCATGGCGATCTTCGTCGATTCTGAAATGGCCGGCGCATCCGGCTTTGCCGGTTGCATCAACCTGGCTCCCGGTCTGAAGGAGCGCATCACGGCGACACGCATCGTCTTCGAAAAGTTCAATCATGCCCGTCGCGTTCTGGAGTTGATGGAGCAGTTCGGCGCCAATACCAGCCAGTATATCGGGGCGCATCCGTGGTCCTCGCGGCTCGACCGGAGCGTCAATCTCGGCACCCGTCGAATGGATGGGGACATGCGCCTCAACGTGTTCCATTACCCCATCAACGGTTGGGTCGACGCGGTGGTGATGAACTGGCTCATGGGGCAGGCGACCGTCGTGCAGATCGACGAGCTGACCCGAGGCTCCTATCAGCCGCTGGCCGATACGCTGTCGGAAATACTCCCGGTCGAGAAGCGCCATGCCGAACTCGGCGAGGAGGGGCTGCAGGTTGCCCTCGGCAAGGGGCACGACAAGGTCGATGCGCAGGCATCGGTGAACTACTGGTACCCGCGGGTGGCCGACACGTTCGGCCGCAGCCAGTCGGATCACTTCGACCAGCACCGGAAATACGGGCTGCGGCAGAAGAGCAGGGAGGAACTCCTCGCCCGGTGGCAGGAGGCCGTGCACCCTATCCTGCGCAGGCTCGAACTGAACGTGCCGCAGATCCGAGAGCCGGAAGAAGGATCGCCTCCTTCGAGGCAGCGGGTTTCGGCATAGGAGCCGACGCATTCGCCGCGTCGAAAGCGTTACTCGGCTGCACTGGCGCGCTGAAGCGTGCCGAACTGCTCCACATGGAGGTTGCGGGTGCCGTCCACGATCAGCTGCGCGACGATCTCGGCATAGTCGGAGCGGGTCACGTCTCCGTTGTTCTTGAACCAGAGATAGTGCCAGTTGATCATGCCGAAGAGCGACATGGTCACCGGCTTGAGGAGCTTGGTTCCCTTCAATTGGGGTGCAATGCCCGCCACGGCGTCGGAAAAGATCCGCACCAGGTCCCGCTCCATGGCCTTCAGTTCGGCCTGGCGTTCGGTCGGCAGCAGACGCAGGCCGTTGATCTGCACATTGTGCTGCGCATCCGCGTCGCGATAGGCCTCCAGCAGCGCAGCGATCAGCTCCTTGAGACGGGGTCCGGCCTCCAGCTCCGGACGGTCGGCCGCCTCGACCACCCCGAGCAGTTCCTCGAGATGGAAGCGGATGACGTCGAAGAGGAGCTCTTCCTTGTCCTTGTAGTAATGGTAAAGGTTCGCCTTGGAGACGCCGCAAGCCTCGGCGATTTTGCTCATCGACGCGCGGTCATAGCCGTGCTCGGCAAAGAGTTCGGCCGAGCGATCGAGGATCGCCCGGCGCTTGTCGTCGTAATCATTGGCGCGTGTGCGTGCCATGTGGATCTTCTATTCTTTCGGTCTGCGGTCGATAACACGTCTCGCCTTGCCGAGCGAGCGCTCGATACCTTCGGGATCCAGCACATTGATCCGGGCCGTAATCCCGATCGTGTCCTTGATCGCCTGGCCGAGCCGGTCCGCAGCAGCCTTGCGGGTCTCTTCGTAATCCGCCTCGGGACGGATCTCCGCCCGGATCTCCATCTGGTCCATCCGTCCCTCGCGGGTCAGCACGATCTGGTAATGGCCGGACAGGGCCGGGATGGTCAGGAGTTTTTCCTCGATCTGGCTGGGGAAGACGTTCACGCCGCGAATGATCATCATATCGTCGGTGCGGCCCGTGACTTTCTCCATGCGGCGCATGGCTCGCGAGGTGCCGGGCATGAGGCGCGTCAGATCGCGGGTGCGGTAGCGGATGACCGGCATGGCCTCCTTGGTGAGGGAGGTGAAGACAAGCTCACCCTCTTCGCCGTCGGGAAGGACCTCTCCGGTGTGGGGGTCGATCACCTCGGGATAGAAGTGATCCTCCCAGATGTGCAGGCCGTCCTTGCTCTCGACGCACTCGCAGGCGACGCCCGGCCCCATGACCTCCGAGAGGCCGTAGATGTCCACGGCATGGATGTCGAACGCCTCCTCGATCTCCGACCGCATGGCGTTCGTCCAGGGCTCCGCACCGAAAATGCCGATCTTGAGCGAGGATTTGCGCGGGTCGAGGCCCTGCTTCCGGAACTCGTCCAGGATGGCCAGCATGTAGGACGGCGTGACCATGATCACGTCGGGCTGGAAATCCTGGATGAGCTGGACCTGGCGCTCCGTCATGCCTCCGGACATGGGAATGACCATGCAGCCGAGACGCTCGGCGCCGTAATGCGCACCCAGGCCGCCGGTGAAGAGCCCGTAGCCGTAGGCGACGTGGACCTTCATGCCCGGGCGTCCGCCGCTCGCGCGGATGGAGCGGGCGACGACGTCGGCCCAGGTGTCGATATCGCGCTTGGTGTAGCCGACGACCGTCGGCTTGCCGGTCGTTCCGGAGGAGCCGTGGACGCGGGCGATCTGGTTCTGAGGCACGGCGAACATGCCGAACGGGTAATTGTCCCGCAGGTCGGCCTTGGTGGTGAACGGGAATTTCGCGAGGTCGCTCAGATCCTTGAAATCGTCCGGATGAACGCCTGCCGCATCGAATTTGGCCTTGTAGTGCGGCACGTTCTCGTAGGCATGGCGCAGCGACCACGCGAGGCGCTCGCGCTGCCATGCAGCGAGCTCGTCGCGCGATCCCAGCTCGAAACGGTCGAGTTCGGTCGGCTGGGGCTTGAGTTCGGAAAGCTTACGAAGCGGAATCTGAAGCAAGGGAACCTCCCATTCTCGATTTTTATCTATTGGCTATCGGCGGCATCGGTCGCGAGCAGCGTGCCGGCGATGGTCCGGGAATGTCCGCGGAACTCCGCGACCGTCCCGCCCTGGCCGTCGCGGACCGTCACGTCATAGATGCCGGAGCGGCCGGTGCGGGTGCGCTCCACCGCATGTGCCGTAAGCTTGTCGCCGCGGCGGCCGGGCTGCAGGAAGGTGACGGCGCAGTGCTGGGCCACGGTGCGCTGGTTGTAGGTGTTGCAGGCGAAGGCGAAGGCCGAATCCGCGAGGGTGAAGATGAAGCCTCCGTGGCAGATGCCGTGTCCATTGGTCATGTCGGGGCGGATCGTCATCGAGACCACCGCCTCGCCCGGCGCGACCCACTCGACCACCATGCCGAGGCCCTGGCTCGCCTGGTCGTCCGCCCACATGGCGTCGGCACAGGCTTGTGCGAGGTTGTGCGGAGCATCTGCGGCGACCGTCCGTTGCGCGTCCATCACGCTCTCCCGGTGAATTTGGGCTGTCGCTTCTCAAAGAAGGCGGTGACGCCTTCGAGATAGTCCGGTGTGCGCCCGGCCTGTCCCTGGAAATCGCGCTCGAGATCCAGCTGTTCGTCCAGGGCGTTTGTCTCGGAGGCGTCGAGCGCCTGCTTGATCAGGCCAAGTCCGACGGTCGGCTGTGTTGCGAAGTGGGCGGCAAGGCGGTGCGCTTCGTCCATCAGGCCGCCGTCATCGACGGCTTTCCAGATCATGCCCCAGGCCTCCGCCTGTTCGGCCGGAACGGGCTCGGCGAGAAGGGCGAGGGCGCGTGCGCGCGCCGGTCCGACGAGCCGCGGCAGGAACCAGGTGCCGCCCGAGTCCGAGACGAGCCCGAGCTTTGCGAAAGCCTGGATGAACTTGGCGGAGCGTGCTGCCAGAACGATGTCGCAGGCGAAGGCGATGTTCGCGCCGGCGCCGGCCGCGACGCCGTTCACGGCGCAGACCACCGGCATCTGCAGATTGCGCAGCTTGCGAACGAGAGGGTTGTAGAGCCGTTCGAGGGTGGAGGAGAGATCCGGCACCTGGCCGGGGCTGAAGACCCGATCCGAAAGATCCTGCCCGGCGCAGAAACCGCGTCCGGCGCCGGTGAGGACGAGGGCCCGGCAATCCTTGTCCGCCTCCGCATCGAGGAGCGCGGTCATCAGTGCCGCGTGCATGGCCTCGTTGAAGGAGTTGAGACGGTCAGGTCGGTTGAGGGTGATGACGCGATATCCCTCTCGCCTGTCCGTGAGGATCGGATCGTTATCCAACGTGGCCCTCCCGATTTTCGATTGCGAGCAGCCGCTCGTGGTGCCCCTTTACTATTGACCAACCGTCCGGTCAATTATATTGATGGGAGGAACAGCGTCAATCAGCGCTCGGGCCTAAGCTCAGGTCGCAGCGGTCGGCAGATCTTCAGTGGTCTGGCCCGCTGTGCAAAAACAAGAAAAACACTCGCCAATTCAATCAGGAGGAAACAGATGAAGTCACCGTCCACCCTCAAATTCGTACTGGCCGCCGGCGCGCTCGGCTTCTCCTTTGCCGGCGCCGCGCAGGCCCAGGAAACGATCAAGATCGGCTCCGTTCTCTCCGCCACGGGACCGGCCTCGTTCCTCGGCGAGCCTGAAGACAAGACGCTCCGGCTCTACGTGGACAAGATCAACGAGGCCGGCGGCATCAACGGCAAGAAGATCGAGCTCGTGGTCTACGACGATGGCGGCGACGCCAACAAGGCGCGCACCTTCGCGACGCGCCTCGTCGAGGACGACGAGGTGGTTGCGATGGTGGGAGGCACCACCACCGGAACGACCATGGCGATGATCCCGGTCTTCCAGGATGCGGAGGTGCCGTTCATCTCCCTGGCGGGCGCCATCGAAGTCGTCGATCCCGTGCGCGAATACGTGTTCAAGACCCCCCACACCGACAAGATGGCCTGCGAGAAGATCTTCGAGGATCTGAAGAAGCGCAACCTCACCAAGATCGGCATGATTTCCGGCACGGACGGGTTCGGCGCTTCCATGCGGGCGCAGTGCATCAAGGTCGCGCCCAATTACGGCATGGAGATCGCCATCGACGAGAGCTACGGCCCGCGCGACAGCGACATGACGGCCCAACTCACCAAGATCAAGAACACGCCGGGCGTGCAGGCGGTCGTGAATCCGGGCTTCGGACAGGGCCCGGCCATCGTGACCCGCAACTATGCCCAGCTCGGCATGACCGGAACGCCGCTCTACCAGAGCCACGGCGTCGCCTCGAAGAGCTTCATCGAGCTTGCCGGCCCCGCTGCCGAGGGCGTTCGCCTTCCTGCCGCTGCACTTCTGGTCGGCGACAAGCTGCCGGAGAACGATCCGCAGAAGAAGGTCGTCACGGACTACAAGCAGACCTATGAGAGCGCCACCAAGCAGCCGGTCTCGACCTTCGGCGGTCATGCCTATGACGGCCTCTTCATCCTCGTGGAAGCCATGAAGCGCGCGAACTCCACGGATCCCCAGAAGATCCGCGACGAGATCGAGAAGACCAAGGGCTTCGTCGGTACGGGCGGTATCGTGACCATGTCGCCGACGGACCATCTCGGCCTCGACCTCTCCGCCTTCCGCATGCTCGAGATCAAGAACGGCGACTGGAACCTGGCGCAGTCGGGAAGCTGATCCCTCGTCTCGGTGCCTCCGGACCGTCACGGGTCCGGAGGCATCGCTCCCGTCTCATCACGATGGCGGGCTGCCTCCCGGCAGCCGGCTTCGCAACCAGGGGCCGCGAGACCGCGCAATGGCCGAGTTTCTTCAGTTCCTCATCTCCGGACTGACGGTAGGAGCCGTCTATGCGCTCGTCGCGCTCGGCTTCACCTTGATCTACAATGCATCGGGAGTGGTGAACTTCGCCCAGGGCGAATTCGTCATGCTCGGCGGCATGGTGACGGTCTTCACGTTCGCCGCCGGAGTTCCGCTGCCACTGGCGGCGCTTTTCGCCATCGTCGTCTCAATCGTCGTCGGGCTGCTGCTCCATCGCCTCGCCATCGAGCCTGCCCGCGGCGCCTCGGCCGTGACGCTGATCATCATCACCATCGGAGCCTCGATCCTGCTGCGGGGCGTCGCGCAAATCGTCTTCGATAAGCAGTTCCACAAGCTTCCCGCCTTCACGGGAGATGCGCCGGTCGACATCATGGGCGCGGCCGTTCAGCCCCAGAGTTTCTGGGTTCTGGGCGGGGCAGGCGTCGTCGTTCTGGGCCTCTACGTCTTCCTTGAGCACACGGTTCTGGGCAAGGCGGTGCTGGCGACTGCCGCGAACCGGCTGGCCGCGCGCCTTGTCGGCATCAACACGACGACCATCATGGCGCTTGCCTTCGGCGGGTCGGCCGCCATCGGCGCCGTCGCCGGCATCCTCGTGACGCCGATCACCTTGACCAGCTACGACGTCGGGACGCTCCTCGCATTGAAGGGCTTCGCGGCGGCGATGCTGGGCGGCATGGGCAATCCGCTCGGCGCCGTCGTCGGCGGTCTTCTGCTCGGTCTTCTGGAGGCCTTCGGCGCCGGATATCTCAGCTCGACCTACAAGGATGCCTTCGCCTTCCTGGTCATTCTCATCGTGCTGTTCGCCGCCCCGCAGGGGCTGTTCGGACGGCGTGTCGTCGAGAGGGTCTGAGAATGCGTGCTTTTGCAAACCATCGTTTCCTGACCCTCGCGATCCTGGCGGCGGTGATTGCCGTCCTCCCGCTGGTCTTCCCGTCCAGCTACTATTTCCGCGTGGCCTCCCTCGTGTGGGTATCGGCACTCGCGGCCATCGGCCTCAACATTCTGATGGGGCAGGCGGGTCAGGTGAGTCTCGGCCATGCGGCTTTCTTCGGCATCGGGGCCTATGCGGTCGGCATCGGGCCGGCGCATCTGGGCATTCCATCATGGGCTGCCCTTCTCCTCGGCGCGGCGCTCTCCGCCGTTCTCGCCTATCTGGTCGGGCGGCCGATCCTGCGCTTGAAGGGGCATTATCTTGCCATCGCCACGCTCGGCCTCGGCGTGCTCGTGGCGCTCGTCATCTCGACGGAGAGCGGCTGGACCGGCGGCCCCGACGGTATGCCGGTTGCGAGACTGACCCTGTTCGGCTGGCGCGTGAGCGGATCCGATACCTGGTACTGGGTGACGGGCGGCCTCCTGCTCGTCGGAACCTGGATCGCGCTGAATCTCGACGAGACGCCGACGGGGAGGGCCTTCCGCGCCCTGCACGACAGCGAGGTCGCGGCGCAGGTGGTCGGGGTCGATATCGCCCGCTTCAAATTGCAGGCCTTCGTCATCGCGGCCGTCTATGCCTCTCTGGCCGGTTCGGCGCTCGCCTTCATGAACGGCTTCATTACCCCTGATCAGGCGGGCTTCCTGCACTCGGTGGAACTCGTCACCATCGTGGTGCTCGGCGGGCTCGGCTCCGTGGTCGGCAGCATCGTCGGAGCGGCCGTCCTGGTGACGCTCCCTCAGGCCCTGACCGTGTTCCATGAATACGAGCATCTCCTGCTCGGTCTCATCATCATCGTGTCGATGATCTTCATGCGCAACGGCATCGTGCCGAGCCTCTCGGCCCTGTTTTTCCAGAGGGCGCGCTCATGACAATCCTGACGGCAACGGATGTCGGCATCTCGTTCGGCGGCGTGAAGGCGGTCGACGGGGTCAGCTTCTCGGTCAGTCCCGGCCAGATCCTCTCGATCATCGGGCCCAACGGCGCCGGGAAGACCACGCTCTTCAACGTCGTTTCGGGCGTCTACGCCGCCGGTCGCGGCAAGATCCATCTGTCCGGCGAGGACGTGACCGGTCTGCCGCCTCACGAGCTCGCGGCGCGCGGCCTCTCCCGCACCTTCCAGAATCTCCAGATCTTCCAGCGGATGACGGCCTGTGAGAATGTGATGGTCGGCCGCCACCTTCGCGAGAAGTGCAGTCTGCTGCCGGCTCTGTTCAGGACCCCTGCGGTGACGCGCCAGAACCGGGAAACCAGAGCCGCGGCGCTCGATCTCCTGGCCTATGTGGGCCTGAAGGATTCCGCCGATGTGCTTGCGGGCTCGCTCCCCTATGGCGCCTGCAAGCGCCTGGAGATCGCCCGCGCCCTTGCCGCCGAGCCGAAGGTGCTCCTGCTCGACGAGCCGGCGGCGGGATGCAACGCCGTCGAAACCGAGGAGATCGACCATCTCATCCGTCAGGTTGCGGATCGCGGCGTCGCGGTCGTTCTCGTCGAGCACGACATGAAGCTCGTCATGAAGATCTCGGACCGGATCCTCGTTCTCGAACGCGGTCGCCCGTTGGCCGAGGGCACCCCGCGGGAGGTGCGGGACAATCCGAAGGTCCTGGAGGCTTATCTCGGACATCACGGAGCACGGGAGGCGGCTCGTGCTTGAGGTCAAGGGATTGCGAAGCGCCTATGGGCGGATCGAGGTGCTCAAGAGCGTCGATCTGGAGGTCCGCGCCGGTGAGGTCGTGGCGCTGGTCGGCTCCAACGGAGCGGGGAAGACGACGCTGCTGCGGTCCCTTTCGGGGGTCCAGCCGATTACCGGCGGCGAGATCCGCTTCAACGGCGAGCGCATCGACCGCCTGTCTCCTCACCAGAGGGTGGAGCGCGGCATCACCCAGTCTCCCGAGGGGCGGCAGGTGTTCGGACCGCTCACGGTCGAAGACAACCTGCGGCTCGGCGCCTATCGACGCCGCGACAAGGAGATCGATCAGGATCGGGACCGCATCTATGCCATGTTCCCCATCCTGGCCGAGAAAAGGCACCTGCTCGCCGGAGGATTGTCAGGCGGCCAGCAGCAGATGCTGGCGATCGGCCGCGCCCTTATGGGGCGCCCGAAGCTTCTGCTTCTCGATGAGCCCTCGCTCGGGCTGTCGCCGCTTCTGGTCGACCAGATCCTGGACGCCATCGTGTCGCTGAGGCGGGACGGCATCACGGTGCTGCTCGTCGAGCAGAATGCGAGCGCCGCTCTCGGCATCGCCGACCGCGGCTACGTGCTGGAGACCGGGAAGGTTGCGCATAGCGGTGCAGGTTCGGCGCTCCTGGCCGATCCTCAGGTCAAGGCCGCCTATCTCGGCATCGAATAGCCGAGATCCGGCTTCAGCACGATTGAGCGCGTAGGGCGCTGTTCAGCCGGACACCGCCTCCGGCTGCGCCATGCTCTGCTTGGCCAGGGCGATTGCCTCCTGGAGGACGGCCTGATCGCCGATATGGTTGGCGAGGATCAGCACCAGATGGCTGTTGAGGGCTGCGCTCTCCTCGTCCGACAACCCGCGATGCGCTTCGATGAGAGCCCGGTAGGCCCGGTCCGGGTCGGGGAAGCGGCTCTCGTTCAGAAGTGCGGTCATGCGTGTCCTTCCTCTCGACCATGCAGGCGGCGCGAAGCGCTCTCGATTGCCGAGACATGCGGGTGCCGCCAGCGTGCGGCCAGGTGCTGATCCGGCCGAACGAGATAGGTGCTGCCGGGGCGAGAATCGAAGCGCTGTGCGAAGAGGCCATTCTCGTCGATGAGGTCCTCTCCGACGACGAGGGTGCGAGGGCCAGGCGGCGGCGGAGCGCCGTTCGGCACATGAAGCACGGTTTCCTGGTCGCCGAGCGCCTCCAGCAGCCACACCTGCCTGCCGTGGCGATCCCGCATGGGCGCATCGGGAAGGGGGGCTCCGAGACGAGCCGATCCGGCCCAGACGTCCTGGTCGGGGGTCGAGAGCGGAGACTCGTAGGTCGATGGCATTGATAGCCTGCCGGAGTTCACCATCCTTTTCGCAAAGGGCGTGTGGCGCGCCAGTGCAAGTGCCGCATTGCGGAAGCGCAACTCCTGAGCGGAGCGGGGCGCGATGAAGTCGGTCGAGCGGGTCGAGTGGCCGAGATTCTCGTCGGCGGCGGCGGAGCGTTCGAGATCGTAGGTGTCGATCAGCCGCTCCGGAGCCTCGCCCTTGAGGACGAGCGCGAGTTTCCAGGCGAGGTTCTCCGCATCCTGAATGCCGGAATTCGCGCCCCGTGCGCCGAAGGGCGACACCTGGTGGGCGGAATCTCCGGCAAAGACGACGCGCCCGTGCACGAAGCGTTCGAGGCGGCGGCACTGGAACGTGTAGACAGAGACCCATTCCAGCGAGAAATCGTCATGTCCCAGCATCTGCCGCAGCCGCGGCAGGACGCGCTCTGGGCTCTGCTCGGCTTTGGCATCCGCATCGGGACCGAGCTGGAGATCGATGCGCCACACGTCGTCCGGCTGCTTGTGGAGGAGGGCCGAGCGGCCCTCGTGAAAGGGCGGATCGAACCAGAACCATCGCTCGGTCGGGAAATCTCCCTGCATCTTCACGTCGGCGATGAGGAAACGGTCCTCGAACACCTCGCCCTGGAATGCGAGGCCGAGCATTCCGCGCAGGCCCGAGCGCGCCCCATCGGCCGCCACCACCCAGTCCGCGTCGAGATCGTACGGTCCTTCGGGTGTTTCGATGGAGAGCGTCACCCCGTCGTTGCGGCGCGTGAGGCCGCTGACCTTGTTGCGCCAGCGCAGTTCGAGGTTCGGCAGCTCAGCGGCTCGCTCCACCAGCGCGTGCTCAAGGTAATACTGCTGGAGATTGATGAAGGCGGGCATCTTGTGCCCGTCCTCGGGCAGCAGATCGAAGGCGTAGAGCAGGTCATGGCGCTGGAACACCTTGCCGACCTTCCACGTCACTCCCTTGGCGAGGCAGGCCTGCGCGACCCCGAGGCGGTCGAGAATTTCCAGGGTTCGCTTGGCATAGCAGATGCCGCGCGAGCCTTCGCCGATCCGGTCCGCATCGTCGAGCAGCACCACGGGCACGCCGCGCTGCGCCAAATCGATTGCGGTGCACAGACCGACGGGCCCGGCCCCGACCACGACGACGGGATGGCGGGCCGGGGAGGGGCGGTCCTGGTCCGGACTGCGGCGATAGCCGAATTGATAGAGGGCTTTGCGGGTATTCATGGCGTCTCCCTTCCCCTCGCGCTCGATGGCCGCCTATCCCTGGAGCGATGCCCACATTTCGCGATCCCGCTCCGCCGTCCAGATCACCGGATGGTCGATGCCGGACGCTTCGTCGAAGGCGCGGGAGACGTTGAAGGGAAGGCAGTGTTCGTAGATGGCGAAATCGCCGAATTTCGGGTCCATGACCTCGCGCGTCGCCGCGAATGTCTGCTTCAGGTTGCGCCCGCGCGCCACGGACAGTTCGGCTGCTCCGTAAAGCGTCGTCACGAAGTCGCGTGTCATCGCCAGGGCTTCGCGCACCATCTGCTCCCCCTGAAGAGCGTCCCCTCGTCCGGGCACGATGGCCTTGGGCTGGAAGTCGCGAATTTCCTCCAGGGTGCCGGGCCATTCCCGCAGGTGGGCATCGCCGCAATAGCAGGCGGAGTGGTATTCCACGAGATCCCCCGAGAACATCACCTCCGCATCGGGAACCCAGGCGACGATGTCGCCTGCCGTGTGGCCGGCCCCGAGGTGGAAGAGTTTGACCACGCGCTTGCCCAGAAAGACGGACATGCCGCTCTCGAAGGTCATGGTCGGCCAGGTCAGTCCTTCGGGAATCGTGTTCTCGCCGCGAAACAGGCGCGGGAAACGGCCGATCTCGGAGGCCTTGTCCTGCTCGCCCCGCTCCACGATGAGGTCGTAGGTCGCGTTCGAGGCGATGATTCCCTGCGCATTGTAGGCGGAGGCGCCCAGCACGCGCACGGCGTGATAGTGGGAGAGCACCACGTACTTGATCGGCTTGTCGGTCACCCTGCGGACGCGTGCGATCACGTCCTCCGCCATCGCCGGGGTCGCCTGCGCGTCGATCACCATGCAACCGTCATCCCCGACGATGATGCCGGAATTCGGGTCTCCCTCCGCCGTGTAGGCGTAGAGATCCGGACCTATCTCGGTAAAGGAGACGGTCTTGTCGGCAGTGTCGGCGGTGGAGGCGAAGGCCTTCTCAGCCATGGCATTTCTCCGTGGTGCGAGGGGTGGCTGTCGTCTCCTCTCCGGTGCCGGAGGCGGCGCCGGAGCCGACAGGTTCAGGGCGAGCGGGTCTGCGAACATGACAGGTCGTCCGCAAGTCGGCCTTGCGTAACGTTCTCTGAATATTGGTTGCATGAGCAACGGTTGTCAACGACTGCAAACAGCCTCGTCTCTCAGCTGTAGCGGCGGTCTCAGTCAATATTCGTCCGTCGCCGCAGGAACGATGGCAGTCGCGAAGAGTTACGGCTCGAGTGCGAGGCCGAGACGCCGCCCGGCGCCCTCCATTTCATCCTTGAGGCTCTCGCCGTGTGATCGAGCCGAACGGAAGGTCGATCACGAGTTCGAAATCCGGTCGAATTTCAGTCGGCAATCATTCCGAGAGGATAGAATCATGGACCCGAAGAATCCCACTGCGCCCCCGACACGCCGCCACATCGTGAACGGGTTGGGGACAGGACTGGTTGCTGCGCCTGCGCTGTTGGGCGTGGCGCAGGCACAGCAGGGGAATCCGCAGGGCTCCTCGGGTCAGGCCGCAAGCCCGCCGCTGCTCCAGAACCCCACCGACAAGTATCCCAAGCCGCCTTTCCCGCCCCAGCAGCAGGACTGGCCCGGCCTGACCTCGAGAATGGAGCCGAGGCCCGATCACGGCGAGACGAGCTATCGTGGATCCGGCCGGCTCACCGGTCGCAGGGCGCTGGTGACGGGCGGGGATTCCGGCATCGGCAGGGCCGCGGTCATCGCCTTCGCCCGCGAGGGGGCCGACGTCGCAATCAACTATCTCCCGGAGGAGGAGCCGGATGCCCGGGAGGTGATCGCACTGATCGAGGCGGAGGGCCGCAAGGCCGTTGCCGTTCCCGGCGACATCACTGACGAGGAGTTCTGTCGGCGTCTCGTCTCCGATGCCGTGCAGCAACTCGGCGGCCTCGACATCCTCGTCAACAACGCCGCGCGGCAGACCGCGCAGCCCTCGATCGAGGACATCACGACCGAGCAGTTCGACGCGACGATGAAGACGAACCTCTACGCGATGTTCTGGATCACGAAGGCCGCGCTGCCGCACCTGCCCCCGGGTGCGACCATCATCAACACGGCATCGGTGGTGGCTTACAACCCACCGGAGTCGATTCTCGACTATTCCTGCACGAAGGCCGGAATCGTGGCCTTCACCAAGTCGCTGGCAAAGCAGCTCGCGAGTCGCGGGATCCGGGTGAATGCGGTCGCGCCCGGCCCATACTGGACGCCCCTGCAGCCGAGCGGCGGACAGCTGCCCGATGCGCTCCCTACCTTCGGCGCCGATTCCCCTCTCGGACGTCCGGGGCAGCCTGCCGAGATCGCCTCCACCTACGTTCTCCTGGCGGCGCCGGACTCGAGCTACACCACGGGCAGCGTCCTCGGCAGCACAGGCGGCAATGTCGGGCCGTGAGGTCTCGCAGCCGATAGGCCCGCTCCGGCAGGGACCTTCCAGGCGGCGGCCTGGCGCCGCTGCTTGATTGCCGCGCCGGGCGTCTGTCCGGCAACCGGTGGACGACGCACGGGCGGATGGACGAGCCGTCATGCCTTCCCCGTGGGCGCTCCTCGCCGTCCCGTTACCTCCGCCTCGGCCGAAGAAGAATTCAAGGCTGCCTTGCGGCCTGCCTCGCCGGGTAAACCGCGCGGAGTGCGCCGACACACGCCCGGTGCCTTGATCCGGCAGCTGTCTATGGACGGCGCCGGACGGGGTCCGCTAAAACACACATATCCCTGCCCGAACCTCTTGGAGCGCGACCCGCCGTGGAATTGCCAATCATCCTGTCGGTGCTCGCTGTCCTTCTGGTGGTAATCAGTCTGGCCCAGCCCCTGGCAGGCATCGTCCGGCTGCCCTTCAGCGTTCTCCTGGCGGTGATCGGCATCGTGATCGGCACGGGCGCCACCTTCCTCTGGTATACGGAGCTCACCGACGCCTTCAACGAAGTCGCCCGCGCGGTCCTCGACTTCCCGGTCGGCTCGACGGTCTTCCTCTATGTCTTCCTGCCGACCCTGCTGTTCCAGACGGCATTGACGCTCGATGTGAGGCGCATGGCCCCCGACTGGGTTCCGATCCTCGTCCTGGCCGTGTTCGCGGTGCTCATCGCGACCGTCATCATCGGTCTTGCCCTGGTGCCGTTCGCCGAGCAGCCGCTTATCGTCTGTCTCCTGCTGGGGGCCATCGTCGCGACCACCGATCCGATTGCGGTCGTCGGCATCTTCCGCGACATCGGAGCTCCCGCTCGGCTCGGGCGGCTCGTCGAGGGCGAGAGCCTTCTCAACGACGCGGCGGCCATCACCCTCTTCAGCGTCTTCCTGGCGGTGCTGGTGGCCGCGCAGCCGCTGAGCCTCGTCGAAGCGAGCCTCAGCTTCGCCCAAACCCTCTTCGGCGGAGCGTTCGTCGGCTATGTCGGGGCCCGCGCCGCGGCGTGGCTCATCGGCTCGATCCCGGACCACCGCCCCGCCAAGGTGTCGATCAGCTTCGCGCTGCCCTATCTCGTCTACATCGTCTCGGAGCAGGTTCTCGGCGTCTCCGGCGTCATCGGCGTCGTGATCGCGGGCATGACCCTCAACCTGCTCGGCCCGGCACGGGCCTCTCCGGACGGATGGAGCTACCTCACCGGCATTTGGGAGCAGGTCGCCTTCTGGGCCAGTTCTCTGGTGTTCGTGCTCGCGGCCATCCTGGTGCCGAGGCTCCTTGCGGATCTCACCTGGCTCGATCTGGCTCTCATTCTCGTGGTGGCCGCCGCGGCGTTGCTGGCGCGCGTCGTGGTGCTGTTCGGAATCCTGCCGCTCCTGACGGCCATCCGCCTGTCGCCGCCCGTCAGTCCGCCCTACCGCCTCGTGATCCTCTGGGGCGGCCTCAGGGGCGCCGTCACCCTGGCGCTCGCGCTTGCGGTAACGGAGAACTATGCCCTGACGGGGGAGGTGAAGCGGTTCGTGGCCATTCTGGCGACAGGCTTCGTGCTGTTCACTTTGCTCGTTCAGGGCACCACGATGCGCTGGCTCATCCAGTGGCTCGGACTCGACCGGCTGTCGCCCCAGGACCTGGCGTTGCGCGGACAGGTTCTGGCCGTGGCGCTCGAGAACGTCCGGGAGGCGGTCGAGGACGTGGCCGAATTGTACAAGGTCGAGTCGGCGACAGCCCTTGCCGAGGCCCGCCGCTACGCCGAGAGGATCGATCAGGCTGCGGCCCAGACAGAGCAGGGGCAGGAACTTTCGGATCGCTCCCGCCTCTCCCTGGGGCTGGTGACCCTGGCCGGACGCGAGCGCGACGTGGTTCTGGAGCATTACAGGGCCCGGACGGTCTCGGCAGGGCTCGTCCAGCCGCTCCTGGCACAGAGCGAACTGCTCCTCGACCGCGCCCGGAGCGGTGGCCGAACCGAGTTCCAGCGGGCGGTGAAGCAGACGCTGGCCTTCAACTGGCGCTTCGACATCGCCCAGTTCCTGCATCGCCGGATCGGCATCAGCGGTTTTCTGGAGCGCCTCCTCGCGAGGAGGTTCGAGATGCTGTTCGCAACCCGGATCATCGTGGAGGAGCTGGTTCCGTTCGTCGACCGCAAGATCGCTCCGATCCTCGGATCGAGGGTGGGCGAGGTGCTGGGAGAGATGGTGGACAGGCGCCGGGAGGCCATCGACCGCGCCCTTGAGGCCCTTCGTCTCCAGTACCCGACCTATGCCGAGTCTCTGGAGCGTCGGCTTCTGCGCAAGACCGCGCTGAGGCAGGAGGAGCTGGAATACGACGTTCTTCTCGCCGATGGCCTTATCGGCCCGGAGCTTCACGCCAACCTCCGCCGCTCCGTGGAGGAGGAGCGTCGCAAGGCCGAGATTCAGCCTCGGCTGGATCTCGCGGTGAATGCGCGGGAGCTTGTGGCGCAGTTGCCCCTCTTTGCCGAGCTCTCCGAGGCACAGATCGGAGCGCTGGCCAGGTTGCTGCGCCCGATATTCGCCGTGCCCGGCGAGCGTCTGATCCGGCGCGGGGACCCGGGAGACGCTGTCTACTTCATCTCCTCGGGGGCTCTGGAAGTGAACGCTCCCGGCCAGAAGGTGCGGCTGGGCCGTGGCGACTTCGTCGGGGAGATTGCCTTGCTCACGGGGCTTCCGCGCCAGTCGGACGTGTATGCGATCGGCTACTGCTTCCTGCTCCGCCTGGATGTGCGTGCCTTCCAGGCTTTCCTGGCGGATCACCCGGCCATCCGCCGACAGATCGAAGAGGTTGCCGCCCAACGCGTCGAGGCAAACGCTAGCTTTGAGCGGCCTGTGAGTCTGCAGCCGTCGTAGCGGGCTGCGGCTGGCGCTCCGAATGGCCTCGACGAGGCTGGGGCGCTGCACGAGGAGCATCCTCCATCTGCGCAGGAGCCCGTCTGCGCCGGCCTGCGGAACTGTGCTCTTTCCTCCGGAGCGGCCGCTGGACCCGGGTCCGGACATGCTCGTGCGCGCGCTGCGGTTGCCCGTCCAGCGCTTTCACATGCGGCAAGGGAGGCGCATCGGGATAGTGCATGGACATCAGAGAGTGAAAAACCGACGGGAAGGAGAGGACCGCGAGTCCTCCGGGCACAATATTCCCAATAATGAACGGGACCAGTGTCCTCTGCATCTCCGGACCTCTCCCTGGTGATCGGCAACCGGCGAGACGAGCCGGTTCCGGATCGCTACAGTCTCGGAACCGCCGGGAGCTCTTCCTCGCGCAGGTTGAGGATCTCGATCAACCGGCCGACACGGCCCGATGGGATCGACCGGCCCTCGTTGAGCATCGCCTCCTCGTTCTCGACCCAGGCCTGCGCCTCGGCGATTTCGGCAGGGCTGGGATCGAGGCGCAGGATCTCCGCCACCGTTCCGTCCTCTGTCGCTCCGATGAGAGCCTCCACTTCGCGACGCGTCAGTCTTTCCGCCATGTGAGATCTCCATGGTTGCGTGGAAGTCGCCCCAAATTTGGGATCGTTTCCCCGCCTATCAACCCCTCCAGGGGTCCCTTCGGGAGCCTTCGCGGTTTCACACGGCACGGAGGCCCCGAGAGGACAAGAGGCGCTCTCGAAACGAATGTTTCCCAATCGTTTCAAGGGCTCCACGGAGACAGGCTGGCAGAGACTGCAGAGCTTTCCGTAAGATGGCGGCTTGAGCACGGCACCTGGCGCCGAGCCGGCCGGCGCCAGGTGCCTTTGCTTCGAAGTGGACGCCTCGCATTCGCAGGAGGCGCCTCCGCTATGCTTCGATGGCGACGAAGAGGTACTGGTCGTCGCGCCGGACCCGCAGAAGAACGGGCTTCTTCTGTCTTTGGGCCTCCGCCCAGGCGCTCGCCACGTCGGATGGTGCGCTGACCGCCCCGTTATTGGCGGAGACGATCACGTCCCCGGGCCTGAGGCCGGATTCCGCCGCCGGGCTGTTCGGCTCGACACGCTGGACCAGCACGCCCGATATTCCGGGTTCCAGGCCGAGTTGGCCGCGGGCTGCTTCTGGAATCGGGCTGAGCGCCAGGCCGAGCCGCCTGCCGCCATCCGGTCCGTCTCGGGATTCCGACAGGGCCGCCATCGCGCCGCTTCGCTGACCGATGACGGCACTCAGCTCCTGCGTTTGCCCGTCCCGAATGACGGAAAGGGAAACCTGTGTCCCCGGACTGGTCGCCGCGACGGCGCGGGAGAGATCCCTGCCGCTGTCGATGGGCTGCCCGTTGAAGCGCGTCACCACGTCCCCCGTCCTGATGCCTGCCTTCTCGGCCGGGCCGCCGGGCTCGACGGACGCGACGAGCACGCCGTCCGTACCTGGGAGGCCGAGAGCCTGGGCAATCGCCGGCGTAATCTCCTGCAGGCGCAACCCGACATACCCGCGCTCCACGCGGCCCGTTCTGATGAGCTGATCCGCCACCAATCGGGCCGTGTTGGACGGGACCGCGAAGCCGATGCCGATATTGACGCCCGAGGGCGAGAAGATCGCCGTGTTGACGCCGATCACCTCGCCTTGGGCATTGAAGAGCGGACCACCGGAATTGCCTCGGTTGATCGAGGCGTCGGTCTGAATGTAGTCGTCGTAGGGCCCGGAGCGGATGTCGCGGGAGCGCGCCGAAACGACGCCCACGGTCACCGTCCCGCCGAGGCCGAAGGGACTTCCGATCGCGATCACCCAGGAGCCCGGCTCGGCGGCATCCGAGTTGCCCCATGGGGCGACGGCCATGTTGGGTTGCGGATCGACCTTGAGCACCGCGATGTCGGTCGCCGGATCCCGGCCGACGAGCGTTGCGGGGACGTTGTTGCGGTCTCCGAAGACCACCTGGATTTCGTCCGCATCCTCGACCACGTGATTGTTGGTCACGATGTGACCGTCGGCGCTGATCACGAAGCCCGACCCGAGCGATTGCCGCGGCTGCCGCGGAGGGCCTGGGCGTTCGTCGTAGTACCGGCGGAAGAACTCACGGAAAGGCAGGTCCTCGGGCAGCGACTGGATCCGCTCCCGTTCCTCGACGCGCTGCCTCGTGGTGATCGCGACCACGGCAGGCATCTTCTGCTTCACGATGGCGGTAAAATCGGCGGGGATTTGCTGCGCCATCGCCGGCACGGGCGCCAGGACGAGGGCTGCCAGAGCTACAGCCAGGATTTGCCGCCGCAGGTCGATATGTCGTGCAAGACGGTGCATGAAGACCTCCCTGAGAAGCTGAGGTTGCGACAGGGTGTGGGTGCGCCTCGCCAATGCCAAAGCGCGGAACAAGTTCCAGGGCCGGGTGGGGCAGCGGGGCTTGCAGGAACCGGTCACGATACCGAACTCAAAAATCGGCCCGCGATTATCCGGCCCTTGAGCCGTGTCGAGGGCGAACCTTCAACCAAGGAGGAGCGAATGAAGCTGAAAAGCGTGGATCGGACCATCCTGGTGCAAAGCTCGAACATCGATCTCGGCGAGGTGCTTCCCGGCTATGCCAGGGAGAGCATCGAGCGGGTTGCTGGCAAGTATTTCGGACATCTGAACACCGCGACCGTCCACTTCACCAGGGAGGGCATCACGTACCGATGCACGGTCAACATTCAGATGGGGGCGCTGAGGATGATGAGCGGCGAGGCGAAGAACAAGGATATCTATGCCGCCTTCAGAACCGCTCTGGAAAAGGTCGCAAAACAGCTTCGGAGAGCCAAGCGCGAGTTGCGCGAGGACAAGGCCGAGCGGATCGACAAGGACATGCTCCTGCGCAGTCCGGTGGAGCCGCGCCGCAACGATCGTCCTCGCGCCGCCCGCAGCCGGTTTGAGGAGCCGCACGTGATCGAGTTCGATCGCCATAAAATGCCGGTCGGCAGCGACCGCGAGGGCGCCTATCGCATTGCGGCGGAATGAGCCGAACGGCTTCGGACAGCCGGCATCTGCCTGCCGGTCGGGAGAGGGCGCTTGGCGTCTTCTCCCTTTCGTCGCGAGCAGTCCTGCCTGGAAGGACCGGAAAGGATCAAGAGATTCTTGGGCCAGGTCTAAGCACGGGTGGCGGCTTCGGACTTGCCACAGGACTGCCGCAGACTCGGATATCATCCTCCTTCTCCCAACGAGACGCATTGGAGACAGACAGCTTTCACGGAGGCCAAGATGCATCGCACCTTCGTCCCTGATGAGGCTCTGACGCCCCCTGTTCCCTTCGCCGAGAAGGGCCTGCCGTTCGGAAGCATGGGCGACTGGAAGATCCCGGTTGAACCGAGGTGCCGTTACAGGCTGTTTCAGCACCGGCGCGAGCCGGACCTTCACTGTGCCGTGCCCGTGGGCGGGCGCGTGCCGGGTTTCGTCAAGCCGCGCCGATGGCGGTCCGTCGGCCACCTGGACGAAGACGGAACGGTTCCCCTGGGTTTCGACAGGGAGGCGGCCAGAACGGGTGTGCGCCTCAACGGTTTCCATTTGTTCGTCGCCTTCTCCCGTCCCCAAAAGAGGCGGCATTCTCGGCAGGAGAGGAGGCCGCGCAGCCTCGTTTCTGAGTGAGAGTTCGACCTCTTGAAAAAGCGCGACGGCGCCATCATCTCGTTGAGCGCCAAGGCTCGTTGAGCTTGGCGAAGCGGGCGCCGGCGGGTGTCCGGCGCTCTCGGATCCATGTTGCTCATTGGAGGATGTGGCGATGAGAACCTTCGACTTCTCCCCCTCTCCACCGGTCGACGGTCGGCTTCGACCGGGAGACTGGCGCGACTGCGCAGGCATGAGGCGGTCCGCCACGGGCCATGCTTTTAGGAGGGAGATCGATGATGGAGAGAGTGTTTTCCGATGAACAAATCCGCCGGGTGGCTCCGAGCCGCAACGTTGCCGTCAAGGCAGCGGCAATGCCCGTTGCGGACCCCTTGGAGGCCGGTGCTGCCGCTCCCGAGCCGTGGAATGTCCTGGCCGATCCTGCCATGACGGACGGCGAGAAGCGGGAGCTCCTTGCCTCCTGGGCCTCCGACGCCTGCGCGGTCGACAGCATGCCCAACTGGCGCAGACTTCCCGGGACAGGCACGCTCGTGCCGCTGGACGACATTCTCGGGGCCCTGCAGGCCCTCGACCGGAGCGGCCTCAGCTGAGGAGGCGGCCATGACCACGTTCAACCCGCAGGACTGGTCACCCTTCCACGACTGGTTCAATCCCGACGAGGATCGTCGCGATCCGGACCGGCGCAACAGGGAGGTGCTGCTGCGGTGGTGCATGTCGGTCGCATTCTGCCTGTGCTTCGCCAGTCTCGCACCGCCGAGCCTGATCCCATTCACCTTTGCGGGCCTGATGTTCCTGGCCGGGATGACATCCCTTGCCTACGCCTGCCTGTGCGGAGACCAGCCCCTGGCGCTGCACCTGACGGCTTGGGACGAAGCGGCGCTTTCGTTCGTACTGAGCCTGGGTCTGCATCTCTGGCTCGGACCGGCGCCGGTCAACTAGTCGAACCCTATGAGGAAGAGCAGCAATCGAACGGCACCTGGAGGAGTGCAATGGAACGGCAAGTGTTCCCCGTGGGGCAGAGCCAGCCCCCGCTATCCGGTTTGATCGAAGAGCGGCCTTGGGCGCCCGGCGCCCTTCCGTCGCAGCAGGCGGAGCGAGACGCCGCGGACGCGATGGGCAGGGTCGTGTCCTTGTCCTTTCTGCATGGGCGCCACGGCCGCTGCCACATTCCCGAATTGCCGGAACTCGACCGCGCCTTCGTCAACCCGGCCGCCGTGTTCGCCTCCCCCGGCGATATCCTGCGCCATCCGCTCCTGACCATCGACAGCAAGCGCGAGATCCTGTGGCGGTGGGCCTGGGACGAGTATCTGATCGACCTCGCGGAAGGGGAAGGAATGCCTGCGAGCCAGCCCTCGCGCCTGCCGGAGGTCAAGGCGGCGTTGAACCTCCTGAACCAGGAGAGAAGCCCCGATCCGGCTGCGCCTGCCGCGTTCATCATCCATGACGGGCGCGATGCGTCGTCCCTGGCCGCGTGAGCCACGACGGGGATGCAGCAGGGCTGCGCCCCCGGCCGTTCCCGAGAGCCGGTGCGGTGCGATGTCGGAGACACGAAGATCCCGTCGCCTGCGGACCTGCCTCCTGGACACACGGCAACTTTTCCCTGCTCAGCTCGAACCCGGTGGCAGAACACCGGTTGCCTCTCTACCCTATGGGGCCTTCGACCGATTCATGTGGAACGGAGGGGCTGTGAGGAGCAGAGCTTGGACGACTATCTCGACCAATTGAGGCGGAGCCTCGAACAGGATCTCGGCCTGGTTCCATCCGACAAGGCACGGGCCCGGCCTGCTGCGAAGGATGGCGTGTCGCTGATCATCACCAAGGAGCAGCGAGCGCAATTGCGCGAGAGAGGCTTCACTGAGGAGGAGATCCGCAACATGACCCCAGCCCAGGCCCATCGGCACCTGGGAATCGCGCATCCGGACGAGTGAATCCGGTTTCGCGTTCCCGCCATCGACGGTGCATTCGAGCCCCCTGACTGCAGGATCGTCGGTTTTCGAGACCTGCCACGCGAACCGAATCTGCGGCTGAAAGCTTGTTCTCCAAGGCAAGAGGCACGATCTCAGTATGCCTTGGATGAAAAGCGGCCCATGACAGTCCATTTCCCGTTCAACAACACCTACGCCCGGCTGCCGGATCGGTTTTACGCACGGGTGGCGCCCACGCCTGTCTCGGGACCGAAGCTTATTCGGCTGAACCGCGAGCTTGCCGTGCAGCTCGGCCTCGATCCTGACCGGCTCGCCAGTCCTGAAGGCGTGGAATTCCTGTGCGGCAGGCGCGTGCCGGAGGAGGCCGAGCCCATCGCCATGGCCTATGCCGGGCATCAGTTCGGACATTTCGTGCCGCAACTCGGCGATGGCCGCGCCATTCTCCTCGGCGAGGTGGTCGACCGGGATGATGTCCGCCGCGATATCCAGCTCAAGGGCTCCGGGCCGACCCCCTTTTCGCGCCGTGGCGACGGCCGCGCGGCGCTGGGGCCCGTGCTGCGCGAGTACCTCGTCAGCGAGGCGATGGCGGCGCTGGGAATTCCCACGACGCGTGCGCTGGCCGCGGTACTGACGGGGGATGTCGTCGCGCGCGAGATGCCGCTCCCCGGAGCGGTTCTCACCCGTGTCGCCTCGAGCCATGTCCGGGTCGGGACGTTCCAGTTCTTCGCGGCCCGCCAGGATGTGGAGGGACTGCGCCTGCTGGCGGACTACGTCATCGGCCGCCATTACCCGCAGGCCGCCGGGAGCGACCGGCCTTATCGCGCGTTCCTGGACCTGGTCATCGCCGCTCAGGCGGATCTCGTTGCGCGGTGGCTGCATGTCGGCTTCATCCACGGTGTCATGAACACCGACAACATGTCCGTTGCGGGTGAGACCATCGACTACGGTCCCTGCGCGTTCATGGATGCTTACGATCCAGCCACGGTCTTCAGCTCGATCGACCAGCAGGGCCGCTACGCCTATGGCAACCAGCCGCGCATTGCCCTGTGGAACCTCACGCGGCTGGCGGAGGCGCTTCTGCCGCTCCTGTCCGACGACGAGGAAAAGGCGGTTGCCGAGGCGAACGAGGCGCTCGGTGCGTTTCCTCGGGAATTCGAGACCGCCTACCATGAAGGGCTCAGGCGGAAGATCGGATTGGCAACAGAGCGGGAGGAGGACCCGGCGCTGGCGGGAGATCTTCTGAAAGCCATGGCCGAGAACGGGGCGGACTTTACCCTGACGTTCCGGCGGTTGAGCGATGCAGCGGCCGGCCCTGAAGGCGACGAGGCCGTCAGGAACCTCTTCATCAATCCCCTTGCCTACGATGCCTGGGCCGTGCGGTGGCGGGAGCGGCTTGCTCAGGAGCCGCAGGACGGGGCAAGCCGCCGAGCGGCGATGCGGGCCGTCAATCCGGCCTTCATTCCTCGCAACCACAGGGTCGAGGCTGTCATTCAGGCGGGCCTCGAGCACAACGATTTCGCACCTTTCGAGGAGCTGCTGGCGGTCGTTTCCAAGCCCTACGACGACCAGCCTTCCCTTGCTCGCTATGCGGAGCCGCCGGAGCCGCACGAGCGTGTCCTGCGGACATTCTGCGGGACGTGAGGCGGCTGCGAGCCGTCCGGCGGGAAGGTAATCACTCGAACCGGAGGAACGCCTCTTCGCCGGAGGCGTTCAGTCCTCTTCAGGACACGCGGCACGGACTCGAAGGTGCAGCCCCGGGGGAGACAGCTTCATGAATCAGCTTATCGCGTCGATTGCGTTCGTCCTCATGGCCGTGTCCGCTGCTTGGGCGCAAGCTCCGGCAACTCCCGGTTCGCCTCCGGCCACTGATCCTACCGAAGTCGGACAAACCGGCGGCATCACGGACTACTGGTGGATCATCCTGCTGGTGATCATCGTCATCGGCGCAATCTGGTACTTCTCGCGCCGGAACAGGCGGACATAGGAAAGCAGGTCCTGCAAGGGTGGGCGAGGCGCATCCGGGCCAGGGCGGAAGCAGCATGAAGTCTCGATTTCCAAGGGGGTAGCATCATGCATCGCCTTGTCCGTTCCCTCATCGTCGCCGCAGCATTCACCCTCATGAGCTCATCCGTCCATCCCCTGGCAGCCTTCGATCGGATCGTCGTCTTCGGAGACAGCCTGTCCGACAATGGCAATGCCGGACGGGCCTCGAACGGACCGGTCTGGGTCGAGCATCTGGCCGAACGGTTCGGCCTGACCCTGAAACCGAGCCGGACGGGCGGATCCAACTATGCCGTTGGCGGGGCCCGTCTCGACCCACGGTCCGGCAACACCAGCCTGCGGGCGCAGGCCAGCGCGTACCTGCAGGGGTCCAGGGCGCGCGGGTCGACGCTTCACATCGTGTATGGCGGGGGCAACGATCTGCTGGCGACCGTCGGCCAGCCCCAGGCTCATCGGATCGTGGACGCCGCCGTCGCCTCCCTGAGGAGTATCGTGGCCGATCTGGCAGGCGAGGGCGCGACCGATATTCTCGTGCCCAATCTGCCGGCCGTCGGGATCACTCCGGCGGTGCGCGCCCATGGCAGGCAAGCCGTTGAGGCCGCGAACACGCTCGCGGCACATTTCAACAGCGCCCTGGATCGGGCCCTCTCCGAATTCGCCGGCCGGGCCGGCCTGCGTTTGCACCGCCTCGATGTGTGGCAGATGGCGGAGCGGGTGGTCAGCGATCCCGCAGCCGCAGGCTTCACCGACATTGCCGCCCCTTGCGTTCAGAACCGGCGCTGCGAAGGGCACCTGTTCTGGGATGGCATTCATCCGACAACGCAGGCGCATCGGCGTCTGGCGGAGGCCGCCATCCGGGTGCTGGAGGCGCAATAGAGCGGGAAGCGCAGGAGGGCCGGGAGGCGCCTTCGCCAGCTTTTCTGCGGATGCCGGGCCGCAACCGGCCCTGCGCCTCGAAGTTCCTCTCGGGTCGATAGGAAACAAGTTTCGCGGCCAGCATTGATATTCAGACAGGCACATAGGAGCGATCATGACCCAGGAAAAAACCGGTCCGGATGCAACACCCCGCATTGGCCTCGATCTGGGCCGTCAGGTGCTCGAAGGCCCGGGTGGTGGCGGCCGGGAGGAAAACACGGGTGCGAGCGAGGAGATGATCCGCCAGAAAGCCTATGAGATCTGGGAGAGGGAGGGCCGCACGGGCGACCCGCAGGATCATTGGTACAGGGCGGAGCGCGAGCTGAGCGACGCCGCGCAGGAGCGCCCGGCGGCAACCGTCGAGGATGCGCCTCCCGTGGCCGCCGTGAGCGCGAAGGAGGCGGTCAGCGATCAGCCCGCCGAAGAGGCCACGAAGCGGAAGAGGACCCAGAGGAAGGGCTGAGCCGGCGGCGGGAAAGCCGGCCGCCTGCGCCCGAACGGTTCAGGTCCCGAGATGGGCGCCGGCGGCCGCCAAGCCGGCCTCCGCCTCCGAGACGGAAATCGCGCCCGGCTTGAGCTTCTCGCGCACCATCCTGGCGCTCAACTCGACGAAATAGGCATTGGCCGGAACCGGTACCCAGTGGAGGCGGCCGAGCAGCACGATCTCGCCGTTGAGATAGTCGGTCTCGACGGAGCCGGCTCCGCGGGCGAGACTCTGCGTCGTCGAGCCGCCCGAACGGTCGACGCCCGGAATCGGCTGGTAGCGCATCAATTGCTCGCGGCGCGGATCGGAGGCCCCGATATCCCGCCAGGGGATTCCGGCCGCCGCGAAGACTGCTTCGGCCTCGGCGCGGAGCAGGGCGCCGAAGTGCTTCAGGTCCGCATCCAGGCCGAGCGCGGCTTCGAGGATGTTGCGGAGGTTGAGCAGCAGCTTGCCGTACTTGCTCTGCATCACGTCGGGCGTGACGAAGGCGGCGATGTTCGCGGCCTCCAGGGCCTCGGCGAGAGCGGTGTCGTGCCTGTTGCTGCCTCCCGGATAGCGTCCGATGTCGAATATGCCGTGACGCGGGGTCGAGAAGGCGCTGACCTCGCCGGGAGCCGAGATCGTCGCCGGCATCATGACGGTCACGCCATGGACCTCGGGGAAACGGCGCAGGGCCAGGCGCTCGTTGGTGACGCCGTTCTGAACGCAGAAGATCGGCTGCTCGACGACGCCCGCGGCACGAAGCCGTTCCAGGGCGGCGAGGGTGTCCTGCGTCTTCATCGTCAGCAGGATCGCGTCGTCCGCACGGAAGTCGATCTCGGCGGGATCGGACACGCATGGAAAATGGGCTCGCGCGGTCCGGTCGGGCGACCGCAGCAGCAGGCCGTCGGTTCTGATCGCCTCGAGCTGAGCGCCGCGGGCGATGCCGATCACCTGCTGGCCGGACAGCGCGAGGGCCGCCGCGACCGTGCCGCCGATTGCGCCGACGCCATAGACGATGATCCGCATGATGTTTCCCCCTGAGTGCCGGTGCCGTCGGGCCCGAAGTTGGGCCGCTGCCCCTCATAGCGCGCCGGATGCCGTTTCGGAAAGGGAGCTTGTCCTTGCGTGGGATCTTCCTGGATTCCCGGCCGTTAGGATCCGGTGGGCATCACCCGGAATCCTGACACGACAGGAGCCTGCTGCCTGGCAGCGGGCTTTTTGCTTTCCGGTTTTCGTTCGACACTGAGGAGGATTGGCATGAGCCGCGGATTTCCATCCATGACCGCCCTGTTGGGCCTGCTCGCGATTGCGGGATACCAGAACAGGGACAAGCTTGCCGAAATGCTCGGCGGGCAGGGTTCGAACGGCCCGGGGGGCCAGGGCCCCGGCGGTCAGCAGGGCCACCAGCAGCAGGGAGGGCTGGGCGGCCTCCTTGGCGGCCTGGGCGGTTTAGGCGGCCTGGGCGGCATGGCGGGCGGCGCAGGTGCCGGCGGATTGCTGAACGGCGGCCTCGGCGAGTTGGTGGAGCGCTTCAAGCAGAACGGCCAGGGCGAGGCGGCGGAATCCTGGGTCGGACACGGACCCAACAAGGAGATGTCGCCGCAGGAGCTCGAACAGGCCATCGGCCCCGACGTGCTGGACGACCTGTCCCAGCGGACCGGTCTGCCGCGGGACGAATTGCTTGCGAGGCTCTCGCGGGATCTGCCCAAGGCGGTCGACAGCTACACGCCCGACGGACGGCTGCCCGCATAGGACGGCTTCCGCCGCTGCCGACGGGGGCGGCGTCGGGCTGCAGGTCCTGATCGGCCCTCGCGGCCCGGCTCCTGCCGGAACGGCCTCGGCGCCATGGCGTTCCCCTCCGAGGAGGATGCCATGCCGACGAAACTGCCAGACGAGAGACAGGTCCGCGAACCGGGGTCGATGGAGCTCGACCCCGCGGGCGAGGGCATCGCCGTTGAGGAAACGCGGCGCCTGATCGCCTCCAGCAAGGTCGAGGGCACTCCGGTCTTCAACCGGACCGGCGAGGAGCTCGGAACCGTGTACAACTTCATGGTCGACAAGGTCTCGGGCCAGGTCGCCTATGTGGTGATGAGCTTCGGCGGCTTTCTGGGGATCGGCGAGAGCTATCATCCGCTGCCCTGGCGCTCGCTGACCTACGACACCCGGCTGGGCGGCTACGTGGTCGACATCGACAAGGACCGGCTTGCCGAGGCTCCGCGCTACGGGGCCGACGAGGATCCGTTCACCGACGACGAGTACGGCGCGAGGGTCGACGCCTATTACAGGACCACACCCACCGCCTGAGCGAAGAGAATTCGGCAGCACGGGCCGCGGCCCGGGACGTGAGTCATGACCAGGCATCACATCGGCTTCGGCGGCAGGCGTGTCGGTCTGCCGCGCTCGCGTGCCCTTCGGATCGGGCTCGGCGTTGCGCTCGTGGCGGCGGGCTTCGTCGGCTTCCTGCCGATCCTGGGATTCTGGATGATCCCTCTGGGCGTGGCCATTCTCTCCATCGATCTGCCGCTCGCGCGCAGGCTTCGCCGCAGGGTCGTGGTGTGGTGGGAGCGACGCCGCCGGCCGCGTCCGGTCCGGACGCCGATGCGCCGCTAGAAGCGGCTCCGAGCGGCAGGCGGCTTGCCGGCATGGCGCTCATGCAAAAAGAACACTCGCGCTTCCCGGCCGCGACGGGATAAGGCGTCTCTTCACCTCGTCCGAATTCCGCTCTAGTTATCAGAGCGATAGGCGAGAGTGTGTTGGAGCACGTGTGGCGTGAATATGGGCGGGGATCAGTTCTTTGCGATCGGGATTTTGGCTGTGGCCCTGGCTCTGGGCCTGGGGCTGCTCTTCCTGATCGTTCTTCTCGGGCGAAAGCTGTGGGCTTGGATGACCGGTGCGCGCCGGCCGGCGCGTGACGAACCTCCTTCGAACCCGGCTCCGGCCGCTGCGGGCGACGGGGCCTACGCCCCCTCGCTCCTTGCGTCGGACCTCTACGCGATCCGATCCAACCTCAATGCCGTTTCCCGGCAGATCGAGGATCTGGAGCGCAAGCTCCGGCTCGGCTCATCGAATGCCAGCGTCATCGGCTTGAAGCGCAAGTAGTCCGCTGCCGTCCCGAAGGCGCCGGACGCCGCCGACCGGCCTGACCCGCGCCCATCTCCGCCGGCTGCCCAAGCAGCCGCCCCTCCCCACAAGGGGGAGGGAGGGGCCCGGGCCATGAACGGCAAGGGCGTGGAGAGCCGGTCCGCTCGCGGCGCCTGGGGCCTGCGCCGGCGACCGGGTCAGGTGCGGTTGATCGAGACCCCGCCATCGGCCAGAAGGGCGGCCCCGGTCGTGAAGCTCGACGCGTCGGACGCGAGGTAGAGCGCCGACCGGGCGATCTCCTCGGGGCGCGCCCGCCGCTTCAGCGCGTGGAGACCTTCCACGAAGGCCCTCGCCTCCGGCGTGCTGACCCAAGCCTCGGCCATGGGGGTGTCCGTGCCTCCGGGGAGGAGCGCGTTGACCCGGATGCCCTTGGGGCCGAACTCGGCCGCCAGCGATTTCGTGAGCCCGATCAGCCCGGCCTTGCTGGCCGCGTAGGACGCCACGCCCGGCATCCCGACCGTGTGGCCCACGAAGGTCGAGGTGAAGATCAGCGAACCGCCTCCACGGTCGAGCATGGCCGGGATCTGGTGCTTCGCGCCCAGGAAGGCGGCGGTGAGGTTCACCGCGAGCGCCTCGTTCCAGCCCTCCAGCGAGACCTCGGGCGTCGGGCCCATTTCGCCGTTCGTGCCGGCATTGTTGAACGCGATGTCCAGCCCCCCGAAGGCATCGACCGCCGTCTCGACCAGGGCGCGGGCAAGCCCCTCGTCCCGCACGTCGCCCGCGACCGCGACGGCCCTGCCGCCCGCCTGCTCGATCTCGGCGACGAGCGCGCTCAGCCCGTCGGCCCGGCGCGCCGCCACCACGAGGTTCGCGCCCTCGCGGGCGAAGAGTTTCGCGGTCGCGTAGCCGATCCCGGAGCTCGCGCCGGTCACGATGGCGGTCTTGTTCATGAGTGTCGTCATGGATGGGTTCCTCTTTCGCATGGGCCCGATGCCCGGGAAGGAGATCCCAAATGGCGGCCTGCGGCGCGACCCGTTTCCGGCGCCCGATTTCTGTGGCGCAGCCGAACGGGGCGGACCCGCCGATGAGACGGGCCGCGGGCGGGCAGGGGCCTCCGGCCCACGGCGCCGGGGGCGCGCACGCGTCCGCCACCGCTTGCCGGTGGATCGCCCCATCGCCCCGTGCTAAGCCTGACCGTAGAGCCGGGCGCACCCGGCTTCGGGGCGTCAGAACCTCAACCTGAGCGGTCGGCATCGACCGCAACGATGCCTCCTCACCTTTGGGTCGGGGAGGTGCTGTCGTATGTCCAGGGCGAAAGCCTAAAGGGCAGTACGGTCGTCTCAGGCGACTTCTGAACTCCCCGGCCACCAGGAGGGCTCCTGGTGGTCGTCTCACCGGAGGAGTTCGTCATGGACCAGCCCTACAGCGTCATTGCCGATTGGCTCTCGAAGTTTCACACCTGGCCCGAATTCATTCAAGGAATGTTGCTCGTCGCCGTGCCGGTGACCGTGCTGGGGGTGACATGGCTCGTGATGCGGGGCCTGCGCGACCTCGCCGCCGTGTGGCGCGGGCGAGGGGAGGCGACGCTCTACGGCGTCTCAAGAACTTGGCCCGGCCCGCCACTTACTGATCGCGGAGGGTGGAATTACCCTGTAACCATGCCTTTTTCTCCTAGGAAACCTTGGCGCTCAATTCCCGGCCTCAAGCAGGTTATGCGTGTCTAACCACGCCGCCGCGCCTAAATATATCACAACCTATGCGACAGCAAACTGTTAAAAAGCGCAATTTAGGCTTGAAATTAGTATGGGTCTGGGGACAATCATCCTCCAACATACCTAAAGCTGGAAATGGCCATAGCCACAGAACAAATAAGTATCGAAAGTCTCTCCAGCAATGCGCTTCTACAAGGACGGACCATCAATACCTGACGAACGTAATTACCCAGGCCCTTGCGCGAAGCGGGATTCGCTGATTCCCTGCTGGGATGGGCCGCAGCGATCTTGAACGTCTGAGCAAGGAAGAGCTGATTGAGCTGGTGCTGCGGCTGCAGCGCCCACCGAAGACCTCGCGCACCTCCTCCAAGCCGCCCGCGACCGATCGCAAGGAGCGGCGTGATCAGGCCAAGCCCGGGGGCGCCAAGCCGGGCCATGACGGGCACAGCCGCGCCATGAGCCCGGATGTGGATCGCCTCGTCGACCATCAGCCGGACCACTGCCCATGCTGCCGGACCAGGCTGGCGACCGATCTTCCGACCGAGACCGTGAGCGAACACGACAGGATCGAGCTGCCCGCCATCAAGCCGTGGATCGAGCGCCATCGGCGTCTGGCGGTGCGCTGTCCGTCCTGCGGGACACAGGTTATCGCCCCCGTGCCAGAAGCGGCCAAGGGCACGCCGTTCGGGCCGCGCATCCATGCCATGGCGACCTATCTCAAGACCTTCCAGGCTCTGTCCTACGAGCGGCTGCAAAGCGCATTCGCCGACCTGTTCGGCCTGACGCTCAGCCAGGGCGGCCTGATGAACCTGCTGCGCCGGGCACAGGGGCGCTTTGCCGAGGGCCGGGCCCGGGCGGTGGCCGCACTGCGGCAAGCCCGGGTCGTCGTTTCCGATGAGACCGGCGTCCGGATTGAGGGCTCGAACGCCTACCATTGGGTGTTTCGCTGCTCGGAGGCGGTGGTCCATCACGCCGCGCCGACCCGCGGTGCCATCGTGGTCCGGACCGTGATGGGCGGACACCGGCCTGAGGTCTGGTGTTCCGACCGCTACAGCGCGCAGCAGGGCCATGCGGACGCCCACCAGGCCTGCCTGGCTCATCTCGCCCGCGATGTGGCCTATGCCGATGAGGCAAGCGCGGATGTGCTGCCCTCCCGCCTCAAGCTGTGGCTGCACCGGGCCTTTGCCCTGGCGCAGGAAGTCGCAACCCTGGCCGCCTCGACCCTGGCTCGCAAGCGCCGGGCCCTGGAACGCAGTCTGGACGATATCCTGGCCGCGCCGACCTCCTGTGATCTCGCCCGCGCCCTGCAGAGCAAGGTCCGGCGCGCTCGCGATCAGCTTCTGACCTTCGCCCACTGGTCCGGCCTGGTTGAGGCGACCAACAACGCCTGCGAGCGCGCGCTCCGACCGGCCGTGATTCAGCGCAAGGTGACCAACGGCTATCGGGCCATGTGGGCGGCTGAAGGCGAAGCCGCCGTGCGCACCGTCGTCGATACGGCTCGGCTCACACCAGGTGCCACCGTCTTCGGCACCATTCTCGCGACCGTCAGCGCCTGAAACCAGCCCCAGCAACGCCGTGGGTAATTACGTGGCCTGTATCTGAATGGATAGATCGAAATTCTAAGAGGCTTGCGACGGAACATCTTGAGCTTTTCGAAGCTCTCATACTGAAATGCATCCATGCGCTTCGGGAGAGGCTGCCCGAAAGCAAGTCTAGCATCGTGCGCGGAAGCGGAGCACGCGACTGGTCGTCTGAAGCAATCAATTCCCGCGCAGGAAAAATCGCAGAGGCGCTATTTTCTCATCCCCATAAGAATGAATTGAAGGCGGGGAAAGGCTTCCCGGCTAGCTGGCTCAGCCTTGTAAATGAGATGCTCCTTTTGGAAGGAGATGCACGTTGCCACGTACTTTCCATCCTTAGCTATAATTTGGTCTGGTTTCATATTATCGATCCTAAATGGACTGAGGCAAATCTGATTTCGAGGTTGGAGAAAGGCCCAACATCTGAACGAGAAGCGATCTGGGACGGATTCTTCTGGGGAGCTAGGTTTCCTAATTCTAAGTTGTTTGAGAGATTAAAGCCGAGCTTGCTGCGTCTTGCACGGAATTCGGAATTCCGAGGCCTGAGTAAGGGGTATGAAAACGTACTTTGCAGCATGCTTTTAAGCGGCTGGGCGTCCAAGCAACAATCTGGAAAGCGTTACATCTCAAATGCAGAATTGTATGAGGTGATCTTGCATTCCAGCGACGAGTTCAGGTCTCAAATGCTTTGGCAGGTGGAGCATGTGTCAGAACTTGGAGCGCATAGTGTGCATAAGACGCATACGGACAGATTGATAGAGTTTCTCAAAGATGTCTGGCCGCGCCAGAAGTCTGTTAAGACGGCCTCCGCATCTGTCCGGCTTTGTGACTTAGCGTTTTCTGATGCTAAGAATTTTCCAATCATAGCTGATATCGTGCTGCCGCTTCTTACGACAATTGACCGAGAGTATCTGTTCCTTCCTAATCTCAGACGCTCCAAAGACAATCTTGCTGACCTTTATCCAGAAAAAGTTCTGGCGATTTTACATGCAATCCTCCCAGACAATGTGGCTGCTTGGCCCTTCGCAACGGAAGCGACGCTCCGGCGCATACGTGATGGAAATCCGATTCTTCGTAATGACGAGAGGCTACTAGAATTGCTTCGCAGATGGAATTCTCGGTAGAAGATTGTTGCTCTACGTGTATCACGCCGGCTAGCAACGCGGCATGTGCTTTATGTAAGCTAAGTTACTGATATGAAGTTCATATTTTAATCGTAACACAAAGATGAGTGCATATAATAGCCCTTCGATGTGGCGACGGATACGATGCGAAGGGCCGAATGCACCGAACGCGTCATCTGACCTTTCTTTTGGCTCACAGATAGCTGGGTGGCCTTCTTCATAAGCTCTCAGCGCAGCTTCAGCTGCATCTTTATTGCTTCATGCAGGATAAAGCGTAAGCACTCGGCGTGGGCCCTCTTGTGAGAGTGCTGTTTACACGTGACGTTCTGACCTTAAGGCTAGCTTTAAGGTCAGTAGATCAATGAAGATCGAAGTTCTCGGCACAGAGCGCCGGCGGCGCTGGAGCCTCCAGGACAAACTCCAGATCGTGGACGAGACGATG